>CAZNSM010000072.1:2769-21320 GCA_964575615.1 uncultured Pirellulales bacterium | reverse complement strand
GCCAGTCTCTTGGCGCCGGCCGTCAGCAGTGCGGAACAGGCACACGCAGCGGCCAGCAGAGCCACAGCCAGTAGAATCAGCATAGTCTCCTCAACGCCGTCCGTCCGGCTCGGCGCGGCAAATCATCTCTCGTGCGTTTCCGATTTCCGCTGCTGCAAGAGCCGGGTTCGCACTTCGCTGAAGAAGTCGAAGTAGGTCTGCTGGCGGTAGTCCGGATAGGTGTATGGTAGAGGACACCACGCGCCTCTGTCAAAGACAAGCGTGACCTCGGCGTACATTTTCGCGCCGATGTAGACGCGGTGCGCGTAGTTCTTGGTCGTGGCCAGGACGAGCTTGGACGGCTCGATGATGCCCGGATCGAGATTGACCGGTCGAGGATAGGGCCCGGCCAGCATCGCGGCCAGCTCCTGCTCGATTCGGTTGGTCCGATGTTTGATCCGAGCCAGCTCGCCTGGGTCGGCGAGCCGTTCGAGCGAGACGAACTGCCGGAGAATGACCGGACCAGTCTGGTCCCGGTAGTAGTCGGTCTTCTCGAACGGCCAGATGTCACTGATCAGATCGAGGGAGCCAAGCTGCGAGGCCGCCGCGTCCCTGGCGGCGCCCAGGCCGCGTTCGTCACAGGCGAGAATTCCCACGATGTACTTGACCGGGTTGGGCTCTCTGAGTTCCCACATCAGGATGCGACGATTCCTCCGCTTCAGCCGTTGTGTTCCAACTCCTCGGCGTGCGCCAGATGGGCCGGAATCTCGTACTCGTCGGCCCGTGGCCCGTACCGCTCGATGGTTTCGCCTCGGATGGCTTCCATGATGGCAGCCAGATGCTTCATCGGGTCGATCCGATCCCGCCTGTCCTGGGGATCCGGATACGCCTTCTTCAGGATTTCTCCTTTCTCCCATTCTTTCGGTTCGATCTCGACGGTTACACGAAAGCCGTATTTCTCCACGTTCCTCAGGCTGGGGGCCAGGCAGCATTGCGGTTGCTCGTCCGGGCACTCCGCGATGCCCGGTACAAGCCAGGGTGTGATCCACCCGTCGTCAATGCCGATGTCGAGATGTCTCTTGACCATCGTCACGACGACGTACCCGCCGGTGAACCACACGCCGCGGACGGCTTCTGCGGTCTGACGGGCCACTCGTTTCGGCTGGCGTCCGAGCCTCCGGATCTCCTGCTCCAGATGCCAGGTGACGGCCTCGTCAAACTGGCGAACGGGATCGCGCAACGCCAGGGCACCAATGCGACCGCCCATGGCATTCGAGTAGTTGTCTTCCCACGAGAAAGCCGAGTGGTATTCCGGGTAAACGCCGGCGCCCTTGAACCCATGCCAGGTGAGAATCTCATGCCAGATGCTGGCGGTGTAGGCCAGATACGAGGCCAGATCGATCGCGACCTCGTGGATGATCGTGCCCCGGCTTTCCAGCGGCAGATACTGCCAGCCGCTGGGGTATTCCAGCCGCAGGTGGTACTTCGAAGGTTCCCACATCTTGTACGACATTTCCATCAAGTCCTGGGTCAGCAGGTCGCGGATGTGGTAGGCAAGATAGGCCGTCCAGTCGGCGACCTTGCGTAGATGTGTGACATCGATGTGGCCGCCGCGACAGGTGTAAACGATGCCGTTCTGCTCCCACAACGTGAATCCGTAGGAGTGTCTGCCGAGATCGTCTGCATCCAGGTAGCGCGAACCCATGGTCGGACTCGGCAGGCACGCGACCCGGCCGCGCGGACAGCGCTTGGCCTGCTTGCGGCTGAGAAACTCCGCCCTGGCCGGGACGGATGTGCAAACGACGGCAAGCAGACAAACCAGGTTCTTTGCGAGAGAATTGGTGCGAACCATGGGCTCTCTTTCGGACGACAGCGACTCCAGACAGACACCACCTGTGCCATGAGTCTACCCGACTTGGCTCAAAGATGCAAAGACCATCAACGCAGGCAGGGTGAACAGTGACGAGACCTTACCGACCCGGCAGGCATGCCTCCAGGCCGTCCGGTAGGAGTGGCCCCGAGCGATCCGTCGGGACAGCGCGCCTCCGAACGCTCTACACGTCGCAAATCCGCGTCGCGTAGGTCAGCGCGGCCAGCGGATCGCCTTTCGGAACGAATTCGTGCGCGACGTAGCCCTTGTAGCCGGTCTCGGCAATCGCCTGCAGGATCGCCGGGTAGTACAGCTCCTGTGTCTCGTCGATCTCATTGCGTCCGGGATTGCCGCCGGTGTGATAGTGGCCGATATACTCCTTGTTCTCGCGAATTGTCCGGATGATGTCGCCTTCCATGATCTGGGCGTGGTAGATGTCGTAGAGAATCTTGACGCGGTCGGACCCGACGCGCTTGCAGACCTCGACGCCCCAGGCGGTGCGGTCGAACATGTAGTCCTTGTGGTTGACCTTGCTGTTGAGGTACTCCAGGACGATGTTGATCTTCTTCTGCTCGGCATGGCCGGCGATCTTCTTCAGGGCCTCGACGGCATTATCCACACCGACGTCATCGGGAATCCCGCGACGGTTGCCCGAGAAGGAAATCACGGTAGGAAAGCCGGCGGCCGCCGTCGCATCGATGACTTCCCGCAGTTTGGCGAGGCATTCGTCGTGGAATTTCCTGTCGGCCAGGCCGTTGGTCAGAGAGTGGGTGTTGACCAGCGAGCAGATCAGGCCGTGCTTCTTGACCGTCTCGAATTCCTCCGGCCCGAGCAGATCAATGGCCTGGAGGCCGAGCCGCTTCGAGACCTCGCACAGTTCGTCGAGCGACCACTTGCCGTAGCACCAGCGGCTGACCGACTGCTTGATCCGACCCTTCGTCGCCACACGCTCGATTTTGCCCATCTCGATGGCACTGGCCTTGCTGGTCAGATGCGCGGCGACCGCGCCGGCCGCCAGCAGACTGGTCCTATGCATGAGACTCCTTCGCGAGAGGTTGTTCGGGTCCATGAGGCTTCTCCTGTTCTGTATGGTCTGCAGTGACGCCGTGAGGCGTTGCCTTCTGTTTACGTTTGCCCTTACAGGCCTGCTCCGAACGGTCACGCGCCCAGTTGTTTCTTGAGCGATTCCACCAATTCGACGACGGTCCGTGACGCCTGCTGGATCGGCGTCTTGCGGCTTTCCTTCTCCGTCCGCAGTTTCACCTCGACGTTGCCCTCGACAACCGACTTCTTGCCGACCGTGATGCGGATCGGGATGCCGATCAGGTCGGCGTCCTTGAACTTGACGCCGCCGCGCAGATCGCGGTCGTCGATCAGGACCTCGATGCCGGCGGCCTTCAGCTCCGTGTAAATCCTCTCGGCGGCCTCGGAGACAGCCGGATCGTCCTGGTTGACCGGCGTGACCAGCACCTCGAACGGCGCGATCGAGATCGGCCAGATGATGCCGTTCTCGTCGTGGTACAGCTCGATGGCCGAGGCCATGATCCGATTGATCCCGATCCCGTAGCAGCCCATAAGGCAGGGGGTCTGGACCCCGTTCTCGTCGAGGAAGGTCGCCCCGAGCTTCTGGCTGTACTTGGTCCCGAGCTTGAAGACCTGCCCGACCTCGATGCCCCTCTTGAACCGCAGAGGCTTGCCCTGATAGGTGTCGCCTTCGACCGCGTTGCGGATGTCGGTCACGACGACGTTGTCACCCTCCAGCGGGAAGTCCCGCCCCGGAACAACGTTTTTCGTATGGTAGTCGCTGCGGTTGGCCCCGGTGACGCCGACCGCCATCGCCGCGACTGCGTGATCGACGATCAGCTTCGCGACGCGTCCGGCCAGACCCACCGGTCCGGCGAATCCGACCTTGGCGCCGGTGACCTTCTGGATCGTTGCTTCGTCCGCCAGCTCCGAATGGGCGCCGCCGAGCACCTGTGTAAGTTTCTCAGGATTCACGTCGTGATTGCCTCGAACCAGAGCAGCGACGGCCTGGTCTCCGACGGCGTAGATCAGCGTCTTGATCATCTGTTCCGGCGTGGTCTTGAGGAACCCGCAGACCGCCTCGATGGTCCCGACATCGGGCGTGTGGACGTCCTCCGGCAGCGGCGTATTCGGGTTGGGCGGCTGCTTCGGCAGGGGATCAACGGCCGCCTTTTCGAGGTTGGCCGCGTATGAGCCGTCTTCGGTGTAGACGGTGGTGTCCTCGCCGGAGGCGCAGGGGACGGTGAACTGGTGCGAGCCGGAGCCGCCCATTTCGCCCGTTTCCGCTTCGACGATGACGTACTCGACGCCGCAGCGTTTGAAGACGCGGCAGTAAGCGTCGTACATCGCCATGTACGACTTGTGCAGGCTCTCGGGGTTGGCGTCGAAGCTGTACGCGTCCTTCATCATGAACTCACGCGACCGCAACACGCCGAACCGCGGCCGGAACTCGTCGCGGAATTTCGGGCTGATCTGATAGAGGTTGATCGGCAGTTGCTTGTAGGAGCTGATCTCGTGGACCGCGTGGAAGGTGAACACCTCTTCAGCGGTCGGGCCCAGGACGTTCCAGCGGCCGTGGCGGTCCTGGAGCCGGCACATCGTCTCGCCATAGTCGGCGTCCCGGCCGGTTTGCTGCCACAGCTCACGAGGCTGAAGGCAGGGCACCAGTATCTCCTGGGCGCCGGCCCGGTCCATCTCCTCGCGGACGATCTCGATGATCTTCTTCAGGGTCCGCCATCCGAGCGGCAGGTAGGTGTACGTCCCGCTGGCGACCTTGCGGATCAGGCCGGCCCGGATCATCAGTTGGTGACTGGGGATCTCCGCATCGGCCGGAACTTCCTTCACCGTCGGGATCAGCATCTGACTGTATCTCATGTATTTCACGCCTCAAACACGTCATAGGCAGGGGCGAAGAATCACTCGCCCGTATAGGATGGGCTGTTTATAGCTCAAGATCCCGCGTGATTCAAGGCAATTCTGTCCCCTCCGGCGTTCGTAGTGGTTGCAGGGGGGAGCCATGATTCGTCCTACGGGTGCAGCCGGCTGAATGGCGCACGACGTGAATCGCGGGATTGTGGGCGGCTCGACGTGTCGTTAGAATGGGCGGTCCCGGCGTGACGCGTATGTGCCGTCGGACAGCAGGAGCAAGGCATTGGCCGAGACACATGGACTATCTCTGAGTCGCAGGAAGGCCCCCTTGGCCATCGGCCGGCGGTTGGGCAAGTACCGTCTGGAGGCCCACCTGGGCACCGGCGGCAGTTGCGAGGTCTGGCGGGCCCGCGATACCGTCGAGGACATCCGCGTGGCACTGAAGATCCCGTTGGTAGGGGTCAGCGGAGAGCGGGACAGCGAGCAGTTGTTTCGCGAGGTGCGGCTGGTCGCCAAGCTGCGGCACCCGCACATCATGCCGATCAAGAACGCCGATGTCATCGACGGCTACGCGGTCCTGGCCACCGAGCTGTCGGTCGGGACGCTGGAGGATCGCTCGCGGCCGATGTCGGTCAAACGAATCCTCTCGATCGTGCTCCAGGTGCTCGACGGACTGGCATATGCCCATCGGCATCGGGTAGTGCACTGCGACGTGACGCCCAACAACATCTTTCTCTTTCCCGACGGACGGGTGGCGCTGGGTGATTTCGGGATCAGCCTCAAGGTCAAGGGTCGCATGGCCACCGTGGACGATTTCGGCACACCGGGCTACGTCGCGCCCGAACAGGCCTACGGCAAGCCGACGTACCAGAGCGATTGCTTTGCGGTCGCGCTGATTCTGTACGAGTATCTCACAGGTGTGCTGCCGCGATGGCCCTTCCGCTGGCCGCCTCGAGGGTATCAGCGTCTGCGCGACCGGACCAGTCAGGCGATGCTGGCGTTTCTCAAACGCGCGCTGGCGATCGATCCGCGGAAGCGGTTCCCCGACGCGGCGGAGATGCGGGCAGCCCTGATCGAGGCGATGCCCAAGGGTCTTCGGCTGGGCATCGGCGCCAGAAGCCACGAGCGGCGCAAGGCCGACTGGCACAAGGTACGGCGGGGGGCTTTCCTGAAGCGATACGACAGGGTTCTGTCGGCGTCGTTCCGGTGCGTCGATTGCGGCGAGCCAATTGCCGAGAGTATGGAGATCTGCCCGTGGTGTGGCAGCGAGCGGAACCGGTTCGAATCGGACACCACGTTCACTCACCTCTGCCCGCGGTGCCGCAAGGGGGTGCTGCCGGAATGGCGGTACTGTCCCTGGTGCTATGGCCCGGGTTTCAAGGCGCCGAGCGCGACGCCCACCAAGGGCGTGCGCTATCACGCGTGCTGCGCACACTGCGGCGGCGGGCTGATGCGATTCATGCGGTACTGCCCGTGGTGCCGGCGGAAGGTCCGCAGACCCTGGCGAGTCCGGCCGTTCGGCGAGGTCTGCGGGCGATGCAAGTGGTCGGTGGATTCGGAGTTCTGGAACTACTGCCCATGGTGTAAGCAGCGTTTGATCGAGTGAGCGAAACATGGAGGTGACGATGATCGAGCGTTCGGGCACTGCGGCGGGCGTATCGCCTCGCTTCAGATGGGCGGCCGCAACCGATGTCGGCAAACTGCGCGAGGACAATCAGGATGCCTTCGTGGCCGAGCCCGAGGCGGGGGTGTTCCTCGTGGTCGATGGGATGGGAGGCCATCGGGGTGGGGCGATCGCGGCCGGGACCGTTGCCCAGGACCTGCCGCCTGCCGTCGAGCTGGGTTTGGACCATTTGAAAACCCGCAACGATCGATCGATTCGCCGGCTGCTCCGAGAGGCGATTCTCCACCAGAGCCATCACGTCCGGCGCGAGGGTGACAGTGAGAGCGGCTACGTCGGGATGGGGGCGACGCTGGTTCTGCTTCTGTTCTCCGGGGATCGCGTCTATACCGCCAACGTGGGGGACAGCCGGATCTACCGTCTGCGCAACGGGCGGCTCCAGCAGTTCAGCGAGGACCATTCACTGGTGTCGGAGCTGATCGACGCCGGGCAGATCACACCTGATGAGGCGGCCAACCACAGCGCGCAGGGCATCGTCACGCAGTACATGGGTATGCCGGAGGCGGTCGAGCCTCACGTCCGGTCGGCCGCCCTGAAACCGGGAGACCGGTTCCTGCTCTGCACGGACGGCCTGACCGATATGGTGAGCGATGAGGCTATCGCTCAGATGCTCGCGACACATGCGGAGCCGGAATTGGCGTGCGGGACCCTTGTCGATGCGGCCAATTGGGCCGGAGGCAGCGACAATGTGACGGTCCTCCTCGTGGCCTGGACGGGCCCCGGCCAAGGATAGACAGTGCCGCCGGCCCTGGGGGTTGTCGACACGGGAGGCCGGATGCGTTTTCCATGTGTTTCACGTTCCCCTTGCGGAATGACTCCGTACCTACTATGATGGCCCGAAATCCGAGAAGGGCAACCCCATTGGGAGTCGATCATGGCGCACAAGTTCATCAACGAGATCGGGCCGGCAGAGACGATCAACGACATCTATCTGGTTCGCGACCCGATCTTGCGGAGCACCACGAAAGGTGATCTGTACATCGCGATGTTCTTGTGCGATCGAACCGGACAACTGAACGGGCGGATGTGGCAGGCCAGCGAGCTGGTCTACAAGTCCCTGCCCAAGCCCGGCTTCGTTCACGTCAAAGGGCGAAGCGAGCTCTATCAGAACAACCTCCAGATCGTGATCAATACGATCACCCCGATCGACCCGAGCAAGATCACCGTCGAGGATTTTCTGCCTCGCACGACGGGCGACGTGACGAAGATGTTCGCCGAGGTTCGGGAGATTGTCGGCGAGATCCAGAACGCGGATCTCAAGGCGCTGACCGCGGCGTTCCTGACCGACAAGGAGATGATGGACAGCTTCTGCGCGGCGCCGGGCGGCATGAAGATGCACCACGGTTGCATCGGCGGCCTGCTGGAGCATACGCACAACATGCTGCGCGTGGCCCGGGCGATTCTGCCGCTCTATCCCCATGTCCAGCGCGACCTGGTGCTGGCTGGCGTCTTCCTGCACGATATGGGCAAGACCGAAGAGCTATCCTACGACATGGCGTTCTCGTATACCGACTCAGGTCAGCTCATCGGGCACATCAACAAGACGCTGCTGATGATCCATCGCAAGGCGGACAAATTGCGAAGCGAGGGCGTGGCGGTCAGTCCGGAGGTGCTCGATGCCCTGGGGCACATCATCCTTTCGCACCACGGGCAGTACGAATTCGGCTCGCCCAAGCTGCCCGCCACGGCCGAGGCCTTCATGGTGTACTACATCGATGACCTCGACGCGAAGATGGACCAAGTCCACGCCGCAATCGAGGGGGAGGTTAGCGACGCCAACTGGACCGCGTTCCAGGGGCCGCTCCAGACCCGCCTCTATCGCAAGCGCATCGAGTGACGCTGCGGTGTGATCGGCCGCATGGGCCAAAGCCCATCCTACTGCTGCTGTTGTTTCGTCCAGGTGCGGAGCGTTTCGATGCACTCGATCATGGCTCGTCCGTTGTGGTAGCCAGCTTTCCAGGGATTGGCCTTGTCGCCTCGGGCCGTTCCGTCCGGCGTGATGCTGCTGTGCCACTCGCCGTGCTCCCAGTCGACCATCTTGCTCTCGATCAGCTCGAAGGTCTTCTCGAAGACGGCCAGGTACTTCACATCGTTCGTGGCGCGGTACATGCGTAGCGCGCTGACGATCGCTTCGGCCTGAACCCACCAGGATTTGTCCCGGTCGTCGGCGGGACGGTTGAAGTCCCCGGTGTAGTAGAACCCGCCGTTGGCCTCGTCGTAGCCATGTTGGAGCGAATAGTCCCACAACGTCCGGTACAGGTCCATGTAGGGGCCGTTCGACAGGCCCACGGCGTCGCACGCCTCCATCAGCAGCCAGACGTTCTCGATGTCGTGCCCGTAGGAGACGCGCGCGTAGTTGGCGTCCAGTCGTGGCGTCCAGTCCGGATCGTACTTGTCCGTGCAGGCGCCGAGCGTCTTGCGGACGACCGCGTTGCTCTCGATGCCAATCAGCTCGATCAGCCGCTCGCGCGCCAGGCGGAGCCGGCTGGCCTGATAGAATGTGGTCATCGCCTCCATCATGTGCAGGTGCGTGTTCATCAGTTTCAGGCCGGACGGCGCGCCCATGTAGGAAGCCTCGTCGGCTGCAACGGGCGTCCAATCGGGTTCAAACGATTCGAAGTAGCCGCCGTGGGCCTTGTCGTGGGCCTTCTCTTCGAGCAGCCGGAAGAACTCCGTCGCAAAGTCCAGCGTCTCCCTCCTGCGGCTGGCGAGGTAGTACTCCGAAATCGCATACAAAGCAAATGACTGGCCGTAAAGGTGCTTGCGGGGCTTGAGCTGTCGCTCACCGGTGGCGTCGACTTCCCAATAGAACCCGCCGTGTTTGGAGTCCCACATTTTCTCGGTCAGGAACCGATAGCCGTGTGCGGCTGCTTCCAGATGCTCGTCCCGCCGATAGCCGGCGCGGGCCAGACGCGAGAACAGCCAGACTGTGCGGGCCTGGCTTACGATCATTTTCGTGCCGGACCCTCGCGCCTGGCCATCGGGACCGAAGTTGATGATGTAGCCGCCGTGCTCGTGATCGAGGCTCTTGTCGAACCAGAACGGCCCGATGTTCTCCATGAGGATCTTCTCGAGCCTCGGTATGTATTTCTCCGCCAATGCCGCGGTCGCGTCGCCGGCGTGCAACGGACCGCATGTCCCCAGGACGGCCAATGCCGGCAGCCAGAGAACCCACCTTCGCGTATGAGCTTCTGTTCTCACCGCTTGTTACTCCTTGTCCTGCGTGCGATCGTATGAAAGAGCCGTCAGTTTCTCGGTCGCTTGAACACGGCGACGCGGTCAGCGAAGCTGACGAGCTCCCAGCCCTCGGCGCCGATTCGGTCGAACTCGCTGTCGAGGTTGCGTGCGGCGGTGATACCGACCCGCTTGGCCTCGTCGATCTGCGCATCGGTCATCGCCGGATGGATGATCATGTCCTTCGTGTCCAGCACGCGGTATTCCCATCGGCCGCTCGCCGATCCGCCTGACTGTGCCTGGAGCGACAAGGCGAACCCGAGCAGTCCTGCGAGCGCGACGATGAGAATCAGGGATGATGACTTTCGTTCCTGCATGGTATGGTTGCTCCTTCCTCGTGTGGTCCGAGATACGATCTTATTTCACGGCTTTGAAGTGTTTATCGGCAAAATCCATGTACTGCTCCCAGTCATAGTCTGTAACGTCATGCTTGCCGGGGCGGATGTGGTAGGCGATCGTTCCCATCACGGGATGACTGACCTGCGGCATCTCGTCGGCGGGCAGGCCCTCCGTGCCCAGCAGTCGGTAGACGGGGTCAGCGCCTTTAGCGGCGAGGAATTCGCCTCGCGGGTCGGCCCAGCGGTCTTCCTCGGCGCTGGCGACATAAACAGGACGCGGCGCCATCAGCGCGATCAACATGTGCTGATCGACCGGGCAGGCGGCCACGTTGTCATTGTACTTCGTGAAGTTGTCGCAGAACCAGTGGGGGAACACGGTGTTGATCCGCTTGACGGTTTCGCCGAACTCGCGGCGGGACAGCGCCGCTCCGCCGCAGCCGGAGTTGTTCGAGATCACGATGGCGAAACGCTCATCCGAAGCGCCGGCCCAGAGCGAGGTCTTGCCCAGCCGGGAATGGCCGATCACGGCCACGTGCTTCCAGTCGATGTCGGGATCGGTTTCGAAGTAGTCCATCGCGCGGCTGAGGCCCCATGCCCAGGCGCCGATGGAGCCCCATTCGTCGGGGCCCGGCTGCGTCTGACCCGGCTTGTAGAACAAAGGGTGGACGCCGTTCTTGAAACCGTCGTCGAAGTCCGGATCGATGTCGCCGTAATAGATGGTAGCCACGCCATAACCCCGCTCAAGGATCCGCTCGACCGGCCAGCGGCTCACGGCCTTGCCTCGTCCGGCCTCTGTGGCCCTGTGGTTGGAGTCCTCGTCTCGCGTCCAGCTCCTGGTGATCGTGATGGCCGGATCGGTATGGATCGTATGGTTGCCACCGAAGTTCAGTCCAACAAACAGCGGCGCCGGCCTGCTCCGCTCGTTCGGCAGGTAGACCAGGATCGTCATATTGGGGTCCTGCCGGCTTCCGTTGAAAAAGACCGTGACCTCCTTGCGCGTCGCCTTGCCCGCCAGAGCGTTCCTGCTGAGGGACGTCGTCATGAACGTCATCTGCTCGGGCCGGCCGGGCGAGCGGCCGTAGACGTGCTCCTCGAACAGGCGCAGAATCTCGGAACGCCGCTTCTGCGACCACGTCGTTGCGTCCGTGACCTTCGTGCCGTCCAGACAGACCAGCGGATCGGGCAGCGCGTACTTGGGGACCTTGGCTTCGTCGTAATTGGCCTCCTGGGCGCCGGCGCAGCAGACGAAAGCCAGTACGGCGGCGAACCCGGTCATGCGGATCAGACGTTGGCGGGCGAACATACACGTGCCTCCTTTACAGTCGCAGTCGGCAGGAGCGAATCCCAATGTCCATCAGGATTTGCCCCTTCGGGTCGTTTCGACACAGGATGCCCGCCAGCCAGGGGTTTTTCAAGGGAAAAGTTGAGTCCACATGAGGCGCCAAGACCCGTGGAGCAACGTTCGTGATTGATGAAGGGGCTGGGCTGGCCTATAATCGGCGGACGATGGAACATCGTTTGGATTGTTTTTGGAGGAAACAGCCATGACCTTTCGTTCTGCGTGTATCCGAGTGGTAATGGCCTCGATCTGTGCTTGCTGTGTCGCCGGTCCCGCGCCGGCCGGCGGCACGATCGACATCTGTCCGGCCAACCCGCGTTACTGGGAGTATGAGGGCAAGCCCGTTCTGCTGATCGGGGGCAGCAAGGACGACAGTCTCTTTCAGATTCCCGACCTGAAAGAGCATCTCGATCTGCTCACGAGCGTCGGCGGCAACTACGTACGGAACACCATGAGCGCGCGGCTCGACAAGGGCTTCGAGGTGCAGGCGTTCGCGCAGCGGCCCGACGGCAAGTACGACCTGGACCGGTGGAACGACGAATACTGGCGCCGCTTCGAGAGTCTGCTGTCGCTGGCCGAGGAGCGCGACATCATCATTCAGATCGAAGTATGGGACCGCTTTGATTACTCGGGGAAGAATTGGGAGATCAGCCCCTACAACCCGAAGAACAACGTCAACTACACCTACGAGGCCTCGATGTTCGTCGAGCAGTACACCAAGCACGCCGGCAGCAACGAGCAGCCGTTCTTCTTCACCACGCCGGATCAGCGGAACAACACCGTCGTGCTGCCGTACCAGCAGCGATTCGTGGACAAGATGCTGTCGCACTCGCTGAAGCGCGGCAACGTGCTCTACTGCATGGACAACGAGACCTCCGGCGAGCCGGCTTGGGGCGCCTACTGGGCCCGGCACATCCAGGCCAAGGCCAAAGCCGCCGGCGTCAAGGTCCACACGACCGAGATGTGGGACGCCTGGGACCTTTCGCATGATTCGCACCGCGCCACTTTCGACCATCCGGAACTCTACTCCTTCGTCGATATCTCGCAGAACAACCACCAGAAGGGCCAGGCCCACTGGGACAATGCCCAGAAACAGCGGGCACGAATCGCGGACCGGCCCCGCCCGCTGAACAACACGAAGATCTACGGCGCCGACACCGGCCGCTACGGCAATGACCGCGATGCGATGGAGCGGTTTTGGCGCAACATCTTCGGCGGTCTGGCCTCGGCCCGGTTCCACCGTCCCGATTCAGGGCTGGGACTGGGCGACAAGGCCCAAGCCAACATTCGCAGCATGCGAATGGTGACCGATCGGATGGATGTGTTGACGTGCGAGCCGCACAATGATCTGCTGGGCGACCGCGAATCGAACGAGGCCTACTGTCTCGCCAACCCTGGGACCGAATACGCGATCTACTTTCCTGACGGCGGCAAGGTGACGCTGGACGCCCGCGCGTTGAAGGGTCCCGCGACCGTGCAGTGGCTCAATGTCATGGAGTCCGAGTGGCTGCCGCCTCAGATGGTGGACAAGTCCGGCGTGCTGACGCTGGAATGTCCCTCGAAGGACTACTGGGTCGTGTTGGTGCGCTCGTAGGGGCGAATCATCATCTGCCCACAATCAGGGAGGATGGATGCCGACGAAGACATCGCCGAAAATCTACACCGTCAGCCAGGTCAATGCTCTGGTCAAGGAGGCGCTGGAGGCGAGCCTGCCCGGCCGGGTGATGGTCAAGGGCGAGATCACCGGCTGGAAGCAGCATGCCAGCGGCCACTGCTACTTCTCGCTCAAAGACGAAGGCGCGGTCCTGGCCTGTGCGATGTGGAAACCGAACTTCGGCCGCGTGCGGTTCCGGCCGGAAAACGGGCTGGCGGTGATCGCCACCGGCTCGGTCAGCGTCTATGTGCCGCAGGGCCGCTATTCGCTGGTCGTCGAAGAGATGACGCCCGAAGGCGTCGGCGCCCTGCAACTGGCCTTCGAGCAGATGGTGCAGAAGCTTCGGGCGGAGGGGCTTTTTTCCGATGAGCACAAGAAGCCGATCCCGACGTACCCCGAGCGGATCGGCATCCTGACCAGCGAGTCGGGTGCGGCGGTCCACGACATCGCCGACAGCGTGCACCAGCGCTGGCCCTGCACGCGATTGTATCTTTATCCGGTTCCGGTGCAGGGCGAAGGCGCCGCCCGGGAGATTGCCGACGCGATTGCCGACGTCAACCGGCGCAACAGGCAACTGAAGCTCGATCTGCTGATCGTCGGCCGCGGAGGCGGGTCGCTGGAAGACCTGTGGGCTTTCAACGAGGAGGTGCTGGCCAGGGCCATCTTCGCCTCGAAGATCCCGATCATCAGCGCCGTCGGACACGAGGTGGATACGACCATCGCCGACCTCGTTGCGGACCGGCGGGCCTCGACGCCGACCAGGGCGGGCGTGGTGGCAGTGCCGGACATGCGCGACGTGCTGACCGATCTGGGTCACCAGGCGAGTCGATTGACGCGCAGCGTCCAGTCGCGCGTCGAGCTGGGCGGCGAGTACCTGCAAACGATTCTGGCGAGTTCCGCGTTTCGCAATCCGCTGCTGGCGGTCCGTATGCGCGAGCAGCATGTGGACGAACTGGCATCGGACTTGGACGAAGTGGTCAGGATTCTGCTGGCGGATCGGCGTGCGACGTTGCAGGCCTGCTACGAGCACATCGCTCGGATCGAGCCCCATCGGCTGCTGGCACTGATGACCCTCGATCTGAGCGGGTTGGCGAGCCGGGCGCTGGCGGCGATCACTGCGGCGATGAATGCCCGGAAGGTGGAGTTGGCCGCCTGCGAGGGCCGCCTGACGGCATTGGACCCCCGGAGCGTGCTGGCGCGGGGTTATACGATCACGACGAACAAGACGACCGGCCGGCTCGTGCGCACGCTTGCCGACGTGCAGGTCGGCGACACGATGCTTACCGAACTGGCCGGCAAGAACGTCATCCAGAGCGAGGTTCGCAGTGTGCCGTAGGGGCGAGTCATGATTCGCCCTTGTGAACGACGACATCCGGACGCGATAGGAAACGATATCATGGCGCAGAAGAAAACTGAAGAGGACATCACCAAGCTGAGTTTCGAGGACTCGATCAAGCGGCTCCGGACCATCGTGGACAGGATCGAGCAGGGCGAAATCCCGCTCCAGGACAGCCTGGAGCAGTACGAGCAGGGCGTGGCCCTGATTCAGCACTGCCGCCAGATCCTCCAGAAGGCCGAGAAGCGGATCGAGAAGATCAGCAAGCCCGGCGAGGAAACGCCGGAGCCGGCCGCCGAAGAGCCCGCGCCCGAGCTGAAATCGGAAGACGAGGGCCTCTTCTGACGTTTGTCATGGCACGGCGTCCCTCATAGGTCCTATCGGTCCCATTGGTCCTATTGATGCCATGGACCCATACGACGAATAGGACCTGTAGGGCCAATCCTGATGTCCATCAGGAGCCGTCGAGGCCATTGAATTCAAGGGAATGGGAAGCTATAATGTCATCGGCCCCGCGTCGGCGTGTGGTCGTAAGACGGCGAGGGGTTCGATCGCGGAGGGCTGAAAGAAGTGCGGCTTTCACAGGAAGGGGAGAAACCATGTTGGAGCAGCGCAACAGACGCAGCGGAGTCATCATCGCATTGTTCGGCGTACTGATTGTCTCGGCCGTGGCGGTGGCCTTCGAGACGTTTCCCATCGCCCGCGAGCCGGGGCATCAGCAGTTCCCGGCCATCGATGACTGCACGGTGGTCTGGCAGACCAATCGCAACGGCGACTGGGACATTGCGCTGGCCGATATTTCCTACCCGGGCAGCATCGATCCCCTGACGCTCGCGGACATGTTGAGCGAATCGCAGTATCCGGCGGTGTCCGGCAATGTGGTCGTCTGGCAGAACAAGTTTTTTCTGTTCGACGACTGCGACATCGTCGGTCTGGATCTTTCCACTGAAACGTTCTTCACCGTTGTCGAAAGCGCGGCGGACGAGTGCAGTCCGGCCGTCTCCGGCAATCTGGTGGTCGCGCAAAGCCGGATGACGGCACACGCCGGCTGGGACATTCTCGGCGTCGACATAATGGATCGCGCCAACGCACAGCCGTTCTGGCTCGATCGAAACGCGGAAGATCAGTGGCGTCCGGATGTTGACGGTGACACCGTTGTCTATGAGGACGTCTTCAATGGGGTCTCCTACATCAGCGGCTGGGACCTGTCCGATCCGGATGACGCTGCCTGGTTCCCAGTGCGTAGCGTGGTCGGGCCGTGCCAGTCACCCGCGATTGCCGGCAAGTGGGTTGTCTGGCAGGATCAGGGCGAAGGGACCGCCGTTACTGGAGGCGATAACGTTTTTGATCCTCGTTTGCCGGCGCTGCTGGGTTTCGAGGGTTCGGTCGCGGCTTCGAATCCGGATGTCTACAACAACGTGGTGGTCTGGCAGGATCGCCGCAACGGCAACTGGGACATCTACGGCTGCAATCTGACCACCAGGGCTGCGTTTCCCATCGTCTCACAGGGCGCCGATCAGACTCACCCGGCCATCACCTTCAGCCCCTGGCTGAAGGCCTATGTCGTGGTATGGCAGGACTACCGCAACGGCAATTGGGACATCTACGGCGCGATCCTCAATGGTCCGGAGGTTGCCGGATGCGCCTCGCCACTGACAGGCGATGTCGATGCCGACAGCATCACGGATGCCAGGGATATCGACGAGGTCGAAGTGCGTCTGGGCCAGCAGAACGGCATCCCGATCGAGGCGGATTGAGAGGACTTCGAAAGCCTCTGAGTGTGGCCGAACGGGAACGGATTTCGGTTGATCGGCTCCCCTGACCGGGGCATAATGGGCGCGGTCCGTCGCGAGCGTGGCGGAATTGGCAGACGCGCCAGGTTTAGGTCCTGGTGTCCTTCGGACGTGGAGGTTCGACTCCTCTCGCTCGCATTGTATGGGCGAATGATGATTCGCCCCTACGGGTTACGGGCGATGCGAGGGGCGAAATGCTAAGGGATTACTTCGAGCTCGACAAGCGACGGACGAACGTGCGAATCGAGGCGGTCGCCGGGGCCACCACCTTCCTGACGATGGCCTACATCATCTTCACCCACCCCAACATTCTGGAGCCGACCGGGATGGACAAGACCGCTCTGATCGCGGTCACCTGCCTGATCTCGGCGCTGTCGACCATCGCGGCGGGCCTGATCGGCAACGCGCCGATCGCGATGGCGCCGGGCCTGGGGCTCAACTCGATCTTTGCGCTGCTGGTGGTCTCGGGGAAGATGGACTGGCAGACGGCGCTGGGGGTGGTGTTTCTTTCGGGCCTGTTCTTTCTGCTGTTGACGCTGGTCGGGCTCCGCAAGAAGATCGTCGAGGCGATCCCCATCTCGCTGATCTCGGCGATCGGGGTCGGGATCGGGCTGTTCATCACGTTCATCGGGCTGACCGACTTGGGCATCGTCGTGGCCAACCCGTTCACGATGGTTTCCGCCGGCCCGATCACCCCCAAGGTGCTGATCGGCCTGGCCGGATTGCTCACGATGATCTTCCTGGAAAGCCGCAACGTTCGCGGCTCGCTACTGATCGGCATCGCGGTCTCGACCGTGCTGGCGGCGGCCACCGGGCAGGTGGCCCTTCCCGACCGGGTAGTCTCCTTCGACGTCAGCATCCGTCCCATCGCGTTCAAGCTGAACGTCCTCGGCGCGTTGAAGTGGAGCTTCATGGGCAGCATCTTCACGCTGATGTTCGTCGACATGTTCGACAGCATCGGGACGCTGGTGGCCTGCTGCCACAAGGCGGACATGCTCGACGAGCGGGGCAGGATTCGGGGTCTGGACCGGCTGCTGGGCGTCGACGCGGCCGCGACGATGCTGGGTGCTCTGCTGGGGACCTCCACGACGACGTCGTTTGCGGAGTCGGCCTCGGGGATCGAGCAGGGCGGCCGCTCCGGCCTGACGGCAGTCGTGACCGGAATCCTCTTTCTCGTGGCGCTGCTGTTCATTCCGGTCGTGGCCATCGTTCCCAAGTACGCCACCGCGCCGGCGCTGATCATGGTCGGCCTGTTCATGGTCAAAGAGGTCCGGTGGATCGAATTCGGCGACCTGGCGGAGGCGTTTCCGTCGTTCATCATCATCGTGATGATCGCACTGAGCTACAGCATCAGCACGGGGCTGGCGTTTGGCTTTGTTTCGTTCGTGGTAATCAATCTGGTTTCGGGACGGGTCAGGCAGATCAAGCCGGCGATGTGGGTGATCGCTGCGTTGTCCGTGACGTTTCTCAGTCTGGAGCAACTGCCCGGCCTGATCGCGTGGCTGCGCAGTTTGTCGTGACCCAGCAGGGGCGAATGATCATTCGCCCCGACAGGGCACAGTGGGACGGGCCCGGCATATCGTGACGTATGGGGATACGGCGTTCTGTTCATACTGCTAAGGAGACTCACACATGGGTAAGGTAGGAATCGGCGTGAACATGGAGTTCGTCCGTCACGCGGACAAGTCCTTCGAATGGGGCGTCGAAAAGGCGGCCGAACTGGGCTATGAATACATTGAGCCCTGGGTTCATCTGGGCCGGGAGCTGATGAGCGAAGCCGGCTACTACATGACGATCTCCATGTCCGAGGACCCGTACCGTATCCGGCGGGCCTGCGAGAAAGCCGGCGTGAAGCTCTCGGGGCTGTCGTCGCACACGGCGCTGTGCCGCCCGGACGTCAGCGGCAATTACCTCAAGCAGGCGATTCGCTTCGCCGCCGAGTGCGGTGCGCCCGTGGTGAACACAGACGAGGGGCCCAAGCCCCGCTGGACTACGCGGCAGGAAGACCATGTGCTGATGAAGTACACGTTGACGGAGGCGGCGGGATTCGCCGAGAACCGTGGTATTCTGATTGGGATCGAGCCCCATCAGCAGTACAGCAAGACGCCGGCCGGCCTCGACCGCATTGTGGGCCTCGTGGATTCGCCCGCCATCGGTGTCAATTTCGACACCGGCAACTCCTACCTGAGCGGCCACGATCCGATTGTCTGGTTGGAGCACGTCAGGGATCGGCTCGTCCACCTGCACGCCAAGGACATCTCCATTCAGCACTCCAAGGCCGAGCGAGGCAAAGTCACCGGCACGCCGGCCGGTTGTGCTTGCGGTGACGGTGTTGTGGATTGGAAGAAGGTCGTGGCGATCTGCCGCAAAGCCCCGCGCGACATCGTCCTGAGCGTCGAGTGCGGCACGGTCGAGCAGGCCGAACGCAGCATCAA
>CAZNSM010000072.1:0-2669 GCA_964575615.1 uncultured Pirellulales bacterium | reverse complement strand
GTGGACGGCGTCAATTGCTGGGAAGAGACGCCCACTGCCGGATACCAGAAACACGACGCCTTTGTGGAACGCGAACTCAGGAGCGGGTCTCCGTCCTGGGCGAGTTTCGGCGAGCGGATTCACTGGGTCGATGCGGCGGGTCGCCGGCTTCTGGATGAACAGCGGATCATCAACGTGCGCCACGCCGGCGAGCCGAGAGCGGTTCTGCTGACGTGGCAAAGCCGGCTCTCCGCGCCGGAGGGCAAGGCGTCGGTTACCCTGAGCGGATCGCACTATTTCGGCTTGGGGCTCCGCTTCATTCGAGCGATGGATGTCCATGGGCAGTTCCGAAATGCCGACGGAAAGCCGGGAGTGGTCTTCCGAGGTGAGGAGCGGCTGACGGACTCCGACTGGTGTGCGTATACGTCGAGGGCAGAGGACAAGGCCGTAACCGTCGCGATGTTCAGCCATCCGCACAATCCCCGACATCCGACAACGTGGTTCACCATGACGACGCCTTTCGCGTACCTATCGGCGACGATGAGACTGCATGAAAAGCCACTGGTCGTTCCATCGAGCGCGCCTCTGATGCTGCGATATGGCGTGGCCCTGTGGGACGGGCGGATTGAGACAGCGGAGATCGAGAGGCTGTACCGGGAATGGATTTCCCAAGAGAGCGTGCTGTTTGACTGACTGAGGAGCGACGTGCCATGAGCGAAAGTGAGAATCCCAGAGTGACGCGGCGGAAGTTTATGCATGGGGCCGGCGCGCTGGCGGCTGTGGCGTTTGTCGGGAGTTCCGGGAGACCTGCAATGGGGCAGGTTCGAGGAGCGAACGACCGGGTCGGGGTGGGCTTCATCGGTTGCGGCGGACGCAGCGGGGCGCACTTCCAGGCGGTGCACTGGCTGAAGACCCAAGGCAATGAAGCGGTGGAGATCGTCGCGGCCTGCGATGTCTACCGGCCCCGGCTCCAGCATCGCGTCGACGGTTTCGGCGGCAAGGCCTACATGGACCATCGCGAGTTGCTGGCCGATCCGAACGTGGATATCGTCTGCATTGCGACGCCGGACCACGTGCATGGGTATCAGGCAATCGACGCAATCAAGGCGGGCAAGGACGTCTACTGCGAGAAGCCCGTTACGCACTGGCGTCAGTTCGAGTTGACCAAGCGGCTGGCGGAAGAAGTCCGCAAGTCGGGCCGCGTCTTTCAGTTGGGCAGCCAGGGAATGCGCGACAGCGCCTGGCATCAAATGCGAAAGCTGATCGAGGACGGGCTTATCGGCAAACCGATCCACGCCGAGTGCGGCTATTTCCGCGTCGGTGACTGGGGCGAACGCGGCATGCCTATCGATGATCCCAACGCCAGGCCGGGAGCGGACCTGAACTGGGACGCCTTTCTCGGCGACGCCCCGAAAAGGCCCTTCGACGTCAGCCGGTTCTTCCGCTGGCGGATGTACGAGGACTACGCCGGCGGACCGAGCACCGACCTGTTCCCGCACAGCCTCACGCCTGTCATTCACATGCTGGGCGTGACCATGCCGAGCACGGTCGTCGCCACGGGCGGCAAGTTCCGCTACGATGAACGGGAGATTCCCGACACATTCAACATCCTGATTGACTACCCCGAAGCGATTACCGTGGCGGTCCTGGGCACACAGGGCAACGACTACACAACGACGGGCTTTCGCGGGGCGCCCGGCCGGATTCCGATCATCCGAGGCTGGGAAGGCACCCTGACCATCCAGGGCAACGAGATTGTCTTTACGCCGGCTCAGGAGTCCAAAAAGCAGCCACAGCGGGTGCCCATCGACCACGGCGAGGATTTTGTCGAGTATTGGCGTGATTTCCTGACCTGCTGCCGGTCGCGAATGACGAAAACCGCCAGTCCGATGGATTTGGCCTACCACGTCCAGACGGCCCTCCAGATGGCTATGCTTGGGTGGAAAGAGGGTAAGGTCGCCCGCTTCGATCCCGGCCGGGAGCAGATCCTCCTCTGAGGCCTTGAAGGCAGTTCTCAGCAGAGCGAAATGTCGCCCGCCGTCGAGGTGGGCAAGGGCCTTTTTCTGCTCGTCAAGCCGCCAGATAGCAAGATAGTTACAAAAATCAGCCTTGTGATATTACCTATTTTACCGGTTTTCGGGTACAATATGAGGACTGAGCCCCAGCAGAAGGGCAGGCATGTGCGATACGGGATCCTGACCGGGAGCTATGAATCTCGACCCGCGAAGAATGCAGGACTGGCAGATCGCGGACGCGGCCGAAGATCGGGCCAAACCGATCCGGCGGCTTGCGTCCGAGCTGGGCCTGCGCGACAACGAGTTGATTCCCTACGGCGCCAAGCTCGCCAAGGTGGATTACGCCAGGGTTCTCGATCGTCTGGACGATTCACCTCGCGCCAAATACGTTGACGTGACGGCCATCACGCCCACGCCCCTGGGAGAGGGCAAAACGACCACGACGCTGGGCCTGATTCAAGGGCTTGGCGTGCTGGGCAAACGCGTTTGCGGGGCGATTCGGCAGCCCAGCAGCGCCCCGACGTTCAACATCAAGGGTTCGGCCGCAGGCGGCGGCCTGGCCCAGTGCATTCCTCTGACGCCCATCTCAATTCGCTTCACAGGCGACATCGACTGCGTGACCAATGCGCACAATCTGGCGATGGTTGCTCTGACGGCGCGGATGCAGCACGAGCG
>CAZNSM010000071.1:0-23281 GCA_964575615.1 uncultured Pirellulales bacterium | reverse complement strand
GAGGCGGCGTGCATCATCGACACGCTGCGTCGTGCCGGGATCGAGGTCACCGTCGCCTCGGTCGACGCCTTGCAGGTCACGGCCAGCCGGGGCGTGAGGATCCTCGCCGACCGCCTGATCGCCGATTGCGTCGCGCAGACATACGACTGCATCGCCCTGCCCGGCGGGATGCCGGGCGCCGAGCACCTGCGGGATTCGGCTCCGCTGATCGCCAAGCTTAAGGAACAGAAAGACGCGGGCCGCTTGTATGCCGCGATCTGCGCCTCGCCGGCCGTCGTCCTGCATCACCACGGACTGCTCAAAGGCCTCAAGGCCACGAGCTTTCCGGCCATGCAGAATCAGTTGGACCCCAAATGCGTCTGCCGCGACCGCGTCGTCGTCGACGGCCACTGCGTCACCAGCCAGGGCCCGGCAACCGCCATCGAGTTCGCCCTGAAGCTCGTCGAGCTGCTCGCCGGCCCCGACAAAGCCAGACAAGTCGCCCAAGCCATGCTGGTTGCGTGCTGAAAGCACCTCCCGCGGGCCAACTCCTTGATGTCGGCGCGATGTGCTTAAGCTCTACGCCTCTTTCAGCAATCAAGAACAACCACGGGCTGGGCGGAACAGGCTCCGTCATTTCCACTGCTTCTGTGCACCTGAACGGGGCAGTCTCATGGGCACAGTCCGCTTTGCTTCTTCGGACTGATCCCTTGGGCGGGCAGTCGGACCACCTTGAGGTCGCGTGAACGTTCTCGCAGGTCCGCGCACATGGCGGCGAGATCGAAATTGAATTTCCGTGCGTGCTCGGCGCGATGCTTGTGGATTTCCTCATGAATCCGGTCTTTCATACCTCCATCTCCAGAAGCTCCTCCGGAGAGCACACTTCGGGGCACCGATAGCCGTGGGCTTCGATGGCTTGACGAATTCGTGCTCGCACGAGGGGGTTGTTCAAATGGGCGAAGTTCCATGTGACCAGAACATCCATCCCATTCGCCGCCGCTACAGCCATGTGCAGAGCATCGTCGGGATACTCGGCAGGGATTACCTTGGCGGCAAGGATGCTCTGGGCCAGCACCTGAGCCTCCTCGTCGATGTCAAGCACAGCCAGAGACGAGAGGGCCGCGATCCGCTTCTGCGCCTGTTCAGGATCTCCTCGACGCGCTTCCTGATGGACCAATGTGGAGACATAGGGCGCAAAACCCGATGAAGAGAGCTTGGACCAGAGTTCAGCCGTAACCTCCGGACGCGCAGCAACAAGGAGATCCCGGCTGGCTCTCGCTGTCAGATAGCTCACTACGCTCGTCTCGATGTACACCTTCTGTTGCACGGGCGGTACCTTCTGCGTTTCCGGACGTTTCGAGAGCCATTATAAGGCCCCCGACCACCCTGCCAACACAAACACGAACGTTGGAGGATACACTGCCGCAGACGGTGCGCCGGGATACTGTGTCGCGGCAAGGGTTGACCGGGGCAGGGTTGTCGGGTATGACTGCTGGCCATGCCGTTGGATCACGATGACTTTAGGGCGATCGTATCGGGCCGGCACAGGGACGTGTTGGCCCGGGCGATGAGACTTGCGCTGCGGGTGGCTTCGGTCGGCTATCGGCTCGCCGTGGGCGTTCGAAACACCCTCTACGACCATCAGGTGCTCAGGGTCCAGCGCGTTGGCGTGCCGGTCCTGTGTGTGGGGAATTTGACAACAGGCGGGACGGGCAAGACGCCTCTGGTGGTCTGGCTGGCCGGGCTGATAGGCCAGAAAAGGCTGCGTGCGGCTATCCTGACAAGGGGGTACAAGGCTCGTGGGGCGTGCACCGCACACCATGACGCGAAGGTGGGCAATACCCACCCTATGACGGACGAGCCGGCGGAACTGGCCGCCGCCTGTCCGGGCGTGCCGGTGATCGTCAAGCCGGACCGGGTTGCCGGAGCGGCTGAGGCGATCCGCAACCACGGCGCCCAGGTTCTTCTGATGGACGACGGCTTCCAGCATCGCCGGCTGGGACGCGACCTCGATATCGTCACCGTCGACGCGACCTGCCCTTTCGGCTACGGCCGGCTGCTGCCCGCCGGTCTGCTTCGCGAGCCCCTCAGCGGGCTGACGCGGGCCCATGCCGTGGTCCTGACCCGCAGCGATCAGGTTCCCGAGGAGACGCTTTACCAGATCGAGACGGAAATCCGCCAGATGAATCCCGACCTCGTGGTCGCCCGCTCCATTCACGCACCAGTTGGGGCGCGTCGAGGCGACGGGGTCGAAATCCCGTTGGAAGAGCTAAAGGGCAAGAGGGTCTTTGCGTTCTGCGGCTTGGGCAACCCAGCGGCTTTTTTCGCGACGGTCCGGGCTTGCGGGTGCGTCCTGGCCGGTTCGCGGACATACGACGATCACTATGCGTATGCGCAGCGAGACCTGGCCGATCTGTGCCAGGCCGCTCGCTCTTGCGGGGCGGAACTGCTGCTGACGACCCAGAAAGACTGGACCAAGATCGCACCCCTGAGCCTGCCCGACGAGGCGGTTCCGACGGCCTATCTGGCGGTAGAACTTCGATTTACGGCCGGCGGAGATCCGTTAAGGGCCTTGATCGAACAGACCCTGGCCGGTACAATACCGGCTTTGTAAGGATTTGGGATTAGGCCGCGTTGGCGGTTCTGGTATGTACGAGCAACTACTCAAGACAATTGGCAGCCTCGGTGCGCCGAAGGTCCTGGTCGCGGGCGACTTCATGCTCGACGTCTATGTCTACGGCGACGCCGTGCGGATCAGCCCCGAGGCGCCGGTGCCTGTGCTGAAGGTGACCGAGACCGAGTACCGCTGCGGCGGCGCGGCCTCGGTGGCGGCCGACCTGGCGGCCCTGGGCGCTGCGCCCGTCTGCGTCGGACTGGTGGGTCAGGATGCAGAGGGCCGAAGACTCAAGGAGATGCTGGCCGATCTCAGTGTGGATGTAAGCGCACTGCACGAGGCGCCCGACCGCCCCACGGTGACCAAGCAACGGGTCGTCGGTCTGGCCCAGCACCGCCACAAGCAGCAGTTGATGCGAATCGACCGCGAGGTGGCCGATCCGGCTCCCATCGAACTGGGTGAGCAGATGCTCCGCCAGTACCGCCAGCTTCTGGACGGCGTCGATATCGTTTGCCTCCAGGATTACAACAAGGGCGTCCTGACGGACCTGCTGTGTCGGCACATGATCGTCCTGGCGGTCGAAGCTGGCAAGAAGGTGCTCGTCGATCCGACGCCCCGGGGCGACTACGCCAAGTACAGCGGCGCGACGCTGATCACCCCGAACCGACATGAGGCTTCGCTCGTGTACGGCCTGGAGATTCGCACCGTATCCGACGCCGCCCGCGCCGCCAGGAATCTGCTGAAGAACCTGAGCCTTGAAGCGGTCGTGGTGACGCTCGACAGAGAAGGCGCGTACCTAGCGACCCGGGAACTGAGCCAACTGGTGCCCGTCAAGCCGCGTACAGTCTACGACGTGACCGGCGCCGGCGACGTCGTGCTGGCCACGCTGGCGGTCAGTCTGGCTGCCGAGAGCGACTATCTTACGGCCGTGCACCTGGCCAATATCGCCGGCGGAATCGAGGTCGAGAAGTTCGGCGCCGCCACGGTAAGCCGCG
The DNA here is from genome assembly GCA_964575615.1 of uncultured Pirellulales bacterium. Classification (GTDB taxonomy): domain Bacteria; phylum Planctomycetota; class Phycisphaerae; order Sedimentisphaerales; family Anaerobacaceae; genus Anaerobaca. The sequence goes on along the minus strand of CAZNSM010000071.1, from coordinate 19,693 downwards.
CCGAGATGGAGCGGGAGATCGCCCGGCTCTACAGCACGCGAAACGACAAGGTCCGCCCGCTGGAGGCGCTGCTGGAGGAGCTGGCGTGGCGCCGGGACCGCCATCAGAGCATCGTCTTCACGAACGGCTGCTTCGACGTGCTCCATCGCGGGCACATCGAATATCTGGAGTTCTGCCGGTCGCAGGGCGACGTCGTGGTGGTGGGTCTCAACAGCGACCGCTCGGTGCGGGCCTTGAAAGGCCCCAATCGTCCGATCAACAGCGAGCAGGACCGGGCCGCAGTGCTCAGCGGCCTGGAATCCGTGGATTTCATCACCGTTTTCGACGATCCGAGCGTCCTGGACCTGGTCAGGAAGGTGCGGCCGGATGTGCTCGTCAAGGGCGGCGATTACGGCAAGGAAGGTGTTGTGGGCTGGGAGTTCGTCGAGTCGTACGGCGGAAAGGTGGCGGTGGCGCCGCTCGTCAAGGACAAGAGTTCGACCGACACCATCGACAGAATCCGGGCCTTGCAGGCAAAGCCGGTATGACCGACGGACACAGACAGATCGTTCGAGAAACCCTTGACGACCACCGGGCGCTCGTCGCGCAGTTCGAGCGGGATGGGATCGAGACCGTCGGCCGGGTGGCCGAAATGATAACGCAATCGCTCAGGCATGGCGGTACACTGTATCTCTGCGGCAACGGAGGCTCGGCCGCCGACGCCCAGCACATCGCCGGGGAGTTTGTGGGCCGGTTTCGGACCGAGCGGCGGGCCCTTCCGGCCGTGGCGCTGTCCACCGACACTTCCGTGCTCACGTGCGTTGCCAACGACTATGACTATCAGAGCGTCTTCGCCCGACAGGTGGAAGCTCTCGTGAAGAAGGACGATGTCCTCTGGGCCTTTTCGACCAGCGGGACCTCCCCGAACGTGCTGAAGGCCGCAGAAGCGGCCCGACGCAAAGACGCTCGCGTGATCGCCTTTACCGGCAGGAGCAGCAGCCCGCTGGAGGGCATGGCGGACCTGTGCCTGTGTGCCGAGGCGCGAGCCACGGCCCGAAGCCAGGAGATTCACCAGTTGGCCTATCACATTGTGTGCGACCTCGTGGAACGGAGTTTCACGGAGTAGTCTTCTATCTTGCAGGATGCCATGACCAGTGCAGCCGTGTTTTTCGACCGCGACGGGACCTTGATTGAGGACTCGGGATATCTGAGCCACCCCGACCAGGTCAAGCTGCTGGACGGCGCGGCCGAGGTGCTCAAAGAGCTTCAGTTGCTCGGCTACAAGACGGTCGTGGCTTCGAACCAGTCGGGGGTCGCGCGGGGGATCGTCTCGGAGCAGATGCTCGGCCGGATACACGAGCGTCTTCAGGAGTTGCTGGCGCTGAAGGGGGCCGCGCTCGACGGGATTTACTATTGCCCTTATCATCCGGATGGGGTGATTCCGAAGTACCGGCGCGACAGTGATCTACGGAAACCGCAGCCGGGCATGCTGCTGGCGGCGGCCGAGGCGATGGACCTCGACCTGAAGCAATCGTGGATGATTGGCGACAGCGGGCGCGACGTGGAGGCCGGGCGCCGCGCCGGCTGCCGGACCATTCTCCTGCGTCCAGGGTCTGCGGTTCCCGACGATTCACAGGACTGTGCACCAGACCATGTTGCGGTCAACATTAGAGAGGCTGTCAATATGATTAAGGACTTTCATCGCTCGTCGAGAGAAGAGCCGCCGCGGGCCGCTGCGACCGACGAAGTGGAATCGGTCAGCGAGCACGACTACAAGGTGACGCCTCTGGAGGCCGAGGAGCTGAGGATCGAGCCGTCGCACGCAGAGGCGACCGGCGCGATGGACGAACATGCCGAGCCGGATCGGGAGACGCCGGTGCTGCTCGTCGAGATTCTCGAGCAGCTCAAGCGGATGCAGAAATCCGAGATGTTCGGCGAGTTCTCGATCATGAGGCTGCTGGCCGGAATCGTCCAGGTCTTCGTGCTGTTCTGCCTGGTGATGGCCCTGTGGTTCCTCATGAGCCCGGACAGGAGGATTGAACCCATTCTCATGTCGTTGGGCTTCGGAATCGTTCTGCAATTGATGGCCCTGACGTTCTATATCATGCAGGGTCGACGTTGAGCCAGAGAATCGTTGTGAAGGTAGACCTGCAATTGGATGCGTGGCTCCTCGCCTGTCGAGGGGCTGCGGTCTTGAGATAACTGCCATGGAATCGCCCCTTGCTCATGTCCAGACGCTGGCCGTACGCTGCCCCAACTGGGTCGGCGATGTCGTCATGGCCACGCCCGTCTTCGAGTGTCTGCGCCGGAATCTGCCGCAGGCCAGAATTTTCGGCGTGCTCAAGGGTTCGGCGCAGAAGATCTTGCGGGACAGCCCCTGGTTCGACGGATTCATCGACGGCAACGACAAATCCTGGGCCGGGTTCCAGAAGATGCGCCGCCAGTTACGCAAGGTGCGTCCGGAGGCGGCGATCCTGCTGACCAACTCGCTGCGGTCCGCGCTGACGTTGCGGTTCAGCGGCATCGGAACGCTCTATGGCTACCGGCGCGAATGGCGGACCGGCCTGCTGGCGGGCGGCCCGACCGTCTCTCGCGACGGAGGCCGGATCGCGCCGATGCCCATGATCGACTACTACCTCGAACTCTGCCGCTGGCTCGGACTGGAGATCCCTGCCGACCCGAAACCCCGGCTGTTCTTTCGCGATTCCGTCCGCCGAGCGGCGCAGGCCGTGCTGGAGCGGCATGGAATCCGCGAAGGCGACTTCGTGGTCGGCCTCAATCCCGGCGCCAGTTTCGGCTCGTCCAAGTGCTGGCCGCCGGAGCACTTTGCCGAACTGGCCCAACTGTGCCAGGAGAACCTCGACGCCAAAGTCCTGCTGCTTTCGGGACCGGGTGAGGATCAGATCGTGCAAGCCATTGTCGATCGCACCACAGCAAGGGTCATCGACCTGCGGGCCGACAGGATCGATCTGGAGATGCTCAAGCCCGTGGTCGAACGCTGCAACCTGATGATTACCAACGACACCGGGCCTCGCCACTATGCGGTGGCGTTCGACGTGCCCGTCGTGGTCATCATGGGGCCGACCGATCCGCGGTATACTGCCGCAAACACGGACCGCACCGTCGTCGTACGCAAAGACCTGGAGTGCTCGCCCTGCCATCTGAAGGTCTGCCCGAGGCAGCACGAGTGCATGAGAGAGATCCAACCGGCCGAGGTCTTCTGTGCGGCCGAGACGTTATTGAGCGTGTGGGCGTAAGATGGAACCACAGGTCTATCGACAGAGATGGCACAAGCTGCGCGAGAGCAAGACGGACGCCGAGGCCCTCGGACACCTGTCGCGTCAGATCGCTTTCTCGTTCATCGACCGCTATTTCCAGAAGGGCCTCTATGAGGCGGCCTACATCGACCTGCTCTGCGAGATGGGGACGTTCTACTCGAAGCCGGAGCTGGACAACGTCGTGGCGGCCGCGCTCTTCGGCATCGTCGTGGAGAAGCTCTGCGATGATTTCGAGGAGCTGCCCGTCGAGCTGTACAGCCGGGTCATGTGCCAGATCATCTCGTTCTGTCGCACGGTCCCGGCGGGCCGCATCCTCGATCAGGAATTGGCCGGCTTCGGCATCGCCTCGCCGGAACAGCTCTACCAGCGGGCGCTGACCACGCATACGAAACCGTATCGCTATGACGTCCGCAAGAACCCGTCGCGCATCCTGCTGCTTTCGCGCGTCACGATCGGCGCCGACGTGGCGATCCTCAGCGTGATGATCCAGCGGCTGCGAAAGCTCTTCCCTCAGACGGACATCGTGGTGCTCGGCAATGGCAAGCTCGCCGGACTGTTCGAAGGCGATCCTTCCATCCGCCTGCGAGCGATCACCTATGCCCGCCGGGGAGGCCTGTTCGAGCGGTTCGCCGGCTGGCACGCCGCGCTGGAGATCCTCCGTGACGAAATGCCCCAGGAGGGCGAGTCGTCCGTCCTGGTGATCGACCCCGATTCACGCATCAGCCAGCTCGGCGTGCTCCCGCTGCTGCACGGCGAGAACTACCTGTTCTTCAACACCCGCAATCACGCCGAGGCGACGCGCGGACGCTGCATGGCGGAACTGACCAACGACTGGATGGACTCGGTCTTCGGCGCCGCGCCGTTTTGCCACCCGACCGTCTGGACCGCCCCAGCCGCCCTGGAAACGGCGCAGATGCGGATCGATCTGCTCCGCGCCTCCGGCGCCAAACGCGTGATCGCCGTCAACTTCGGGGTCGGGCAGAACCCACGCAAGCGAGTCAGTCTGGAATTCGAGAAACGGCTCGTGCGGGCGCTGGCGGCGGTCCCGGAAACCGTCGTTCTCCTCGATCGCGGGTTCGGCCCCGACGAGACGGAGCGCGCCTGGCAAGTCATGACCGACATGCGCCATTGCGGCCTGCCCTGCCTGGAGACGCACTTCTCGGCGGCGAACTTCCCGTCGATTCCGCACGGCGTTCTCGTCGTCGAGTGCGGGATCTCCGAGGTCGCCGCGCTGATCGCCCACAGCGATGAGTATATCGGATACGATTCGGCCTGCCAGCACGTGGCGGCGGCCGTGAAGACGCCCACGCTGACCATCTTCGCCGGCAGCAACAACATGAATTTCGTCCGTCGCTGGAGCGCCTGCGGCGACACGGAATGCCGGATCGTCCACGTCAACACGCTGAGCGACCCGCAGCACGTCGACATCGACGAGATCATCATGCGCATCACGCAGGAGCGAGCGGGCCGCACGCTCGAGAGTCCGCAGCAGAGGATTCACGAGATCCGAAAGGACCGACGCCGGCGCCGGTCGACGCAGACGCCGGTGACGGAATCGGAATAGAGGACAGGCAAAACCTCCACTGCCATGAGAGTATTCTTCTTATATCCGTCGGCCGAATCGCAGTTGGGTTTCAACTACGGCGTGGCGCACATGGCGTCTATCCTGAAACAGGCCGGACACCACGTCGGAGTCTGGCAGCTCTGCGAAGAGCTCGAACCGCTGCCGACCGAGCCGCAGTTCCTCGACCGCATCACGCAGGAAGCTCCCGACGTCCTGGCCTTCTCCGTCGTGACCAACCAGTGGGCCTACGCGAAACAACTGGCCCAGTGGGCGCGTCCGCAATTCGCCATTCCCTTTGTCATCGGCGGCGTCCATACCCTGATGAGCGTCGAAGAGGTGCTCCGGACCGGCTTGTTCGACTATGCCTTTCGCGGCGAGTGCGAAAACGCGTTTCTCGAATTCGTCGAACGGCTCGGCCGTCACGAATCCGTTGAGTCCGTCCCCAATCTGGCCTGGGCGCGTGACGGACGGATGCAGATCAATCCCGTCGGTCCCCTGCCGGAGCTGACCCGGCTGCCGCAGAAAGACTACGAGGTCATGGACTTTCAGCGTCTGATCGACGCCAAGCACGGCTGGGTCGGGCTCATGGCCTCGCGCGGCTGCCCGTTCTCGTGCACGTACTGCTTCAACCACGTGATGGTCGAGACTTACAAGCGGGACCTTCAGTGCAGCTTCAAGGGCCTCAACTACATCCGCCGGTTCAGCGTCGCGCAGATGATCGAGGAGATCGGGTACCTGCTGAAGAACTACCGCAACATCCGAATGTTCATCTTCGACGACGACCTGTTCACCTTCGACAAGAGCTACGTCGAGGAGTTCTGCCGCGCGTATCGCAAGGTCAGTGACATCCCGTTCGTGGTCAATGCCCACGTCGGGTTCTTCGACGACGCGTGCGCTGCGGCGCTGGCACAGGCGGGCTGCCAGATCGTCAAGTTCGGCGTCGAGTCGGGCAGCGAGGCCGTTCGCCGCACCATCCTGAACCGGCACATGAGCAACGACAGCATCGTCGAGGCCATGGACATCGTGCGGCGTCATGGCATGCACAGTTCGGTCTTTATCATCATCGGCTTTCCCCACGAGAGCGCCGACGACGTGTTCGACACGATCCGGCTGCTCGGCCGCGCCCGGCCGGGACGCTTCCGCTGGACCTTCTTCTTTCCCTTCCCCGGCACCAAGAGCCATCAGATCAGTCTCGACGGCGGCTACATCAACGCCGAGAAGATGGAGCGGCTCAAGAACTTCACGGACGAGTCATGCCTGGACTTCGAGCCGCAGCACAACCTGCTGCTCAAGAAGATCGGGCGAATCATGCCGTGGTTCGTCAACGCCTACTCCGACCTGCCCGTCGCCGGCTTCTACCGGGAGAAGGTCGAGGAGATCCTGAGCATGGACGAGGCCCGATGGAACCGCGTCAGCGGCGTGCTGCTCGAACGCGACAAGGAGTACTCGCAGCAGCATTGCGTCAAGGGGCTGTCGCACTACGCCGTCAAGTACAACCGCTTCATGGGCGTGATCTCGGACTACTTCCTCCGCGATCCGTAGCCCTCGGGTGCATCCCTCCCATGGACCGCCAAGAGAATACAACGCTGGCCTTCTGTCTGTACCGGTACTTCCCTTACGGGGGGTTGCAGCGGGACATGCGGCGCATCGCCCTGGCCTGCCGGCAGCGCGGCTACAGGATCGCGGTCTACACCACCGCCTGGGAAGGCGACGTGCCGGAGGGCTTCGAGCTGCACGTGCATCGCCCCGGCGGCTTGACGAACCACGGGCGGATGCGACGCTATCATGCGTGGCTGGCCCGCGAACTGACGCAGCAGCCGCCCGCCTGCGTGGTCGGCTTCAACAAGATGCCCGGCCTGGACGTCTACTTCGCCGCCGACAGTTGCTTCGAACAGCGTGCCGAACAGGAGCCTCGGTGGTTCCGCCTGACCGGACGCTATCGGGTCTATGCCGCCTTTGAGAAGGCCGTGTTCGATCCCACGTCGTCCACGGAAGTTCTGCTCATCGCCGAGCCGCAGAAGGACGCCTTTCAGCGGTGCTATGGGACCCCTGACGCACGTCTCCACCTGCTGCCGCCCTGGATCGCGCCGGACCGAAAACGCACAGAGGATCGCCCACAGGTTCGCCGCGACGTGCGCAATGCACTGGGCGTCGCGCCCGACAGGCTCCTGTTGCTCGAGGTGGCCTCGAATTTCCAGACCAAAGGGCTCGACCGCACTCTTGTGGCGATGGCCTCTTTGCCTGAGACCTGGCACCGTCGCACAAAACTGGCGATTATCGGGCAGGATCCGTCGCGGCGTTACCGACGGCTTGCGCGCCGGCTCGGCCTGGCCGACCACGTGACATTTCTCGGCGCGCGCAACGACGTGATGGAGCTGATGGCCGCTGCGGATCTGCTGGTCCATCCGGCGCGGAACGAAGCGGCGGGCGTCGTCCTGATCGAAGCGTTGGTGTCCGGACTGCCGGTCGTCTGTTCCGGCCTCTGCGGCCACGCCGGACACATCCGGAGGGCACAGGCCGGCGCCGTTCTCTCCGAGCCGTTTCAACAGACCGAACTGAACCGTGTCCTGCCCGACATGCTGGGCAACGACCGTTTGACCTCCTGCTCGACCCACGCGTTGGCCTATGCCGCCAACCTGAACGTCTACGACATGCCCGAACGCGCGGCCGATGTCATCGAATCCGTTGCCGCCCGTGTCGCCCGTGGATAGACACAGGGCCGGGTTTGTGATAAGTAAGGTCCGACGATCCGACAAATGCTCTGAGTGATCCGATGGCGTTGTACCTGAATGAGAAGCTCGCTCCGCTCTGGGGGCGCCTTGACGTCTTCGCGCAGGTCGAGGCCCTTCGCGGAAAGGTTCTGCGCGACGTCAAGGGCCGGCGGACCCTGCGCTTCACCCTGAACGGGGACGCGTATTTCCTCAAGCTCCATCGCGGCGTCGGCTGGCTGGAGATTGCCAAGGAGCTTGCCCAGTTCAAACGCCCGGTCCTGGGCGCGGAAAACGAATGGAAGGCCCTGGATCTCCTGAGGCGCATCGGGGTCGAGACGATGACGCCCGCCGCGTACGGAGCCAGAGGCATCAGTCCGGCATCGCGACGCTCGTTCCTCATCACGGAAGAGCTAACCGGCACAATGAGTCTGGAAGATTTCTGCCGGGACTGGCCGCACCGGCCGCCCGCGTTTCCGTTGCGCGTCGCCCTGATCGAGCGCGTGGCCTCGATGGTCCGCCAGATGCACCGGCACGGCATGAACCATCGCGACTGCTACATCTGCCACTTTCACCTGGACATCTCGGCCGGACGCGACCGGGTCGATCCGCAGCAGCTTCACCTGTACGTGATCGATCTGCACCGTGCCCGGATTCGCCGCCGCGTGCCCGCGCGATGGATCGTCAAAGACCTTGCCGGCCTGTACTTTTCCGCCATGGACATCGGCCTGACGCGAACGGATTGCCTGCGATTCATGGTAAGCTATGAAGAGAGATCGCCAGGAGAGATCCTGCGAGACCACCGGCCGTTCTGGCGGCGAGTCGCCCGCACGGCCGTCGCTCTCTACCGAAAGCACTTTGGCCGTCCGCCGCACGTGAGGCATGGAATTCCATAGAACCAACAACCTGCTGTTCTGTAGTGACGACGATCGCGACCTGGACTACGTCCAGGCCGTCTCGGAACTGGTCCTGGCCCGCTACACCGGCGAAGGCTATCGCTGGCGACCGGCCAGGTCGGACCAACTGTGGAGGCTCTTCACCGGCGGGCGAGCGGGAGTGGTCGGCGTCCGGCATGAGGGCCGCGTCGGCTGCGTCAAGCTCTTCTACGACGACCGACGCCGTACAAAAGTCAGGACTCTGATGGGTCTTTCGAAGGCTCGACGCGCATACCGAAACGGCTTACGGCTCCGTGAGCTTGGCGTCACGTGCCCGCGGATGATCGGCTACGCGGAGCGCCGGCCGACCGGCCCGGCCCTGCTGGTCACGGAACTGATCGAGGATGCCATGCGCATCGATCACTGGATACCGGAGCATGGCGTGCAGCGCGAAGCGGTCGTGGCGCTGGCCCGCTTCCTTCGCCAGATGCACGACCGCGGCGTATCGCATATCGATCTATCGCCCCGAAACGTCCTGATGCAATCTGCCGGCGGGCGTTTTGAGTTCCTCCTGTTGGACTACGAGGATGTCCGCTTCGTCCACCCGCTCGGCCCTCGGCAACGCCTGGATAACCTGCACCACCTGCACGAGAGAATAGCCCGGGACGTGTCCGTGCGAGATCGGCTGCGTTTCTTGCAGGTGTATGCGGGTGGCGACTACCGCACGTATCGGCGCGCGTTGCTGGAGAGGATGCGCAGGAGTACACGAGATCCTGCGAGATGATTTTCGCAAAGGCCGGAGGCCGTAAACCCCATGAGAGAATTGAAGCTCTACTGGTCGCGATCGAAGCCGAACTTCGGGGACGCCATGTCCCCGATGATCTGCGAACGGCTCGCCGGATGTCGGGTCGTGTACGCCTCACGGCGGCGGTGCGATCTCGTGGCCCAGGGCAGCCTGCTCCATCGCTTCCGCGAACGGCTCTTTCACCCGCGCATCCACGTCTGGGGGACCGGCTTCATCGAACCGTGCCCTCCTCGCAAGAGCCGATTTCACTACGACGCCGTCCGGGGCAAACACAGCGCCGCCCTCATCGAAGGGCTGACGATCCGGACATTCGGCGATCCCGGCCTGCTGGCCGACGTGCTCTGGCCGGAACTGAAAAAGACCGCGAAACGCCACCGCGTCGGTCTCATACCGCACTATGACGACCGCCATGACCCGCACGTACAGACGCTGGCCAACACATTGAAATCGTGCACGGTCATCGATGTCTTCGATGATGTCACTGAGGTGCTGCGACAGATTGCCGCCTGTGAGTGCGTGCTGTCATCGAGCCTGCACGGGCTGATCGTCGCCGACGCCTTCGGCGTGCCCAACGCCTGGCTGAAACTGTCGGACAAGGTTCGCGGCAACAACTTCAAGTTCCGCGACTACTACAGCGTCTATGGTCTGGATGAGAACGTGAAGCCGCTCCGCATCGAACAGGTAGACAAGCAGGTCATCGATGGAATCATCACGAACCACGGCCGGCCGGGACTTGAGACCATCAAGGAGCGTTTGCTCAACGCCTTTCCATTCCGATAAGACGCGCCGGCGGCGCGGCGATCCGCGACGACAGCTCAGGCGAAACGCGGCATCTCATCGAGAGCCACCGGCACGCCCAAGGCTTCCGGACCGGCTCCCAGTGCGGTCAGCGCGCCCATGACTTTGCGCAACTGCTCGCGGTAGCGTCGCCGGAACCGGGCGGGCCACCGATGAATGGTGACATCGCGGCAGGCCGCGAAAACGGGCCGGTCGTCGACGACCAGAATGGCCTTCAAATCCAGCCCGTCCAGCGTGATATCATACCTGGCAAGGCGTTCGAGCACGGCGAGCACTTGCCGGACGACGGCACGCTTGTCCTCCAGGGAAACCTGTCCGTCACGCAGGAAATCAGGAAGGATCGGGCCGGAAATCGTCTTCGTCAACAGATAGGAATGAGACGAAAGGCCGGTACGACGTTTCTCCACCAGCGCCAGAGGCCGAGGGACGCCAATGTTCAAAATGCTCAACCGGCGAGCCGCCACCCAACACCGACGACCGTTTCTCCTCCAGGCCAATGCCCCATCTGCGAACCGTGTTGCCGTCACGTCCTGCCGGGCCCACTCAAAACGCGAAACCAGCGTACCGCCCCCCCGCCTCAGGACATGGCCCGCTTCCATCAGGGCATCCAGATTCTCCACCAAACCGCCGAGATCTCCCGCGTCAGAAAAGGCCTTTTGCGCCACCACCAGGCAATTACGCGTCCTGATCCGGACATGGTCCCGGCCCTTGTACAGCGGTCGCCGCGCGGTTGCACGAATCGCTCCGCGCCGGCCCCGCACAAAGCACCGCCAGAACAAGGCCGTCTCCGGGTGTCCCCAGCTCCAGCGCCGGGCGGCGACGTACCCGGCGCGAACAGTCTCAATGGCATCGGCCTGGTCGCCCGGCACCAGAATGCGGGCCAGTTGGGCAAGTTGACGAATCGAGGCCGTTCGCCCAACGGGGCGCCCCAAAAAGCGAATCTGCCCCGGATCGAGAGCAACCAGACGATCGTTCCGGACCAGGAAATTGCCTGGATGGAGATCCTCCTGAAGCACCCCCACTCCATGCAAACGCGCCAATTCGCGGCCGGCCAGGTCCAGCAAGACCTTCCGCTGTCGAGCCTCGTGTGCCGCCTTGCGGGCTTCGAGCAGCGTCATCGCTCCTTCGATCTTCTCGGTGACCACGGCCCAACGCCCGTCTTCGGTCCGGCCATGGAGCAGGACCGCCGGCGCCGCGATCCCCAACTGCCCCAGACGCTGAAAACCGCGCCGTTCCCGCCGGGCGTGCAGGCGCGCCTTCCAGGGATGGCCGAACACCTTCAAGATGACCTCGCGTCCGTCCCAGGAGGCCGCGAAGGTCTCGCGCCGATCCGCCATCAGACGCAACATCTGCCGGCACAGAACTTCCTGCACCGCCGAGCCCGCAGAGGCCGGACGCACGCGAATTGTGTAGGGCAACGGCTTCATGTCGCCTCGGCGGCAACCGCCGGGTCCTTTCTTCGAATCCAACAGACAGACGGCATCTGACTCCGAGAACTCACACTACATCAGATCGCATGGATCAACTCCGGGCCTGCTCCGTCACGATAAGTCGATCAAACGGCTCCCATCGGGTCCCATACTCTCAGAGCCAGAGGGGAAGCCACACGCACTTGCCCGCCATCATACCGCAGGGGAAATGCCTTCTCCAGAAGGTTTCTCGTCGGCTCGCATCCGGATCATGCATGCGGCGTACGCTGCGTGACAACAACCAACGAGCTTGACAGTCCTGAACGAATCGGTATCGTGGTCCGGGTGGGTGCAGAACCGGGGAGTCCTCAGTGAATAGTGCGGGAATCAACGTATGAGATTAGGCAAAGCGGAACTGGTCGAACGAGGCCGCGAGGTCCAGCTTCGAACAACCGTCGAGATGGAGGGGCAGAAACGGCATCTGTGGTATGGGGTCGAGCCGCGCTACGGCGACTATCTGACGCCGGAGAGACTCGATCCATTCCTCGTCGGCCTGCTCATCCCGGCCATGATGGCCGGCGAGGACATTCGCCTTGAAGGTCCCATTTCCGAAAAGCTCTACTGGAATCTGACGCATCACTACATGCGTATCATGACTTCGGTGATCCCTACCCTTCGTTCGGTGCGCATTCTGCCTGCGGAGGTGCGTCCGGAGCGGCCGATCCAACGTCCTGTCGGTGTGGCCACCGGGTTCTCCGGCGGCATCGATTCTTTCTGCGTCCTGGCAGATCATTTCTACGATGAGACCCTGCCGGGCCACAAAGTCTCGCACCTGGTCTTCAATCATGTGGTCGCAGATCGCGCGTTGTCTCGTGATCGCTATGAGCGACTTCGCCCCGCCGCCGAGGAACTGGGCCTGCCGTTCATCTGGATCGATTCCAATCTGGATGACTTCTATCGGATCAAGCATGAGCAAACGCACACTCCGCGCAATCTATCGGCGGTGCTCAGCCTGCAGAGACTCTTCGGCGAGTATCTCTATGCCTCGGGGCTGCGGTTCGAAGACTGCTTCGTTGGGCCGGCACACGACACGGCATACTCAGACCCATTTGCCGTTCCCTTGCTGTCCACGGAGACAACAGAATGTATCTCGTCCGGCTCTCAATACTCGCGCGTACAGAAGACGCTGCGCGTGAGCGAAGTGGAATTGTCGTATCGATACCTTGACGTCTGCACGGGGCGCCGTGGACAGGGCAACTGCGGGGTATGCTGGAAATGCGCGCGAACCCTGTTGACGCTGGACCTGTTGGACAAGACGGCGCTGTATCAGAGAGTGTTTCCTATCGATAGATACCGCGCTGCCCATCGGCGATGTATTGCCAAGGTCCTCGCCAAAAACAACCCGGTGACGTGCGAGATCGTGCTCCTGGCCAAGGAGAAGGGCTAACGATTCCCATGGAGCAGTCGAATACTGGCAGCAACGCGTAGAGGAGCCACCTATCTCAGGAAATCATGGCGCCAGCGGAGCGGAGAGCCGAGCTGAATAGCATGCTCTCCGCCAACCACAGCCGGCTGCGCCATGCACCGGCATCAAATGGAAACTCCGGCGCGATCGGGCAGGCCCCTTGCCTGCGGCCAAGGCGGCGAATAGAATTGTCGCGTCGGGCAGGTTGGCAGCCGGATGTCGAGCGGCCCGGGAGATGTGTTGCATTCGGGATGGGAGTGAGCATGTCAGGCGTCTTTGTCCCAGCCATCGTGGTCGCCTATCTGATCGGCGCGATTCCGTTCGCTCAGATCATCGCCAGGGCGCACGGCAAGGACCTGCGGACGATCGGCTCGGGCAACATCGGCGCGACGAACCTGGCGCGGGCGTGCGGGCGCCGGTGGGGGTATGCGTGCTTCGCCCTGGACGTGCTCAAGGGCCTGGTTCCGACGGCGGCCGCGAGGGTCGCCGCCGGCAGCCTGCTCGAAGACGTCGCGACGGTCGGCCCGTCTTTCCTGGCCCTGTGGCTGGCGGTGGGCGTGGCCGCCATCCTGGGGCACGTCTTCCCGATCTACCTGAAGTTCAAAGGAGGCAAAGGCGTCTCGACCAGTTTCGGCGTAGGGCTGGGTCTATGGCCGTACTTCACCGTCGGCGCGCTGGTCGCCCTGCTGGTCTGGCTTCTGTGTGCGGCGATCTGGCGTTACGTCTCGCTGGCCTCCATCTGTGCGGCAGTCAGCTTCCCGGTGACGCTGGCGGTCGCCATCGCGATACGAAAGGACTGGCTGCTGGCGAACCTATGGCCCCTGCTAATCGCCGCGACCGCCATTCCCCTGCTGGTGATCCTGCTGCACCGAAAGAACATCCAGAGACTCCTGGCCGGTACAGAGAGCAAGATCCGCAGCAGGAAGGATCCCTCATAGGCAAATCGGCGGCCGTCTGAGGTTCCTATGAGGCCGCGATGGGAACCAGGCACAGGAAGCGCAGGGGCACGTCGCTGGTGTTCTGGAAACAGTGTTCGGTCCCGCCGGGCACCAGAAGGACATCCTCGCTGCCGATGGGTGAAGTCTCGCCGTTGAAGACCACCACGCCGTGCCCGTCAAGCACGAAGACCTCGTGTTCGTGTGGGTGCGTGTGCAAAGGCGTGTGCCCGCCGGGCTGGACCTCGAACAACCGCATGGCAAAGGTCGGCGCGCTATCGGGCTTGCCGATCAGCAGCCGCATCTCAACGCCCTCGGCGCCCGCGGCCTCGACGGGCTTCTTGGGAATGTCATTGCTGTTGGCCAACTTCATGGACGTCCCTCCGATGCATCATTTCAGCTTGCGGTCGAGAATCTCCGAAACCACCTTCGGATTCGCTTGTCCTTTCGTCTTCTGAATGACCTGCCCGAGCAGAAAGCCCCGGGCCTTCTTGCTCTTCTTGCTGCCTGTTACTACGTCCTGGACCGCCTGGGCGTTCTCCGCCAGAACCTGATCGACGATACTCTCCAACTCGCCGGCGTCGCTGGTCTGAATCAGGTTCAGCTCCTGAGCCAGTGCGGCGGGCGCCTTGCCGGTGGCGACCATGGATTCGAGGATCGTGTTGGCGGCGGTGGCGCTGACCATCCCGGCGTCGGCCATCTTCGCCAGATCGGCCACTCCGGCGGGTTCAAGGCCCAGCGCGGCCAAGTCGCCTCCTCGCTCCCTGGCCAGCTTGAGGCCGACCTGGGTCAGCAGATTGCAGACCCGCTTGGGCTCTCCTCCGGCCGCCAGCGCCCGCTCGAAGAAGTCAGCGGTGGGCCGCTCGGCCGTCAGGACGCCGGCGTCGTAGTCACTGAGTCCGTACTGCGTCACGTACCGCGTTTGCCTGGCCAGCGGCAACTCGCACAAGTGCGAGCGGATTTCGTCCAGCCACTGCGGCGTGGTCGTCACCGGCACGAGGTCCGGATCGGGGAAGTAGCGATAGTCGTGGGCTTCTTCCTTCTCGCGCTGAAGTACGGTGACCTCGTCCACGTCGTTCCATCCGCGCGTCGATTTGTTGCCCATTTGCAGGGTCACGCCGGTCTCCAGAAACGCGTCGAGCTGGCGCTGCACCTCGTAGGCGATGCTGCGTTCGAGGGCCCGGAAGCTGTTGAGGTTCTTGACCTCGACGATAGGGGTGCGGAACTGTCCGTCCGGCCGCTTGATCGCCAGATTGATGTTGGGCTCGAAGCGCATGTGCCCCTTCTGCATGTCGCCTTCGGAGACGCCCAGATAGCGCACGATCCGCTGCAACTCGACCGCCAGCGCCCGAACCTGCGAAGGGCTGTTCATGTCGGGCTCGGTGACGATCTCCAGCAGCGGCGTCCCGGCTCGGTTCAAATCGACCTGGGAGAAGTTGCCGGCGGCGTGCAGGTTCTTGCCCGCATCCTCCTCCAGGTGGACCCGCAGGATGCGCACCCGCTTGGTCCGCCCATCCTCCAGCGGGATCTCGATGTATCCGTGACTGCCGAGAGGCAGATCGTACTGGCTGATCTGGTAGTTCTTGGGCAGGTCGGGATAGTAGTAGCTCTTGCGGTCCCACTTGGTGAACGGCGCGACTTCGCAGTTCAGCGCCATCGCCGCCAGCATGGCGTATTCGACCGCTTGGGCATTCATCACCGGCAGCGCGCCGGGCAGACCCAGGCAGACCGGGCAGACCCGCGCGTTGGCCTCTTGGCCGAAGCTCAGCTCGCAAGAGCAGAACATCTTGGTCTTCGTGCAGAGCTGGACGTGAATCTCCAGGCCGACGATCACCTCGTACGATATGTCACTCATGGTTGGGCTCATTGGACCATCGCCGGTTTCTTCGTGTGCCAGTCCGTGGCCGCCTCGTACATGCGTGCGATCCGCAGCAGGCGAGCCTCGCTGAAGGCGGGCGTCAGCACTTGCAGGCCGATGGGCAGGTTGTTCTCGTCGAGGCCGCACGGCACGCTGATCCCCGGGATGCCCGCCAGGTTGGCCGAGATCGTGTAGATGTCGCCTAGGTACATCTTCAGCGGGTCGTCCACCTTCTCGCCGATCCTGAACGCCGTCGTCGGCGCCACGGGCATGACGATCGCGTCGCACTTCTCGAACGCCTTGACGAAGTCGCCACGAATGAGGTTGCGGACCTTCAAGGCCTTGAGGTAATAGGCGTCGTAGTAGCCGCTCGAAAGGGCATAGGTCCCGAGCATGATCCGTCGTTTGACCTCCTGGCCCAGGGCCTCTTCGCGTGACTTCGAATAGACCTCGACGTAGTCGGCCGGGTCGGCCGTGCGGTAGCCATAGTGGACGCCGTCGTAGCGAGCCAGATTGCTGGAGGCCTCGGCGGTGGCGATCACATAATAGGCCGCGATGGCATAATCGAGGTGCGGCATGTCGATCTCGACGATCTGGGCGCCGGTGCGGCGGTACACGTCGAGGGCCGCGTCGATCGCCGCCCGGACGGATGCCTCGGCTCCCGCGTTGAAGGCGGGCGCCACGCCGATCCGCAGTGCTTCGACCGGCTCGTCGATTCCATCGAGATAGTTCGGCACCGGCGCGACGGTCTCATCGACGCTGGTGCTGTCGGCCCGGTCGTGGCCGGCGATCACGTTCAGCATCAACGCCGCGTCCGCCACCGTCCGTCCGAAGGGGCCGATCTGGTCGAGACTCGAACCGTAGGCGACCAGGCCGTAACGCGAGACGCGCCCGTACGTGGGCTTGAGGCCCACCACGCCGCAGAAGCTGGCCGGCTGGCGAATGGACCCGCCCGTGTCGGAACCCAGGGCCACCGGACACAGCCGGGCCGCGACCGCCGCCGCAGAGCCGCCGCTGCTGCCGCCCGGAACCCGATCCGGCGACCACGGGTTGACCGTCTTGCGCAGACCCGAATTCTCCGTGCTCGAACCCATCGCGAACTCGTCCATGTTCGTCTTACCGACGATCACCGCGTCGGCGTCGAGGAGCTTGCGGATCGCCGTCGCGTCGTACGGCGCGTGGAACTGCTCCAGGATGCGCGAACCGCACGTGGTGGCGCCGAAGCTGGTGCACAGCACGTCCTTGACCGCCACCGGAACGCCCGCCAGCACGCCAACCGCTTCGCCGGCCGCGATTCGGCGGTCCACGTCCTGCGCCTTTGCCAGGGCTTGATCGCGGAACAGGCTGATGAAGGCGCCGACCGTCGATTCGAGCCGGTCAATCTGGCTGAAGGTCTCCTGGACCGCCTCGACGCTGTGAATCCGGCGTGAGGCAATGGCCGCTCGCAGTTCGATCGCTGTCAGGTCTTTCAGTGTCATGGACTACTTCTGCTCAGTGCCCTTGCGATGGCTCAGCAGCCACTCGTAGAGCTTCGGGTTGTCGTAGGTTTGTGTCCAGGAATCGTGCTGCGCTTCCGGATAGACGGTAAACTCGACGTTGCCGCCGGCGGCCTTGAGGGCCTCGACCATCTCCTCGGACTGCGACAGAGGGACCGTGGTGTCCTTGGCGCCGTGGAAGACCCAGATGGGCATATCGCGCAGGCGGCGCGCCATGCGCGGTTGTCCCCCGCCGCAGATCGGAACCAGCGCCGCAAACCGCTCGGGACAGCTCGCCCCCAAGGCCCAGGTCCCGTAGCCGCCCATGCTCAGGCCCGTCAGGTACACGCGGGATTCATCGACCTGGTACTTCTCGACGAGATCGTCGAGCAAGGCGATCAGCGTCTGCATCTGCGCGGGATCGGACCACGACCGGCCGCTGGGACACTGCGGCGAGGCGATGATGAACGGCAGCGACCTGCCCTGCGCAACCAGCTTGGGCGGGCCGTGCACCTTGACTTTGTCGAGGTCGCTGCCCCGCTCGCCGGCGCCGTGCAGGAACAGCATCAAAGGCCAGTCCTGCGAGGTCTGGCCGTACCCTTCCGGCAGATACAGCAGGTAGTCGATCTCGACGGCGACCTCCTTGCTCAGCTTCCTCGCCCGCTGGCCCGGACGGTTCAATCGGTGGCTCAGAAACCAGTCGTAGAGCTCGGGGTTGTCGTAGGTGGCCGTCCAGGAATCGTGGTTGGCTTCCGGGTACACGGTCAGCTTCGCGTGGCCGCCGATCTTCTCGACCGCCTGGACCATCGTCTCAGACAGAACCAGCGGCACCACGGAATCCTGAGCGCCGTGGAACGCCCAGACCGGGACGTTCTTGAGCCGGTCGGCCAGGTACCAGTCCCCGCCGCCGCAGATCGGGGCGATCGCCGCAAAACGTTCGGGGTGCCGCGTCGCCAGCGTCCAGGTGCCGAAGCCGCCCATGCTCAGGCCGGTCAGGTAGATCCGGTCGGGGTCCACCGCGTATTTCGATTCGATCTCGTCCAGCAGGGCCATCAACGTTTCGGTCTTCTCGGTCCACCACTGCCCGGCCGGACACTGAGGAGAGACGACGATGAACGGGTAGCTCTTGCCCTGCTCGATCCGCTTGGCCGGCCCGTGAATCTTGACCAGCTCCAGGTTGTCGCCCCGCTCGCCCGCTCCGTGCAGGAACAGCATCAGAGGCCATTTCCGGTCCTTCTCGCCGTACCCTTCGGGCAGATACAGCAGGTAACCGATCTCGACTTTCCTGGCGATTTCCGTGTCCAGTTTCTGCTCGCTTTGGCCGGCTCCCATGACTGCACTGCCTCCCCACATCCCCAGGCTCCAGACCAACGTCAGGAGCAGGCCCATCCACTTGGCGTCTCTCATGTTCGGCATCTCCCAAAAACAGCGACCGTGTCGCCCCGGGCATCTGTCCGGCCGACGTTATGCGGCCGAGTTGTCATCGAGAATCTTGGGCACCTTGAAGAAGGGGCCGTCCCGCTCGGGCGCGTTGGCCAGGGCGCGGTCCGTGCCCAGCGAAGGCTCGACCTCGTCGGCGCGGAAAACATTGCTGATCGGCAGACAGTGGGCCAGCGGCTCGACACCCTCGGTGTCCAGCTCGTTCATCTTCTCGACGTATCCGAGGATCGCGCCCAACTGGCTGGTGAACTCCTCGATCTCGCTATCACTCAGTTGGAGCCGGGCCAGCTTGGCCACCTTGCGGACCTGTTCGGCGTCGATTCGCTGCGACATCGCCAACTCCACCTAAAGAAAAAGCGAGGCTTTACCTTGCCCCGCTTTGGCTTGTGGACTGCAAAGGAAGGCCTCGGTCAGCTCGCCGCCTTCTCTGCGGCCTGATAGTCCCGCTTGAGGGGCTTGGTGATCAGACCCATGCGAATGGCCTTGGCGGAGACTCTCACGCGGCGGACCTTGCCGTCAATGACGGCGCGAACCTTCTGCACGTTGGGCTTGAACTTGCGCTTGGTGATGCCGGTAACCTTCTTGCCGACACCGCCCTGCCGTTTGGCCTTGCCACGCCGGGAAATGCTTTTTCCCGAGATCGTTCGCTTGCCGGTAAAATGACATACTCTCGACATATGGACTACTCCTGCATCACTGTTGCCTGCAATCTGTCGCGTTCGTCGTGCCGCAACCGCCCTGCCCCTTGGCAGACGGGGAAACAGGTATTTTAGCGAATCAGTGGGCCAATGCAAGAGGAACCTGTGAAGGAAGGCAGAAATTCTGCGTTTGCCGTCCGTGCTCGCGGCAGGCCCCGGCGCGGCGGGCTTACACCACCTGCACGGCGTCCACCTCGATCTCGAACAGCAGATCGTCCCGGCAGACGTCGTTTTCCGCGACAATCACGGGAAACGCGGCCAAGGCCTGATCCCGGCAGTAGGCCTCCAGGAGCGGGGCATCCTCGGCCCGTTTGAAGTAGGCCAGCGACCGGGTCACGTCCGCCCAATCCATGCCTCTGGAGCGAAGGATGGCCTGGACGACCTCCATGGTCTGCCTGACCTGGGC
>CAZNSM010000070.1:18603-23531 GCA_964575615.1 uncultured Pirellulales bacterium | reverse complement strand
AGAATCGTTCCGAAGCAATGATAGAGCAGATCAGGTTCGACGACGAGCCATAGATAGACGAAGCCCAGCGCGAAGAACAGCAGATTGTGCGGAAGCTGTCTTACCCTGAACGTCATGCTCGTTTGTCTCCTGGTTCGCGTGTTCCTTGTCCCGGAGGGCTACTCTCGCTCCTGCCAGGGATCGGAGGGCACGGTTTTCGGTGTCGCGCCCGTGATGGGCATGTCGGTGGCGATGGACGGCTCGGCCCGGGCCGCCTGCGCGAGCCGCCATCTGCTGGCGTCAACCGGCCCGTTGACCAGTTCCGGGACACTGTATGTTTCCAGCAGCGAATCGTAATGGGCCGGGTCCCGCTGGGGTACGACGAAGGGCTTGTGCGCGGCGCCGGTTTCGTCCACGTAGCTCAGATACGTGCGGGTGAACAGGCCGCCCGGCCGCTTGCTGCTGAACGCGATCCACCGGCTGTTGCTCGACCAACTGTGCCATGATTCCGAGTGTTCGCTGTTGATCGCCAGCTTGCGATACTGCCTGGTGGCCATGTTCATGATGTAGAGGTCGCTGCTGGGCTGATAGATGGGAAAGCAGCCGTAGCGGCACATGCAGAAGAGCAGAAACCGTCCATCCGGCGAGAACCTTGGCAACTGGATGCTCAGACCAGTCTCCTGAGCCAACAGGAAGACTTCGGCTGTGCCCCATTGGCCTGTCTCGATGTCGTATGGAATGCGCCAGAGGTCGTATTTGAGGTCCTCGTAGTGCGCGGGGGGCACTGTGTTGCGATCCTCCCACAGGATCGGAGCGCTGCAATAGTAAAGGTACTTGCCGTCGGGAGACCACGCGGGATAGGTTTCCAGCCGGTCTTTGTCGGCCAGTTCCGGCGGAGAAAAGGTCTTGCGGCTCTCGACCTGATAGCACACCAGGGCCGAATCCAGGTCGGCCACGTCGCGGACCTCCAGGGCACCGGCCCGAAAGAACTGGATCACCTTGTTCATGGAATACACCGCCAGCCGGCCGCTCGGGTGCCAGGCGGTGTAGCCCCACTTGGCGCCGATCTTGTCGACGCGGCCGTCGCGGGCCAGCAGCGTGTGGCTGCCGTAGGTTGCGCTGCGCAGGCTGATGGACATCGTGTCCGGCTCATTGCGCACGAAACTGTGGCAGTTGAGGCATCCCTCGCCGAACGACCGCCCGTGCAGGACCACGGATGTATCGAAGCTGCCGAGGTCTCGCTGGTAGATGCCGATGTCCTTCCACCAGTTGTAGATCGGCTTCATGAACCGGAACACCAGAGTTCCATCGATGTCCTCATGGGCGATGGTGTTGACGACCGGCTGAAAGCGTCTCCACTGGCGGTCTGCGTCCTGGACGTAGACATCGAAGTGCAGATCGCGGCCCCGGTTGGCGCTGAGCAGGGCGCGCCAGGGGCGACGCGGGATGCGCATCTGCCCGGTCCTGCTGGAGACAGTAATGGGCGATCCGTTCTCCGACCGGATCTTCAGGAGATAGGCCCGACCTTCTTCGAGAACCTGGAAGTTCAGAGGGGCGATGTTGGCGGGGATCACCGTGCCCGAGTAATCGGGGCTTAGGTTGGGCTCGCGGGCGACTTCGCGGCACGTCTCCGGGGTTCCGGGAGAGCAGGACGCCACAGCAACAAGGAGGCCACAGAGGACCACCATGTGGGCCCATTGTCTTGCCATATCACTTGCCACGCGAGATTTCCTGTCCGAGCCTGCTCAGTTGGTAAACACAATCGCTGCTGCGCCAGTCTCTCAGGTGCGCGAGGAGAATTCAAGTCCCAAGAGCCTGCCCAGCCGACGAAATCTCGGCGATGCGATGGCCCGCAGGGAACACGAACACAGAAAAGAAGCCCCCGCATTTGATGAGGGAGAGGAAGCGAGACTTTGCGGGGGCCTGTGGACAGTCGTTTCGGCATCTATCGTATCCGAGATGGTTGGTCTGGTCAATCGCTCGTGGGGGATTCTTTCCAGAAACGTGAGGCGACGCAAGCGGCCGCCGCCCAAACCGCGGCGGAACATCACTATGGTGACGGTCCATGCTTCCGGGGTATGGTGGTCCCGGGGCCGGAGGAGGCCTCTATCCCGTCGGATTGTCGGTCCGGCCGAACACCGCTTCTTGACGGTCCGGCCCTCACGTCTTATATAGGGGGCGTGAAAGACAGATGCGCCCTGCATGAAGCCAAATGAAGGATACTGGATGGCCAAGAAGAGCCAATGTGACAGGTGTACAGGACTGTGTTGCCGGTATTTTGCGCTGCCGATCGAGACGCCGGAAACAAAAGAGGATTTCGACGATATCCGATGGTTTCTGTGCCACAAGGACGTCACGGTTTTTGTCGAGGACGGCGACTGGTACGTGAACGTCAAGAACAAGTGCCGCCACCTCTCCGAGACGGATTACCGCTGCCGGATCTACGAGAAGCGGCCGAATATCTGCCGCAAGTACAAGCACTCCGATTGCGACCTCGTCGACGGGGAGTATGACTACGAACTCCATTTCACCAACGACAAGGAGATGGAGGAGTACATTCGGATCAAGTTCGACAACAACGTGACCGAGAAGCAGCGTGCCACGAAACGCAGGGGAGAGACCAGGAAGGCATGAGAATACCACCGGTAAAAGGGACGCGGGATTTCTACCCGCCCGAGATGGCCCGTCGCAACTGGATCATCGACGGGTGGAAGAGCGTTTCCATTCGGAACGGCTTCGAGGAATACGACGGCCCGATTTTCGAACACCTGATGATGTACCAGATCAAGAGCGGTCAGGAGATCGTCGAGCAGCTCTTCTCGTTCCAGGACCGCGGCGGGCGGGATTTGGCGATCCGGCCGGAGATCACGCCCACCCTGGCGCGCATGGTCAACCAGCAGATCAACTCGCTGCCCCGGCCGATCAAGTGGTTCTCCGTGCCGCGGCTGTGCCGGGCCGAGCGGCCTCAGAAAGGGCGGCTGCGGGAGTTCTTCCAGTGGAACATCGACATCATCGGCATCGACAGCCCTGAGGCGGATGCAGAGGTGATCTTCACATCACTGGATTACCTTCGCACGGTCGGCCTGACCAGCAGAGATATCCGGGCCAAGATCTCCAGCCGCAAGCTCCTGGCCTCGGTCCTCCGGGGCATCGGCATCGAAGAAGGCAAGTTCGACAGCATGTACGCGTTGCTGGACAAGAAGGCCAAGCTGCCGGCCGATACGTTCGAGGCGATGCTGGCCGAGCAGGTTCCCGACAAGGAGCAGGCCCGGCGCATCTCGGACTTCCTCGCGTTGAACTCCGTCGGCGAGATCGAGCGCGTCGTGTCCCTGGACGACGAGATCCGCGCCGCCGTCGAGCAGATGCAGAGTGTGTTCGCGACGCTGGAGCTGATGGGCGTGGCCGATTACTGCGTTTTCGATCCGGCCATCGTGCGAGGTCTGGCCTACTACACCGGTGTGGTGTTCGAGATCCACGATATCGTCGGGGAGCTGCGTGCCATCTGCGGCGGGGGGCGATACGACAACCTCCTTCGTGACTTCGGCGGGCCGGCGATTCCCGCCACCGGGATGGGCATGGGCGACTGCGTGCTGGAGATCCTGCTGCATCAGAAGGGACTTCTGGACAGCCAGGTCCCGCCGCGACGGCTCGAATATTTCGTGGCCTGTGCGGATGCCGCTTGCGCCAAGGCGATGTACTCTGTGACGGCCAGGCTGCGCGCCGCCGGCCATTCCGCCAATTTCAGCTACAAGGTGAGCGGGCTCTCCAAGCAGTTGAAGGAGGCCTCCTCCCAGAACGCCGCCCGGTGTGTTATCATCGGTCAGGAGTATCTCGACCGCCGGGAGCTTGTCGTCAAGGACATGGCCAGCGGAGAGCAGACCCAGGTGCACGTGAATCAGTTGCTGTCGGGGCCGGGCGGAACAACGTAGGTTTGTCAGGGCATCCGTGGTGGCGGGCCCGAGACGTGTGGGGAGATCGCAATGAACCGATACGGTTTGTGCCGATTCATCGTGTCCGTGGTCTTGTTGTGCAGCGTGGTTTGTCCTCCCGTTGAGGCCCAGTCGCAGGCCACGGAAATCTGGCCCCAGGTGCACACGGATCGCAAGGTGACCTTCTACCTTCGTGCCCCCGCGGCGCAGCGCGTGCTGCTGGAGGCCAGTTTCCTCTCAGAGCCCGAGCCGATGGTCAAGGATGCCGAGGGGCTCTGGTCGGTTGCCGTCGGGCCGCTCGCCCCGGAGATCCACGAGTACAACTTCAAGGTCGACGACTTGGCAGTGGCCGACCCGATGAATCCGTTCGTCAAGGTCTGGCGGCGCAACGCGCGAAGCATGGTCCTGGTTCCCGGCGATCCACCCATGTTCTACGAGGAGCAGAACGTTCCTCACGGGACCGTGCACGTCCACCGCTACCATTCCAAATCGTTGGATACCACGCGGGGTCTCTACGTTTACACGCCCCCGGCGTATGAGACGTCGGGCCCGGCCAGGTACTCCGTGCTGTATCTGTTGCATGGCAGCGGAGACACGGAAGACGCATGGACCATCGTCGGACGGGCGAACCTGATCGCGGATAACCTGCTGGCGGCCGGGCAGGCCAGACCGATGATCATCGTGATGCCGTATGGGCATACGCCGAGCATCACGTCCGACCGGACGCGGCCCCGGAACTGGCAGAGCTTCGAGAGTGACTTGATCGGCGATGTGATCCCGTTCGTCGAGCACAACTACCGCGTGTACAGCGATCCGGAGCACCGTGCGATTGCCGGATTGTCCATGGGAGGGGGCCAATCGCTACGGATCGGACTGGGGCACCCGGAGATGTTCGGCTGGGTCGTCGCGTTCAGCTCCAGCGCACCGTCCGGCGAAGAACTCGATGCCTTGCTGGCCAAACCGGAGACCTTGAATGAGAGACTGAGGCTTCTCTGGATCGGTTGCGGCAGGAAGGACTTC
>CAZNSM010000070.1:0-18503 GCA_964575615.1 uncultured Pirellulales bacterium | reverse complement strand
GCATGAGGGACTCGGCGGCCAATCATTACGAGCGAGCGTTCGAAAGCTGGTTGATCGACCATCGCGTGGAATACGTCCGCGCCGACGAGCACCAGCGCATCGGAACCGCCAGGCAGACGGTCAAGAACTTCGATTTCCTTCTCTATGCCCCTCTCGGCCGACGCATCGTCGTCGAGGTCAAAGGGCGCACGTTTGCCGGAACCAGCCTGGCCGGCCTCAAGGGTCTGGAGTGCTGGGTGACGCGCGACGACGTTCGGGGACTTGCCGCGTGGCCCAAGGCGCTTGGCCCCGGCCACGAGGCGGCTTTCGCCTTCGCCTACCGGGTCGCGAACATCGATGTGGATTTCGACGGACGAGATGTGCTCTGCCTCGGTCAGGATCGATACGTCTTCTTCTGCATCCGTCTGGAAGACTACCGGCGGCACATGAAGCAGCGGAGCGTCCGCTGGCAGACCGTGACGCTCTCAGCCGACCATTTCCGTGCGTTCGCGATGGACCTTCCGGCCTTGCTCGATTAACGGGCCAGGCAGTCCCGCGGCCCCCGCTGACCTGCCTTCATCACGCCTCAGATGGTGCTCGGCTTTGCAGGGGACTTGATCGAAACCTGCAAAGTGGATACACTGTGTTTCGAAACGGTGTAGTCGTCATTTCGAGTTCTCCTGGGAAGGCATGGACATGAAGGCGACAACGCAAGGCCCGCCGGTCTCACCGATTCGTTGCAGGCTGATTCTCCCTCTGTTCCTGGTTTCCGGTGCGACCGGTCTCGTCTTCGAGGTGACCTGGATGCGGTCCCTCGGGACGGTCTTCGGAAACACGGTCTTTGCCGCCAGCACCGTTCTGACGGCGTTCATGCTGGGTCTGGCCGTCGGAAGCTGGCTGCTCGGACGGCACGCCGACCGCATGACACGACCGCTGAGGCTCTACGCCTGGTTGGAGCTGGGAATTGGCCTCTATGCCTTCGCCTTTCCGGCCATTCTGAACGCCGTGGACCGGTTCTACTTGTGGTTCTATCAGACGTATCAGCCGGGCCCTCACGCGCTGAATCTCGTTCGTTTCGTCGTCTCGATTCTGATTCTCCTGCTTCCGACGGTCTTGATGGGAGGGACCTTGCCGGTCCTCAGCGGACTCTGGGCCGTCGCACCGGCCAAGAGCGAGTCGCGCTTGCGGACCGGACAGGGCGTCGGTCTGCTCTACGCGGTCAACACGTTCGGCGCCGTCCTGGGCAGCTTCCTGTCGGGCTATTACCTGATCCGGCTGTTGGGCGTGAATTCGTCGATCTACGTGACCGCGACGGCCAACGTGGCCGTCGGCGTTCTGGCCTGGCTGCTGTCCTTGGGGATCAGGCCGCGACCGGTGATTTCCGGAGCGGCCAAACGCAAGCAGCAGGGCCTCGCTGCTCTGAGGGAAAAGATCGCGCGGACGCAGGAATCGCCCGCCGTCTACTCCGAGCGCGTCCGGACGATTGCCCTGGTCGGCGTTTTCGTGGCGGGATTCTGCGCGATGGCGATGGAAGTGCTCTGGACGCGGGTGCTCGTGTTTGTCCTGGGGACGTCCGCTTACGCCTTCGCCTGCATGTTGACGTGCTTCGTTCTGGGCCTTGCCCTGGGCAGCCTCCTGTCGAGCGTACTGCTGGTGCCTCGCCTGAAGGACCCGATTCTTGCGTTTGGAGCGATCGAATTCCTCCTGTCGCTGTCGATCCTGGGTTCGATCCTGATCTTGGGCTGGCTGTGGGCTCTCGACGCCTGGGTCCTGGCTCGCGTAGTCGACTGGAAGATCTCGTTTGCCGCCGACAGCGTGGTCCATTTCATCGACACCCTTGCCGTGATCCTCGTTCCCACAGTCCTGATGGGAATGGTGTTCCCCGTCGCGGTGCGAATCTGCGCGCCGGTCTGGGAGACGGTGGGCCGGCGCGTGGGGCAGGTGTATGCGTCCAATACGATCGGCTGCGTCCTCGGCTCTGCGGCGGCCGGCTTCCTGGTGATCCCGCTTCTGGGATTGCGGAACAGCTTTCTGGCGGTCGCCGCGGCCCTCTTCGCCCTGGCGATTGTGCTGGTTGCACTCTCGGACAAGCGACGCAGAACGCTCGCGATGGCAGGGGCGGCGGCCTCTATACTGCTGGTGGCGGCTTGTGCGGTCTGGATTCCGCACGACGTGTTCCTGCAGACTGTGAACACGTATCACCATCCCAGCCGGATCGTGTTCATCGACGACGGCGTCACCGGGACCGTGACGGTCCACGACCTGCCGGATGGAGACCGCCTGATCGCCGTCGATGGCGTGGACGTCGCGGGGATGGACCTGATGCTGCGCACGACGCAGAAGCTCCAGGCGTATGCGCCGCTGTTCGTCCACGAGAGCCCGCAGGACGTGGTGCAGATCGGCTATGGCAGCGGCGAGACCTGCGGGATCGGTCTGGATTTCGGGATCGAGCGATACACGATCGTCGACATCTGTCCGGGCGTGTTTGAGGCCGGCGTTTTCTTCGACGAGATCAACCGTCGCTCGTATGCGAATCCGAAGCTTCGCAAGATCATCATGGACGGCAAGAACTTCATCAAGATGACCGGGGAGAAGTTCGACGTCATCATGAACGATTCGACCTATCCGGGCACCACGGGCAGCTCGGCCCTCTACACGTACGATCACTTCAAGGCCTGTCGCGACCGTCTCAAACCCAGGGGCGTGCTGTCATGTTGGGTGCCGCTGGACCTGCGACCGGAGGATTTCCGCATCATCATGCGGAGCTTTCAGGCCGCGATGCCTCACAGCTCATTGTGGGTGGTCAACAACTGCGTCAACAAGCATGCGGTGCTCCTCGGGACGGTCGAACCGATGCAATTGGACTTCCGCCGCATCAAGGCGATTGCCGAGCGCCCCGATATCGCCAAAGACCTCGAACAGATCAATGTGTACAGCGTCTACGATTTTCTCGATTGCCTCCTGGTGGGCGAGAAAGAGTTGACGAGGCTCGGGGGCCAGGGCCCTCTGCATACCGACGACAGGCCCCATCTGGAATTCGGCGCCGCGATCAAGCGCGACGTCGAGGGTTCCTGGCTGGACATCCTCCGCTCCATCAGCGAGCATTGCACGCCGCTGTTGGACCATGTGACGAACGTCGATCCGCTGCCGGACGGGGAGGACCCGGCAGCGATACTCCGGCAGTACAGCCAGGCGACCCGGCACGTGCTGCAAGGCGTTGTGGGGGCGCTGATCGGCGATCCGGACATCATGAATGGGCAGTTTGCGGCCGCCAGGCGGGCAAATCCCCACGACCGGGACGTGGACAGCATCCTCGAAGAGCTGCGGGGAGAGATTCGGGCATTGGAGGAAGCGGTTGAGCGAACGCCCGACGTCGCGGAGCTGCGTGGGCGTCTGGCGAAGCGCTACGTGTTGTCGCAGGACTACGGCCGCGCCGTCGAGCAATACGAGCGCTTCGTCAAGCTCTGGCCGGGCGACGGGGCGGCCTGGAACAACCTGGGCATCTGTTACCGGCGTCTTAACGCGCTCGATCGGGCGGCAGCCGCGTTTGAACGCGCTGTCCAGTGCGCCCCGGGCCTGGTGGATGCGTATACCAATCTGGCGGAAACGCGGGATGCCCAAGGCGACCTGCCCGGCGCGATGGCGGCGCTGGAACGTCTGCTGCCCCTGCTCGCCCGTGACGGGCAGGTCCGCACGTACGATCTGCTCGCTGCCCTGAGCATGCGACAGCAGAACAGCGCCCTGGCGGTGCAGCATCTTGACCGGGCGATCGAGCTGGCGGCGCCCGACCGCCAGATGCAGCAGGCGCTCCTCGCACGACGCCAGAAGATTCAACAGATGATCGACGCGGTATCACGCTGACGGACTGTGTCGAACCGCACGAGGCGGTCCGGCGCGACGCAAAGGGCCGGGGCCCGAGACCGGGACCCTTGCGCTGCCTCCAGGCCGCGTGTCACTGTTGAGGCAACGCCTTTTCAAGTTCCGCCAGCGCTTCGGCGCTGACGGTTTCGACGTGCAGACTGCCGAAGATGACGCGGTATTCGCTATCAGAAAGCTTCCATCGCATCAGGACGTTATCGGCGTCCTTGGGGGTCACGACGTTGCCGTAGTACACCGGATCCTTCTTGTCCTTCCTCAGCGATATGCGGAACGCGATGGCATCTCGCACCGACAGCATGGTGTCCGCCGTCTGGTTGGCAGCGTCTTGGGTTGTCTCTTGGATCGCCTCTTCGTTCGATGCGCCTCTTTCGAGCAACTTCTTCAGGGTGGCGTTGTCCTTGCCGAGAGATGGATCGTTGCTGTCGGGGGCTTTCGGCAGTAACCCAATGAGGGTCGTCAGGTCGAGCCTATCTGGGTATCGGCCGGTCCGTTCGGCAAATGTCTTGAGGCCCTGGATAGCGGTTTCTTCACTGGCCGTCGGCATCGTTATGGGGCCGGTGGACATCGGTGTATAGTCGGCCGGGATGACCGGCTTGAAGGTGGCGGCGTCCACTGGATAGTCCCACTGGAAGTTGCTGAT
Source organism: uncultured Pirellulales bacterium (assembly GCA_964575615.1). Classification (GTDB taxonomy): domain Bacteria; phylum Planctomycetota; class Phycisphaerae; order Sedimentisphaerales; family Anaerobacaceae; genus Anaerobaca. The sequence goes on along the minus strand of CAZNSM010000070.1, from coordinate 14,005 downwards.
CACGCCGTGCGTCTTCATGCCGCCCGCATCCACGTCCATCTCCGACCGCACCGGAAGCTGCGTCCGGACATCAACCCACATCTTCACGTCCACGGCGCCGGTCGCGCCCGTCGGGCCCTCCAGATAGTTCGGATCGGTCGTCCGGAATCCCTCGACCTCGACGCCGTCGATACGGCTGCGGCCCAGGTGCTCGTACTTGCACTTGAGAAGCTGTTGGAGCATCGCGCCCGGATCGTTGTTCTGCTGGCGGGTTTTCTCGACTTGGCTGTCATCGAGGTCTATGCGCCTATACATCTTCTGCTCCGGCATGATCGAGATGACGGCCTTCTCGCGCGGCAGCATGAACGTCTCGTTACGCATGGTCCCTCCGCTGTTGCGGTCCACGGTGTTCATGGTCATCTTCATGTTGCCGTCCTGTGCGGATACGACGGAGGCCTCGACCCTCTGATTGACGGGCGTGCCGGGGCCGGGGCTTTTGCCGCTGAAGGTCATGGTCATCTGATACTTGTAGGCGTTGACCTGCCGGATTTGGGTCAGGACGTCGGCCAGTGCGACGCTGGACTGTGTGCCCGTCCACAGGAACAGGCCCATGATGCAGGCGATAACAACGGCGGCCGCAATGGCAAGTTTGGCAAATGGACTCTTCATGATCGATCTCCCTTTTACGACCAATGTCTCTGGCTTCTTTGCGTGTTCTTGCTGGGCTTGGAGCATGTCCCGAAAGACCCGCTCGTCGGCCTGAGGCCCAATGCCCAGGCTGGCTTCTCGAAACGACCTTCTTATATTGTCTGCGGATCGCATTGTCGTACCTCACTGTTCAGCAGAGACCGCAGTCGTTCCATGCCGTATCGATATCGGCCCTTGGCGGTGTTCAGCGGCACGCGCTGCACCGCCGCGATCTGGCGGAAGCTCATGTCCATCTCCATGCGAAGGCTGACCGCTTCGCGTTGCTCATAGGGCAACTGCTGCATCGCCTCGACCAGCAGGGCGAGCTGCTCGCTGAGAATCGCCCACTGCGCAGGCCCTGGTCCGCCCGACGCAGGCAGCGATGCATCTTTTAGGTTGATTGCCCCGTGTCGGTGGTTGTTCCGCCTGTGGTTCCGCACGCGATTGACCACGCTGGTGGTCAGATAGCTGCGGAGGCTGCCGGCCAGTTTGATCCGCTCTGCCGAGCCGGCGAACGCCACGAAGACATCATGCACGACATCCTCGGCGGTGTTCCCATCGCCCAGCAGCACCGTAGCCAGCTTGAGCAGTTCCACCTTGTATTTGTCATAGATCCGGCGCAGGGCCTGCGGCGAGCCCCTCTTGAATCGGAGAATCAACAGTCTTTCCTCGACCATCCTGCGCACCTGACTGAAACGCGATCTCTGTTCGGCCTATTACACACCGGTGCATTGTGATTGGGTATGGAGATCTTCCGGCGGTTCGTTGTTTTCTTGCAGGCGGTGGCTGGCGGACTGGCGGGTGGGTGTTACAATCGCCGGGCTTGGAGCCCGATAGAGATGATGCAGGAGCAACAGACAACGAATTCGACCCGGACCGCTCGAAGCTGGCCTTTGTATGGCGCGGCTTTCGCCACCGCGCTGAGCCTGGGCATCTGCTGGACCGCCATGCCGTTTGTGCTGACCGCCATCGGCGGCGCCGAAACCCACGTGGGCTACGCGCTGGCGGGCAACAGCCTGGCGTACATGGCGGCGCTGCTGATCACCGGCTCGCTGCTGGGGCATCTGGACGTCCGGAGAGCGACGCGTCTGGCGACCATCGTGGCCCTGATAGCCTCGGCGGCGATGGTCGCGGCGGTGTTTGGCGCGGGCCGGCAGGGCGAGGCCGACGGGCGGGCCTGGATCTGGATGATCATCGCGGCCGGAGGGTTCGGCGGGGCCGCCATGGCGCTGTTCTGGCCCTTTCTGATGAGCTGGGTTTCTGCTCGATATGAGGGAGTCAGGCTGAATCGCCGACTTGGACGGTACAATGGCTCCTGGTCGAGCGGCGCCTTGGTCGGGCCGATCATCGGGGCCTGGCTGGTGGAGCGGAATCCGCTGTGGCCGATGATTGCGGCGGTGGGGTGCTTCGGGCTGTCCTTGCTGCTGCTGGTACTGGCCCGCAACAACGCGGGGCATACGAACGAGGCCGGACCGTCGGGTGTGCCCGCCGAGGCGATACATGATCCGCGCTCGCTGGTCGCCTATCGCTGGATGTCGCGAGTCGCTCTGTTCTGCGCGTGGGCCTCGCAGGCCATCGTGCGGTCGCAGTTCGCACTGCTCTTCGTGGCCTTGGGCTACTCCGAGGCCCAGTTCGGCGTCTACTACGCGGTCTTCGCGTTGTGCAACTTCCTGTCGCTGACGGCGGCGGGCCGCTGGGCGTTCTGGCATTTCAAGCTGGCACCGCTTCTGGCCGGCCAGATGGTGCTCACGGTGGCTCTGTTGATGATGATCTATGGGCAGACGTTGGGGGTCTTCATCGTCTCGGCCATCGTGCTCGGCCTGCCGTTCGGGTTTGCCTACAGCAGCCACCTCTACTATGGCGTCTCGGCCAGCCGCAATCGGTCCGCCCGCATGACCATTCACGAGATCGTCATATCCATCGGCATCATCATGGGCGCCGGGACGGGCGGCCATCTGGCCAGGCACGTCGGCCCGTATGCGCCGTACTGGTTCGCCGTCGCGCTAACCGGTCTGGGTCTGGTCGCCCAACTGGCGATCCACATCGCCTGCCGCACATGGCCTCCGCGACCGGAGGCAGGCTGAAGTCGCCCGGCTAAAAAAAAGCGTTTCCCGCCCGGAAATTCCTTGCAAACCCCGTCTACATAGCTGTAGAATTCAGAAAATGAGACATAAAGGCGGGCAGAAGCACCTATCATAAAACGGTGGTTTGCTATCATATCATACTTCTCCATTCATAACCACCTGCCTTTGTGACCCGGTGAGTTTCTCTGCTGTCCGGACGCTGCGCGTAGAGCGTCCTGGGGCACGAGGTGCGACATGCGCGGAGAATCTCCAATTCGGTCACGTTTCGACGCCTGCATTGAGCGAGAGGAGGGCGGTCTGCGCAGAACGGGCATGGACCGGTGTCCATGCGGCCTCATATCTTCATACCATCATATCGAAAGGAGCGGAACATGGACAGGTTGGCAGGCAGGCGAATCATGGTGGTCGCGTGCGCCCTGGTCGTGGGGCTCACGCTGGCCGGATGGGGCAGCGTCGTCTATGTCGATGACGATGCCGTCGGCGCCAATGACGGCACGTCCTGGACAGATGCCTTCGTGCGTCTCCAGGATGCTCTGGCGGCTGCCTGGCCGGGCGATGAAATCCGCGTGGCCCAGGGCCTCTACACCCCGACGGACGACCCGCTGGATCGGGAGGCCAGTTTCAAGTTGAAGGCCGAGACGACGATCTGCGGCGGATACGCCGGCCTCGGGGCAGCCGAACCGAATCCCTGGGATCCGAATACCTCTGTGACCATACTCAGCGGCGACATCGATCGCAACGACACCGATGAGGATCCCAACTCGAAACAGGGCAATAGTCTCAACGTGGTGACGTGCGAGGGACTGGATAACCGAGCCGTTCTCGAAGGCGTTGTCGTGACAGGCGGACATGCAGACGCGCCGCGCAGCCACTCTCGGCTCCAGGCCCAGGGCGGAGGCCTGTTCTGTCGGGGCGGCTGTTCTCCTCGCCTGACGGACTGCGTGTTCGCCGACAACCATGCAGGCAGCGGCGGCGCCGTCTGCCTGTTCCACACCGACGGCTCCGGCTCTGATGAGCCCTATGAAGGTGATCAGTGGCAGCCCGTGTTCACGAGGTGCACGTTCATCGGCAATCGCGCCTCGTCGGGCGGCGCCGTGTCCAACGGGCGGCGATGGCGGCCGGTATTCGCCGGCTGTCTATGGGAGAACAACGCCGCACAGCACGATGGCGGCGCGATCGCGTCGCACATCAAGGCGGACTTGACGTTGCGCCATTGCGTGTTCCGGCGAAACGACGCCGGCGCGAAAGGCGGCGCCGTCAGTGCTCACAGCGTCGGCAGAATCGAACTGGTCAACTGCCTGCTGGTGGCCAACACCGCGGCCGATGGAGGCGGCGCGATCGCCTACCCCCAGAGCAACTATGTCAACGAGCCACAAGTCCATCGCCTGCTGAACTGCACGTTCTATGGCAACACGTCGCCGGCGCTGGATCGTCCGCCGACCCTGGCGGTGATGGCCAGACCTGAGGATTCCTGGGTACACCTGCCTGCCATGACGATTGCGAATTGCATTCTCTACGGTTCCGTCGCCGATTCCACCTCTGGTGTGCCGGTTTCTTTCCGTCCTGGTCCGGCGCTCCCGGAAATCATCACCAGCATCTGCGAGCCGGGGCCCGATCCTCTGTTCGTCGATCCCGTCGGAGCCGATGGCGTGCTCGGCACCGAGGACGACGATTTCCGTCTGGCGTCGGATTCCCCGGCAATCGACTCGGGATCGAACCAGACCGAGCCCCCGCTGCCTGCCTTCGACTTGGCCGGCAATTGGCGAGTGATCAACGGCATCGTGGACATGGGAGCCTACGAGTTCTCCGGCGCGATCCTGCCGGTCGAAACGGGCCGGTAGCGGCCAGCCTTTTTTACACACGGGTCACCCACGGGCACGGTGCCTGCGAGAAGGCCCTTGAACGGCAAGGCTCGATTTGCGATAATTGACAGCGTCTGGTGTTTCGGGCTGCTTGCCGACTTGGAGGGTCGCGAAGGCAGGCACCGCGCCCGGCTTGAAGCCGGACATTTAGACGAAGCGTTCGAGGGGCGCTTCCATCTTTTCTGAAGGAGGACAGCAATGCTCACGCGACTGACGTTTCTGACCACGGGACTCCTGATGCTGGCATGCGGCTCGATGGCGCTCGGTGCGCAGCCCTTCCAGCAGGACACCGGCCCTGATGGAATCGTCTGCATGGAGGCGGAGAACTTCGATCTGAACACGCCTCGGCCGCCGCACACGTGGGAGCTGGTCTCGCGGACCTCGAACAACTTCGCTCCGGCGGACGGATTCAGCGGGGGCTTCGCGATGCAGTCGACGCCGACGACCTTGGCCGGCGGTTCCGGCATCACCAGCAACGTCGCCACGACCAGTCCCCAGTTGGATTACGTGGTCAAGTTCGTCAAGACCGGGACCTACTATGTCTGGATCCTCGGCTATGGCATGGACGGCAATTCCGATTCCCTCCACACGGGCCTGGACGGAGAGGAGCCTGTGACCTCCGCGACGATGAGCGGCTTCAACGGCGTGTACAACTGGAGCAGTCAGATCATGAACGGCGGGCGTCCGACCATCGAGGTCAAGACCGCCGGCGATCACACGGTGAACGTCTGGATGCGCGAAGACGGCCTGACCGTCGACAAGGTCCTGCTGACGACCAATGCGGATTACACACCGACGGGTCAGGGCCCGCCGGAAAGCCCGCGCGGGGCGCTGGTGGTTGCGTCCGGCCCTTATCCGAGCGACGGCGCCGTCGACGTGCCGCGTGACGTCGTAATGGGCTGGATGCCCAGCCCGCAGGCGGCGGCGCATGACGTGTATTTCGGCACCGCGTTCGAAGATGTGAACGCGGCTTCCCGGGCCAATCCGCTGGGTGTGCTGCTCAGCCAGGCACAGGACGCCAACTTGTACGATCCCGAGGGCCTGCTGAGCTTCGGCCAGACCTACTACTGGCGCGTGGACGAGGTCAACGCGCCGCCGGACGGCACCATCTACAAAGGGTCGGTGTGGACCTTTACCGCTGAGCCTCTGGCCTACCCCGTGGAGAATATCATCGCCACCGCGTCCAATTCCGATGCGGGGTACGGTCCGGAACACACTATCGACGGTTCCGGTCTCGATGCGGCGGACCAGCATTCGATCGACGCGGCGGACATGTGGCTGGCGACCTCCGACGGCGTCGCTCCCGTCTGGATCCAGTACGAGTTCGACCGGGTCCTCAAGCTCTATGAACTCTGGGTCTGGAACTACAACGTCATGTTCGAGGCGGTGCTCGGGTACGGACTCAAGGACGTCACTGTGGAATATTCCCTCGACGGCGTGGAGTGGACGGCTCTGGGGGATTTCGAGTTTGCCAAGGGAACCGCCAAGGCCGGCTACACGCATAACACCACGATTGACTTGGCCGGTATTGCCGCCAGGTATGTCCGGCTCAACGTCAACGACAACTGGGGCATGCTGAGCCAGTATGGACTCAGCGAGGTGCGATTCTACCATACGCCGGTGTATCCGCGGGAACCCCGGCCGGCCGATGGCGCTGTCGCTGTCGGGCCGGAAAGCGATCTGGCCTGGCGACCCGGCCGCGAGGCGGCTTCGCACGAGGTCCACTTCGGAACGGACCCGGAGGCGCTGATTCTGATCGATTCCGTCGATGCCGGCCTTTACGATCCTGGCTCGCTGAATCTGGGCACGACGTACTACTGGCGGATCGCTGAAGTCAACGAGGCCGAGACGGTCAACTCGTGGCAAGGCGATCTGTGGAGCTTTGCCACGCAGGAGTACTTCTTCATCGAGGATTTCGAGAGCTATACCGACGACATTGACGCGGGTCTGGCGATTTTTGATACGTGGGTCGACGGCTGGGTCAACGATACCGGCTCTACCGTCGGGTACTTCGAGGCGCCGTTTGCGGAGAAGACGATCGTCAACAGCGGCGGCCAGTCCATGCCTCTACAATACGACAACTCCGCGTCGCCGTGGTACTCGCAGGCCGAGCGGACGTTCGAGACGCCGCAGAACTGGACGGTGAACGGCGCCGACACCCTGGTCGTCCACTTCCAGGGCCGGGCCGGGCCGTTCGCCGAGCTGGCGTCGGGTCGCATCGTCATGGGTGCGGCGGGCACCGACATCTGGAACACGACGGATGAGTTCCGCTTTGCCCACAAGCAGCTCAGCGGGAACGGCGCCGTCATCGCACGCGTCGAAGGCGTAGCCAATACCAACGCCTGGGCGAAGGCCGGCGTGATGATCCGCGAGACGCTGGAGGTCGGCTCGACGTTCGCGGCGGTCTATGCGACGCCGGGCAATGGCTGCCGCTATCAGGCTCGCTTGACGACCGACGTGGCCGCCGTCAGTGACACCTCCGTCGCGACGGCCGAGCAGATCGCCATGACCGTGCCGTACTGGATCAAGATCGAGCGCGTCGGAAACGCGTTCAACGGGTACTACTCCGCCGACGGGCAGAACTGGACCGCCATGTCATGGAATCCGCAGACGATCGCCATGACCGCCAACGTCCACATCGGTCTGGCGGTGACCAGTCATTCCGCGGGTGTCCTGACCAGTGGGGAGTTCTCCGACGTCGCCACGACGGGGAATGTCGCCGGGCAGTGGCAGGTGGCCACGATCGGACCAGCGCAGCCCGAGGGCAATTCGGCCGATAAGGTGTACGTGGCCGTGGAGGACAGCAGCGGAAAGGTCGCAGGTGTGACGCATCCGGCCGGCGAGGCGGCGACGTTCATGGGTGGCTGGAACCAATGGCGCATTGCGTTCAGCGACCTGAGCGGGGTCAATCTGAGCCGGGTCGAGAAGATGTACATCGGCGTGGGCGATCGAAACGCGCCAAGCGCCGGCGGTTCCGGTTTGATCTACATCGACGACATCCGGTTCGGTCATCCGGCCGACGCGGAATGATGTCCTGATTTCGCCGTAACGGGTCTCTTGGAAAACGGGTGGTATCGATGGGCGGATGCCTGTCGGCGCCGCCCGTTTTCTTTTTGGGGTTCGCGCCCCGAACAAATTCGCCGTAACGTCGTATGACGCATTTTATCGTCAAGGGGCTTGCCCCGTGACGCAGGTCTGCAGGGCTCGCCCGGAACGAAAATATTCGGGGTGCAAGTCTTGACGGCCGGACGGTTTTGCGTCAACCTATGCGTTTTGTTTCTAAGGGGAGCCGGGCTCCCTGAGGGCGGGATCGGTGCCTGAGTTTTGGAGACAGACATGATAGAGGCCAAAGAACTTCGGCGGCGCTTCGGGCCGGTAGTGGCGGTGGACGGGATTTCGTTCCGCGCCGCGAAGGGGCAGGTGGTCGGTTTGCTCGGTCCCAACGGAGCAGGCAAGACCACCACGATGCGCATGCTGACCTGTTACATTCGTCCCGATGGCGGCACCGCCAGTGTTTGCGGGCACGACGTCCTGGCCGATCCGGTTGGGGCGCGGCGGTCGCTGGGCTATCTGGCGGAGAACTCTCCGGCGTACCCGGAGATGACGGTGGGGGGCTTCCTGAAGTTTATTTGTGACGTCCGGCAGATCAAGGGGCGCCGGCGCAAGGCGGCGCTCGACCGCATCGTCCCCATGTGCTCGATCGAATCGGTGTACCATCAGACGATCGAGACCCTTTCGAAGGGCTACAAACGGCGCGTGGGACTGGCCCAGGCGTTGATTCACGATCCCGATGTGCTGATCCTCGACGAGCCGACCGACGGCCTCGACCCCAACCAGAAGCACGAGGTGCGGAAGTTGATTAGCGCCATGGCCAAGGACAAGTGCATCATCGTCTCGACGCACATTCTCGAAGAGGTCGATGCCGTCTGCTCCCGCGCGATCATCGTTGCGCGCGGCAAGATCCTCGTGGACTCGACGCCGAAGGAGCTGAAGGAGAAGCACCACGCCAGTCTCGACGAGGTCTTCCGCAAGATCACCAGCACCAGGGCCCTCGTGACGGTTTGACGGGGAATGAGGGACGGCTGGCAATAGTCATGGATCAGTAATCATTTGGAACTGGAGTGCCACATGAACAGTTTCTGGGCGGTATTCAAGAGGGAGCTGAAAAGCTACTTCACGACGCCTCTCGCCTACGTCTTTCTCGTCATCTTTCTGTTCTTCGCGGGGTATCTGACCTTCAAGGAAGGATTTTACGAGGCCCGGCAGGCCGACCTGAGGCCGTTCTTCACGAACCTCCCGCTGCTGTTCGTGTTCATGGTTCCGTCGACCGCCATGCGGCTCTGGGCCGAGGAACGAAAGGTGGGATCGGTCGAATTGCTGTTCACGCTGCCGGTGACGATCGTGCAGGCGGTGTTGGCGAAGTTCTTCGCTGCCTGGCTGTTTCTGGGGATCGCGTTGGCGCTGACCTTCCCTCTGGTTGTGACCGTCTGCTATCTGGGCGATCCCGATATCGGGTTGATCGTGACAGGTTATCTGGGGGCGTTCCTGATGGCAGGGGGGTTCCTGGCCATCGGCTGTTTCTTCTCGGCGCTGAGCAAGAACCAGGTGATCGCCTTCGTGCTCAGCGTGGTGGCCTGTGCGGTCCTGGTGTTCGCGGGGATGCCGACGACGTTGAACTACGTTTCGACATTCCTGCCGGCCGGCATGGTTTCGGCGGTTGAAGGGATGAGCTTTCAGGTGCACTTTGACTCGATGCAGCGGGGCATCCTGCAATTCCAGGATATCGCCTATTTCCTCCTGCTGATTGTGGGATGGGTCGTGGCCTGTGCGATCGTTTTGGATGAAAGGAAGGCCAGCTAATGAATCGGACCATTCGCGCGATCGTCGGGGCCGTCCTGGTCCTGGTCATTGCCTTCAGCGGAATCAGCATCTGCCAGGATTTGGGCCGGCGGTGGAAAGTGGACGTCACGGATCAGCAGCTCTATACGCTCTCGGACGGGACCAAGGCGATTCTGGGCCGGCTCAATCAGCCGATCAAAGTCCGGCTCTTTTACGCCAAGACAGCGGCGATGAAAGGTCCCGATCAGATTCGCTACTTCAACAACTACTATGAGTTCGTGCGGGCGCTGTTGGAAGAGTACGTGGCCGCGTCGAAGGGCATGGTCCAGTTGGAAGTGATCGATCCGAGGCCGTTCTCGGAAGAGGAAGAGCAGGCGTTGCGGCTGGGCCTGCGGCGGTTCCCCATCACCGAAGAGGAGAGCTTCTTCTTCGGGCTGGCGGTGCAGACGCAGTTCGGCGTGGAAAAGACCGTGCCGTTCTTCTCGCCCGACCGGCAGAACTTCGTGGAGTACGACATCAGCTATCTGATCGATACCGCGATCACCCGGCAGAAGAAGCGAGTGGGGATCATGAGTTCACTGGCGGTGATGGGCGACGATGTCACGGGCTACATGGCCCAGATGATGCGGATGCAGGGCCAGCAGCCCAAGCCTGCCTGGACGATTGTGGAGCAGCTTCGGCAGAAGTATGAAGTGACCGAAGTCGCGACGGACGTGAACGACATCAACGACGTCGATATCCTCCTGGTGATCCACCCGAAAGACCTGCCGGAGAAGACGCAGTTCGCCATCGATCAGTTCATCCTGAAGGGCGGACGGGCGATCGTGTGCGTCGATCCGCACTGCATCGCGGACCGGCCGCAGCGAAACCCCATGCAGATGACCGCCGAGAAGCAGAGTTCAGACCTCGACCGCTTGATGCGGACGTGGGGGCTTCAAATGCCGGCTAACACGTTTGCCGGCGACCGTTCGCTCGTGCTGGAGGCGCCTCTGGCCGCCAACCAGCGTCCCCAACCCATCATGGGATTCCTCGGACTCACCACGCCATGTTTCAGCAAGGAGAAGGTCATCACCGCCGATCTCAACGAGGTCCGGGTGCTGTTCGCCGGTGTGCTCCAGGAGACTCCTCGTGCCGACCAGGCCGGCAGCACCAACGACCCGAATCAGGTCGCGAAGGAGCAGAAGCCGGAGATCACCCGCACGCCGCTGATCATGACGACGGACAAGGGCAACAGTTGGAGCGTTGGCAGCTCCTTCGAGCTGATGTTCCCCGATCCCGACAAGCTCATGGCCAAGTTCATTGAGGGGAACAAGCCCGTTCCGATGGGCTATCTGGTTACCGGACGCTTCCAGAGCAGCTTCCCGGATGGCATTGAGATCGAGGTGCCTGCGGCGGATGCCAACGATGTGGACGAGGACGATCCGAACGAGCCCAGGATGGTTGCCAAGCAGATCACCGGGCTGAAGGAGGCCGCCGCCGATTGCGCCGTGGCAGTGTTCAGCGACGTGGATTTCCTCAGCGACCAGATGGCCTATGCCCAGTCGCTGTTCGGCAAGATGGTCGTCGGCGACAACAGCGCCCTGTTGATCAACACGATCGAGGACTTAAGCGGTTCGGGCGATCTGATCTCGATCCGGTCGCGCGGCAACTACAAACGACCGTTTGCGGTCGTCGATCAGATCGAGCAGCAGGCCGAGCAGGAGACCGCCGACGAGGTCGCGTTGATCAACGCCCAGATCGAGGGGTTCAACAAGGAGCTGGAGGATCTCGTCAACTCGGGCCAGGCCGAGCAGGAAGAGGTGATCGGCAGCTCGATTCTCGAGAAGAAGCGGCAGTTGGAGTTGAAGATTCGCGAGGCGCAGCGTCAGCTTCGCGAGGTCAACGCGCGGCGGCGCGAGCGCATCGAGCAGTTGGGCAACGTGCTGCGGCGTTTCAACATGGGCCTGGTGCCGGGGGTGGTCATGCTGATCGCCCTGGTCCTGGGCATCTGGCGCAGCGTGCGCCGGCGGCACTACATCAGCCATGCGAGTGACGCGTAGCACGGACATGCAGCGTGGATCGGTCCTGAACGATCGTCAATTGTCGACAAAGGGGTTTTGTAGATGAGCAACAGGAATCTTGGCATACTGGCCATCGTGGCCGCGATCATGGTGTCGTGGGCCGTCGTTCAGTCTCGCTTGTCGAATCGCTCGACGGGCGAACCCTCGGGGCCGTCCTACCTGATCCAGGGGCTGGACCCGTCGCAGATCGACAGCATCGTCATCGGTCACGGCGATGGTGCCGTGACGATCCAGAGGCGTGAACAGCAGTTCCGCGTGGTCAACGAGGCCGACTATCCCGCCGACCCGAAGCGAATCAACGACCTGATTACCAAGTGCCTGGACATCAAGACCCTGGAATCGTACACCAGCAACCCGAAGAACCACGAAGACCTTGAGGTAACCGAAGAAAAGGCCCACGGCGTGGTCAAATTCCTCAAGGCCGACGGGGCGGTTCTGACCGGGGTCATCATCGGCAAGGCCCTGGAAGGCGGGCAGAACACCTATGTCCGGCTGGCGTCTCAGGACACGGTGTATCTGGCCGAGAGCGCTCCTTATATTCGCACCACGGCGATCGACTACGTCAATCAGGAGATTGCCTCCGTGGAGCGGGAAGACGTCAATTCGGTTACCGTCACCACGCCGGACGGTTCCTATGCTCTCAGAAACACCGACGGCGATGGTGTCATTATGGTGAGTATCCCCGACGACAAGAAACTTAAGGACAGCGACGCCAAGAGCGTTCTCGGAGCGCTCAGCAGTCTCCGGTTCGATGACGTGAACACGCCCTCGGCCGTCGGCGAGCTGAGCTTCGACTACCGGTATGTCTGCCGCCTGGATGACTCCACCGAGTATCGTCTTCAGATCGCCCGGAAGGACGGCAAAGCCTATCTGACGTGCGAGGCGGAGTTCACGGACAAGACTCCTGTGACCATGAAGCCGGGCCAGGTCGAGTCGCAGGAGGAGCTCAAGAAGAAGGAGGCGAAGCTTCAGGCCCAGGAGCGGGCCCAGCGTTTCACGCTGCGACACAAGGGGTGGGTCTATCAGATCCCCGAGTGGAAGGCCAACTACCTGACCAAGCGGCAGGCGGACCTGATGGAGGACAAGGCGAAACCGGCGCCAGAGAAACCGGCGGAGGCCGCGGCGACGCCCGCCGAGAGCAGCCCGCCGGCCGCGGAGCCTGCCCCGGCCCAATCAGCCGATCCCAACGCCGGCTGAGCCGTATTCGCTGACTGGGGACGAATGAAGATCGATCGGCTGATTCTCGGCGATTTCCAGACCAATTGCTACGTGGTCCGCACGGAGGAGTCAGCCCGGGAATGTCTCGTGATCGACACGGGGCTTGAAAGCCGCGACATGGTCGCGTTTCTCGCCCAGCACGATTTGACGCCCAAGGCTGTGATCCTGACGCACGGGCATGTCGATCACATCGCGGGTCTGACGGCTTTACGGTCGAAGTTTCCCGGGCTCAGGGTCTACATCCACAAACTGGATGGCCCCATGCTGACCGACTCACAGGCCAACCTGTCCGAGATGACTATGCAGCCCTTCGAGACGGTCCCTGCCGACGTTCTGCTGGAGGACGGCGTCACGGTCGAAGAGGCAGGTATCGTTCTGAAGGTGCTCCACACGCCGGGGCACACTCCTGGAGGGATCTGCCTCTACGCCGAGACGGAAGCCGTTGTTTTTGCAGGGGATACGCTCTTTGCCGACGGGGTCGGGCGGACGGACTTTCCGGGCGGAGACTGGAATCGGTTGCTCGACAGCATCCGAACGAAGCTATTCATTCTGCCCGAGCGGACGGTGGTCTGCCCTGGACATGGCATGAGGACGACGATTGGCCGCGAAAAGGCCTCAAACCCCTTTCTGACGTAGAATCCATGAAGAAAACTGTGGCCCCTGATTCTCAATTTCGCTATACTCACATTATCGGCACCACCGAGTTCCAGGTGCATGCCTTGGTTGCGTCCGGCAGGATGTCTCCGTGATGACGGTTAATCTACATCCCCATGCCCGTGACCGTTTGGCGGAGCGGGGCGCCACCGAGGAAGAGGTGAAACTGGCGGTGGAAGCTGGTGAGCGGTTCGACGCCAAGTTTGGCCGGGTCGGTTTTCGTCGCAATGTGCCTTTCAAAAGGCGCTGGCGTGGAAAGCAGTACAAGACCAAGCAGGTCGAGGCCTATGCGATTCGTCGCTACGACGGCTGGTTGGTGATTTCGGTGGTTACGAGGTACTTCTGATGGATTGGAAAGGTCTGGCGGCATGAAGTTTACGTACGATCCCCGCTACAACGTCGGCTATATCCGCTTCAAGAACAAGAAGACCGATGCCGAGTCCATCAAACTCAGCGAGGAACTGGTGATCGACCTGGCGCCCGATGGAACGGTGTACGGAATCGAGCTGCTGAACGCCAACGATCAGATGCAGCGAGACGACTCCGGGCAGTTCGCCGTGATCAACGAGGAAACCGGGGAAGAAACCAAGTTCGCCTTGAAGCTGAACAAGACCAGGAAGAA
>CAZNSM010000069.1:6821-23589 GCA_964575615.1 uncultured Pirellulales bacterium | reverse complement strand
GCCTGCTCCTTTTGTACTTCGATCTCACCGAAGCTCGCCTCGGCTAATTCGTCTCGCAGTGCTGCCTCTTGGTACAGAGCTTTTCCACGCAGATCTTGCAGCCGCTGGTCAACCTCCTTGTCGTCGGCTACCGCCCATATCAGATTCAGCGCCGCCTCAAGCACCCAGCGGGAGAGGGCAAGGGCTGCGCGGAATCTGCTCTCGGCGAGCATTGGCCAGACACCCTCCATACACTCCTGAGACTCAGAGAGATAATAGCGAGCCACAACATAGTGATCCTCTTTCGCATTGTCGGGTGTGGTCCCGATTTCCTTTATTGTCTCCCAGATGAGACTCTCTGTGAGTTCCTTCAATGCATCAATGCTCATTTCGCTCTCCTTTCACATGTATGTTCAGCCCTCTGTTGATCCTATCGGCAAAGGCCTATCGAGAGCTTGACTCTGGCAGACGCTGGCCCAGGCTCATGGTGGTAATGCGAATCACGCGGCCTATTAGGGTGTGACTAATTCTTCTGGCGCGAAGATGGGGAATCCCGTAAATTGTCGGCAGTGCAAGGATGGATAAACTGACGGTGATTTTCAGGAGATGGTCATGAGTTCCAGCCAGAAGTCGAAGTTGGATGTCAGGCAGTTGGAGGTTCTCGTTCGGGAGGATATCGAGAAATGCCTGCAGGAGGTGACTGCGGCGGTCAACCAGGCACAGGATGGAGCGATCATTGACCAGAGCGAGGAGCCCGTTCGAGACGCTTTAGCTCGGTTCCGACAGGCGATCTACCAGAAGGCGATTCAGAGGAAAATCGATGCCGCGGAAGCGGCTTTTTCCCCCTCGGCGTCCCGCGGAGGTCGGTCTGCGAAACAAGGGCCGCCAGGCCGTCAGCCATGATACCGTCAATGGCTCGATTCAAATCCGGCGGACGCGGTGGTGGTCGGCCCAGGGGGGCACCGACAGCCGGATCGACCAGATGCTGGGAATTGTGGACGCCACCGTCAGCGTTGGTGTGCGGCAGATGTGTTGTCGGGTGGGGATTCACCAGCAGGGTTTTGTCAAAGCCGCCGCGCATCTGAACGCTCTGGCGCAACTGCGGATCAGCCCGGAGCGCGTCCGGCGCATCGCCCAGGCGGAAGGCCGCAAGGTCCAGACGATCCAGACGGCCGGACGGGTCCGCAGTGATTTGTCGGTCGAAACGGGCCGGATCCAGGCCAGCGGTCCTTCGCGGGTGTATGTGGGGGCCGACGGAGTCAAGGTCCCGATGGTCCCCCGGCAGGAGAAAACCAAGCGGCGGCAGCGACGGCGCCGGCGGCGTGCGGGTGGTGTGGTCCGGCGGATGCATCGAGGCGCAGACAATGCGTACAAGGAATTCAAGATCGCGACGTTGTACGACGAATCGAACACACACCGGCTGGTGGTGGGGACCGCCGGAGATCATCAGGTTTTGGGCCGGCTGTTACGACGGCAAGCCGCGACGATTGGGTTGGACCGGTTCGACCAGAAGCTGGCCGTGGCGGATGGGGCCGATTGGATCGAGCGCCAGTTGCAGGTGCGACTGCCGATGCTCGATGAACAAGTGTTGGACTTCTACCACTTCAGCGAACACGTGTGGCAAGCCGTCAAGGATTGTTTTGGCTTGGGGACCGAGAAGGCCCAATCGTTCGGGCAAACGCTGCTGCACGCGGCCTACCACGAGGGGATCGCCGAGGTATTGCTTCTGCTGGGACAGGAACGCCGGCGGCATCGGGCCGGCAGCCGGCGCCGTCAAGCGTTGGAGGGCTTGCTGCGCTATCTGACCAAGCGTGCGTCGCACTGTGAATATCCCCGGTACCTGGCCGCGGGATATCAGATTGGCAGCGGTCCTACCGAGGCCATGTGCAAGGTGCTGACGTACCGGCTCAAGGGTCCGGGGATGCGGTGGGACAAAGAAGGGGCCGAGCCGATGATGCCCCTGCTGGCCCTGGAACAATCCAATGCCTGGGAATCCTATTGGCAAAGCCAATATCGAGCCGCGCAACCCTGCCAGAAGAATTAGGCACACCCGGCAACGGCCCAGGGCGAGGCAGGGCATTGCACGTTTGACGCGGGCCGGTATACTCAGAGCGATCATCGTTTCGGAAGACAGCGCAGCGTTTCTCATGGAGGTGCAAACGGGATGGCCGCCGCACAGGCATCGGGGATGGCCCGGACGGGCGCCGGACGCACGTCGAAAGGGTCGGGTTCGCGCCTTCGGAAGGCGCCGAAGGTATCGCGGACGCGAAGACCGGAGGAGATGTCCCTCGAACAGTGGCAGGTGGCGCTGCGCCGGCAGTTCGCCGCGAAGCAGGACCTGCGGATCACGAACGTCGGTGCCGAGCCGATCTTCTCAGAATTCCAAGTGGTCAACCCGCAGACGGGCGGCCGGTACCGCGTCGCCATTCGCGGTCAGGGCTTGGGGGACAACTACTGTTCGTGCCCGGACTTCGCGGTCAATACGCTGGGCACCTGCAAGCACATCGAGTCCGTGCTCGGTGTGCTGGGCCGCAAGCGAGGCGGTCGCAGGGCGTTGTCCGAAGGGTTCCGTCCGGCCTATTCGGAGGTGTACCTTCGTTACGGCGCACAGCGGGCGGTCGTCTTCAAGCCGGGGGCGGAATGCCCGGCCGAGCTGCTTCGCCTGGCCGGTCGTTACTTCGATCGCCACGGCGTGTTGCGAACCGAGGCCTTCAGTCGCTTCGATACGTTCCTGGACCGGGCCGACGAGATCCAACACGACCTGCGACGCTACGACGATGCGCTGGACTTCATTGCTCAGCTCCGCGACCGCACGCACCTGGTCGAACGGATCGACAAGATGTTCCCCGCCGGTATCCGGAGCGAGGCATTCGATTCCCTGCTGAAGGTTTCGCTGTATCCGTACCAGCGGGAGGGGGTGCTGTTCGCCGCCCGCGCGGGCCGCAGCCTGATCGCCGACGACATGGGGCTCGGCAAGACGATCCAGGCGATCGGCGCCTGCGAAGTGTTGGCCCGAGCGGCGGGCGTTGAGCGGGTGCTGGTGGTTTGTCCCACGTCGCTGAAGTACCAGTGGAAGCGGGAGATCGAGGTGTTCTGTGATCGTACGGCGGTTGTGGTCGAAGGACTCTCGGCCGCGCGGGCCGCTTTGTATGCGACGGAGGCCTTCTTCAAGATCGTTAACTACGACGTCATCCATCGGGACGTGGAGGCGATTCGCCGATGGGAGCCCGATGTCATCGTGCTCGATGAGGCGCAGCGCATCAAGAACTGGAACACGCGTCGGGCCAAGAGCATCAAGAAGCTCGATTCGAGATATGCCATCGTCCTGACCGGCACGCCTCTGGAGAACCGCCTGGAAGAACTCCACTCCATCGTCGAGTTCGTCGATCGATTCCGCCTGGGGCCTATGTTCCGTTTTCTGGCGGAGCATCAGCAGACGGACGAGAACGGCAGGGTGGTGGGCTATCGGCACCTCGACCGGATCGGGCGGACTCTCGAACCGGTGCTGGTGCGGCGGACGAAGAAGGAGGTCTTGCAGCAACTGCCCGAGCGGCTGGACAAGAACTACTTCGTGCCGATGACCGCCGAGCAGATGGTCCACCACGAGGAGAACCGCGAGATTGTGGCGAAGATCGCCGCCAAGTGGCGGCGGTTCGGATTCCTCCCGGAGGCCGACCAGCGCCGCCTGATGATCGCGCTGCAGAACATGCGGATGAGCTGCAACAGCACCTACCTGCTCGACCGCGAGACGGACTATGGTGTCAAGGCCGACGAGTTGGTCGCCGTCCTCCAGGAGACCTTCGAGCGTCCGCACGATAAGGCCGTGGTCTTCAGCCAGTGGTTGGGTACGCACGAGATTCTTCAGGATCGTCTGAAATCCGCCGGGCTGGGCTATGTGCTGTTCCACGGACGGATCGCGTCGAAGGACCGACGGACGCTGGTTCAGCAGTTCCGCGAGGACCCGGAGTGCCGCCTCTTCCTCTCGACCGACGCCGGTGGGGTGGGCCTGAACCTGCAGAACGCGGCCACCGTGGTCAACATGGACCTGCCGTGGAATCCGGCGGTGCTCGACCAGCGGGTCGGCCGGGTCCACCGGCTGGGGCAGCACAGGCCCGTGCGCGTGGTCAACTTCGTTTCGCAGGGGACCATCGAGCAAGGTATGCTGTCGGTGCTCTCGTTCAAACACTCGATGTTTGCGGGCGTGCTGGACGGCGGAACGCCGGAAGTGGCCCTCGGCGGCACACGGCTGAAGCGATTCATGGATTCCGTCGATCAAGTGACGGGGAACATCCCGGCGGCGATGCCGCGCCACGAGGAGCCCGCTCAGATCGCGGATGCCGATGAACCGGACGGACCGCCCGGCGCTCAGGTCCCGGTGCAGCCGCCGTGGGAAGACCTGCTCTCGGCGGGATTGTCGTTCCTGAACAAGCTTGGCTCGGCCCTGTCTGCAGAAGAGAAGACGCCGGTGGAACTCGGCCACGGACTGCGGATCGAGACCGACGAGACCAGCGGCCGACGACACCTGAAGCTGCCCATGCCACCGAAGAAGGTCCTTACGGACCTTGCCGGCCTTCTTGCCCGGTTGGCCGAGAGACTCTGACCGACAGACGCGGACAGGAGCCGCCGGCGTGGGGAGAGGTCTCCATCCGCGCGACTCGTGCGCGTGCCTGCGGCGTCTGCTCTGGCCTGGAGCCGCCGGATCTACAGGTTCAGGGGCGAGATGTGGTCGCCTTTGGCGGCGCGCAGCGCTTCGAGACGCTGGCGCTGGGCGGCCATCTCGTCCTTCATCGTTTGTGGCGTGTCGGCGACGGTGGCGTAGATCTTCTCCATGCGATCGAGCTTGGCCAGCAGTTCGGGGATGCGGATGGTGAACTGATCGACGTAGTTCTGCTCGGTGTAGTCCATGGTCAGGACCTGCTGGAAGAGCCGCTGAAGGTCTTCGTACCTGGGAATCAGGCCGCAGGCCGCGTCCAGCGCCTCGGCTTCGTCGTGAATGCGCAGCTCCATCCACTTGACCCACACGGCCTTGTCGAGCATGCCGTTGAGGTACTTGCCGTCCTTCCGCAGGAAGTAGTTGGTCCCGAAGACCTTGGGCCGCTTGATGTGTTTGGCGAACTCGAGGTTGTTCTGGAGGTACTTGCCGACGGACATGGACAGGAAGTCCATGTTGCTCATCACGTTCCACTTGCGGACGCCCTGGGCGCCGGTGGTGGCGGCGGTCGTCTCCGATTCGAGCATGGCGCCCATCGTGCAGATGCCGTGCTCCCAGCTATAGGCCTCGCGGACCGGGACGTCGGTGTTGCTGTCGCGTCCGCCGTAGATGATCCCGCCGACGGGCAGGCCGCCGGGATTGTCCCAATCGGGGTCTTTGTTGTCCAGATTGATCATCCGGACCGTGTAGCGGGCGTTCTTATGGCTGGGCGTGGTCTCTTCGCCGTCCGGGCCGATCATGCCCCGGGTCCACGTGGCACTGACGTGGTTCATGCCCGTGTCGGGGATGTCTTCGCCCATGCCGAGCCAGTAGGGCCGGCCGTTGTGGACCAGGACGTTGCCGAAGATCACCTCGCCTTCATTGTGCAGGACGTTCCAGATGACCGGATCGCTGTGGCCGGTGACGTCCTGGATGATGCCGAAGATGCCCGATTCCACGTTGGCGGTGCGGAACTCGCCGTCGATCACGCGGAAGTACGCCAGGTCGTCGCCGACGATGTTCTCGCCGGGGATCATTGCGGTCGAGGTCTTGCCGCAGGCGGAGGGATACGCGCCGCACAGATACGTCTTGCGTCCCTCCGGGCCGTTGGCCCGCATGATGAACATGTGCTCGGCCAGCCAGCCCTCGCGGTCGGCCTTGCGGATCGCCAGGCGCAGCGAGAGCTTCTTGAGTCCGACCGTGTTGCCGGCGTACTGCGTGTTGACGGAGTACACCGTGTTGTTGACGTAGTCGATGTAGACGCGGTTGTGCTCGTGGTCCTTGCAGGTCATGCGTTCGGTGACCTCGCCGGTGCAGTGGCGGAACTTGAAGAACTCGAAGGGGCCGCAGGCGCTCTGGCGTTTGAATTCCTCATAGCCCTTGCGGTACAGCATGTCCTCGCTGTGGACGACGTAGGCCGAGTCGGTGATTTGCAGGCACGGAATCGCGAAGACCGAGTTGACCGGGCCCAGGCAGAAGAACCGCACGAGCATGGTCCGGCCTTTGTAGGCGCCGCGCTGGAGCTGTTCCATTTCGCTCATTCCCTGCTCGCGGTCGATCTGCTTGAGCTTGGGGTCCAGCGTTTCGCCCTTGGGCACCAGGTACTTGGTGACCTCCGGGTTGCGTCCCTGGTCGTAGTAGCTGTCGAAGTGCACGGTGTGGCCGGCGGTCGGCAGGGGAATCTCCTCCTTGTTGTCGATCGCCAGTTGGCGGCAGTAGGCGGCGTCTTTCTCGTCGTCGGTGCCCACCCAGACCCTGTCCGGGGTGCACAGCTCGATGGCCCGGGCGACAAACGCATTGACGTCCTGGTTCTTCAAGGCGTTGAGCCTTTCCAGGCTGGCCTTGTCCATTTTGCTCTTCAAGACTGACTGTATGTCCATCGATTCTCCTTTTCACTGCCCAAAAAAAAGCCGCAGTCTCAAGATACTCCCTGGGCCACGGCTTCGACATTCCACACGCGGACGGACGGACACGGACCCGTCACGCCAATGCATTTCCTGTTCCGGGAGATATACCGGCGACCTTGGCGGGGCATCATTTGCTCCGGCCGTCGGCAGCGCAGTACCCAACCACGGACCGCGTGAACCGAAGCAGCATACCATCGTGCGCGAAGCTGTCAACAGCTTTTGTCCGATATTTTGGAGGAGACCCGGGGTGTCGGCTCGCGGGGGCCAAAGGCCCGCAGGCGGCAAAAGGAGGTTGACACCCGTTCGCAACGCCCGCAGAATAGGCCGCACGTTGGTTTCGGGACGGGCTTTCCGCCTGGCGAGGTGCGAGGCCGTTTTGGGGACGAGACGCCTCTCGAACCGCTGATGGAACGATCGAATAGGAGACCTGCAATGGCAGCAAGCACCGGTCAACAAGGCCCGGCGTCGGACCACGGGCAGACGGCACGCGAGAACAAACGCATCGAGCGGGACCGCGAGATGATCCGGGCGGCCCGGGCGAAAGGGCCGGGCGCGCTGCTCAAGACGTTCGTCCGCTTGTCGGGACCCGGCTGGCTTCAGAGCGGCATCACCGTCGGCGGCGTGTCCTTCGCCTCCAGCCTGTACCTCGGGGTGCTCAGCGGCTTCACATTCCTGTGGCTCCAGCCGGTGGCGATGATGTGGGGCATCGTCATGCTGGCGGCCATCGCCTACGTGACGCTGTCCAGCGGCGAGCGTCCGCTGCGGGCGATCAATCAGCACGTCAGCCCGGTGCTCGGCTGGAGCTGGCTGCTGGCGTCGATGGCGGCCAACCTCGTGTGGTCCATGCCGCAGTTCAGCCTGGGCACGGCGGCGATTCAGCAGAATCTCCTGCCCGGCGTTTTCGGCGGCGGAGAAGGCAGCCTGCTCCAGGGCGACACCGCCCGCGTGGTGGCGGTTCTGCTGTTCCTCGGCGTTTGCATCACCGTCTCGATGTTCTACAGCCTGGGCGGCCGCGGCGTGCGGATCTTCGAGAACTTGATCCGCGCCATCGTCAGCATGATCGTGCTGTGCTTCCTGGCGGTGGTGGTGAAGCTGTCGATCGAGGGGGCGATGAACTGGGGCGATGCGGCCGAGGGGCTGGCGCCGAGGCTGCGGATGCTGTTCCGTCCCGTCGAGAGCCTGACTCCCTATCTGCAGGCGGTGGTCGAGAGCGGCCGGCCCTACTGGACCGAGCTGATCACGAGCCAGCAGCGCGGCGTCATCATCAGCGCCATCGCCGCGACAGTGGGCATCAACATGACCTTCATGTTCCCGTACTCGATGATGCGGCGGGGCTGGGACAAGGACTTCCGCGGCCTGGCCATTTTCGATCTATCCACCGGCCTGTTCGTTCCGTTCGTCCTGGCGACGGGTTTCGTCGTCATGGCGGCTGCCTCCCAGTTCCACACCAAACCGGCGCCCGGCTTCGTGCCGGAGGTGGAAGGCGAAGTCGTGACGGTGGCGCCGGCGGCGAACCTGGTCGGTCCGTACAACGCGCTGCTGGAAAAGCGCCTGGCCTTCGAGATCGGCAAGGACGCGTTCGACAGACTGTCGCCGGAGGCGCGAAAGCAGGCGGTCGGTGCGCTGCCGTACGCCGACAAACGCATGGCGGCCATGCTGGTCAAACGGGACAACTTCAACCTGGCCGATGCTCTGGCGCCGCTGACCGGCAAGGGCATTGCGCAATACGTCTTTGGTCTGGGCGTCATGGGGCTGGGACTGAGCGCCGCGACGATCCTGATGTCCATCAACGGGCTGTGCTTCTGCGAGATGTTGGGCCGGAGGCCGGGCGGATGGGTGCAGCGGATCGGCATGTTGATGGTTTCCGTCGGCGCGATCGGGGCCATCTTCTGGAAGCAGCCGGCGCCCTGGCTGGCGATTGCCACGTCGGCCTTCTGCTCCGTGCTGCTGCCGATTGCCTACTTCACGTTCCTGCTCATGATGAATAGTCGGAGTCTTCTGGGCGCCAACATGCCGACCGGCGGACGCCGGGTTCTCTGGAATGTTCTGATGGTCTTCTCGACGGCGGCGGGCACCTTCGTCAGCCTCTGGAGCCTGTGGCCGAGAATTGGCTGGTGGAGCCTCGTCCTGATCGGCGCGTTTATCGCGCTGAGCCTGATCGTCCACGTGATCCGCATGGGAAAGGCCAAGGCCGCCGCAGGGGTATAGAAGACGTCCATCGATTCGGCGACGAGCGTTCGTGGTTCTACCTGGCGGGAATCAGATCGGCTTCCAGCGTGCCCTGTGAGAGGCGCAGAGCTTTCAGCCGGACGTGTTTGTCCTCCACCTGGAAGACCGGGTCGAAGGATTCTCCGGCCAGCAGCGATGCGGCCACCTTGACGCGGATGTCGTCGGTGTCGACGGGCACCGTTTCGATCCGCTCCTGATACATCTTCTTCGCGAGCATCTTGGCGATGGGGGTGATGTTCACGGCGCCGACCTTGACCTTGGCGACGTTGAGGTTCAGCAGCCCTGCGTTGTCGAGCTGCGGCTCCAACTCCACGGTGATCACGAGATCGGCCTTCTCGACGTCGGCGGTGCCCATCAGGACGATGCGGCCGGGACCGAAGAGCACCTCGGGCGCCGAGAACACCACGCCGCCCGTCTCGCGCGGCCAGCGAAGCCGGACGATCGCCTCGTTGAGGACCCGATCGAGCACTGTCAGCGTGAACGGACGCTGACTCTGGGCCCCGTTGTAGAGCTGCGGGCCCAAGTCATGGGACAGGTAGGGGTGAACGCGCTCGCTGTCGGCGCCGGAGATCGCGCGCCTCGCCGGACGATAGCGGGCCGGCTTGTACAGCAGCAGCGCCAGGATGACCACCGCGACGGTCAGATCGATCAGCAGCCAGTAGAAGAGCTTCCTGTGTTTCGATCTCTTCTTTGGCCTCTTTTCCGGGGCCGGCGCCGGGTCGTGCGTTCCCGATCCTGTCATGTTGTCGGCCAGCATCATGTCGGTGCGATCCTGTGAAACCCTCGGTGGGTGACAATCCTATGGGCCGCGCACCTGCCGCCTGGCGACCCGAGAATCCCATCCCGTTCCATCCGCGTCCTCCGGGCCGCAGGAAATAGTTTTCCACAAATAGGCCCGGAAGCCGAATTCTGTCTTGCCCGATCGTGCCGGCGTGATTATAGTGGTTCGCACGTTTATGAAAAGACTTTTTGTTGCCGGGTTCGCGTCAGGTTCGTCGCCGCAGGGCGGTTGGGATCGAGCGAGGGGGGCGCAATTCCGGACGAGTGATGTGACCTGACGCATTTGGAAAGAAAGGTTTCTGGAGCTATGGCGAGCCACTTTGCGGATCGGTTGTACGAAGCTGTGCAGGCGAAGAAGACGTCCCTGATCGTCGGGTTGGATCCCGTGTACAGCCGTCTGCCGGCCGCGATCACCAGCCACCGCCAGATGAACGACGAATTCGATGCGGCCGCCGCCGTGGATGCGATTTTCGACTTCTGCACGCAGACGATGCGGATCGTCGCGCCGATGGTGCCGGCGATCAAGATCAACATTGCGTTCTTCGAGAAGTATCTCTGGGAAGGTCTGGAGACGTACTACGCCCTGATCAACGAGGCCAACGATCTGGGTCTGGAGATCATCGGCGACATCAAACGCGGAGACGTCGGCCATACGGCGGAGATCTACGCTTCGACGCATCTTCAGAATCCCGAGCTGGCCGGCCTGGAAGACACGCTGGCGCCCGACGCGATCACGATCAACGGCTATCCCGGCCTCGACGGCATCGAGCCGTTCGCCCAGATGGCCGATGCGCAGGGCAAGGGCGTCTTCGTGCTGGTGCGCACGAGCAACGCCTCGGCCGCGGCGATTCAGGACTTCACCGATGCCCAGGGGCAGGCGCTGTACGAGAAGATGGCCCAGATCGTCAACGAGATCGCGACCCAGCCCGGCCGCGTCGGCAGCAGCGGATACAGCAACATCGGCATGGTCGTCGGCGGGACCGCGCCCGAGGTGACCGCGGCGCTGCGGACGAAGTACGACAAGATCTGGTTCCTGGTGCCCGGGTACGGCTCGCAGGGGGCCAGCGCCGCCGAGTGCCTGCGATTCTGCAAGCCCAACGGGACCGGGGCGCTGATCAACGCCTCGCGCTCGATCATCTACGCCTACGAGAAACCGAAGTATCGCGACCAGTTCGGCGACGACTGGAAGAAGTGCATCGAGCAGGCGGTGATCGACGCCAAGGTCGAGCTGGCCACCGCGATGCAGAGCAAGCTGTAGGCGTTCTTCGTCGTCCGCGGTGGCGGACCAGGGACGGGGTCGTTCTCGGGTGCGGCGCATGCAAAAGGGTGTTTCCACGACGAGCGAGGCATCGTGCCCGGCCGCGTGGTGCGCCGGACCGATGTTCGACCGCATCGCGCCGACCTACGACCTGTTGAACCACCTTCTGTCGTTCGGGCGGGACTTCTCCTGGCGTCGCAAGGCCGCTCGATGTATTGCCGCCGGCAGGTCGCTGCGAGTGCTCGATCTGGCGACGGGCACGGCGGACCTGCTGATCGCGCTGCTGCGCGAGCATCCGGAGATTGTCGATGCCGTCGGGCTGGATTGCTCCGAGGAAATGCTGGCGGTGGGGCGGGACAAACTGCGTCGGTATGGCTTGGCCGCACGGGGGCGGCTCGTGCAAGGCGACGCGACGCAGACGTCGTTTGCGGCTGAGAGTTTCGATGCCGTGACGATGGCGTTCGGGATTCGCAACACGCCGGACGCGCGCGCGACCCTCGTTGAGATTCATCGACTGCTGGCGCCCGGCGGCGCCGCTGTGATCCTCGAATTCTCCCTGCCCGCCAGCGCCGTCGTGCGATGGGGCTATCTCGTGCATCTGCGCTTCGTCGTTCGGCTGATCGGCACGCTGGTGTCCGGAGATCGGCGGGCCTATCGATATCTCAACCAGTCCATCGAGTCCTTTCACGGTCCGGCCGCGTTCTGTGCGATGATGGAGCAGGCCGGTTTTCACGACGTCTCATCCCGGCCTCTGACCGCCGGCGTCGCTTCGATCTACAGAGGTTCCAAGGCGGCGGGCAACGGGTGACGTATGAGAGCATCGGATCTGGCGGGCAAGAAGATTCTGGTGATGGGATTGGGTCGCTTTGGCGGAGGAGTGGACGTGGTCCGGTACGCGGCCGGCGCCGGCGCTCATGTCACCGTCACCGATCTGGCATCCGAAGCGCAACTGGCCGATTCCATTCGACAGCTGGATACGAGTTCCGGCGTCGCGTTTCGGCTGGGCCTGCACGATCCGGATGACTTCGCGTCCGCCGACATGGTGGTCGCCAATCCCGCCGTCAAGCCCGACAACCGCTTTCTCGAAGTCGCCCGTCGGCACGGCAGGATCGTCACCTCGCAGGTCGGCCTGTTCTTTCAGTTGTGTCCGGCGCGCATCGTCGGGATCACGGGCGCCAACGGCAAGAGCACCACGACCACGCTGACCGCGCATCTGCTTCGCCAGGCCCAGAGTGACCGGCCTTACGGCAACGTCTGGCTCAGCGGCAACATCGGCGACCAGCCGCTGCTGACCATCGTCGACCGGATCCAGCCGGACGACGTGGTGGTCCTGGAGCTGTCGAGCTTTCAGATCGAGCAGTTGGCAGAGCTGGGCGAGGCCCCGCAGATTGCGCTGCTGACGAACCTGACGCCGAACCACCTGGACCGCTACGGCACGTTCGAGGCCTACTGCGCCGCCAAGGAAGGTCTGTTCCGGCATCAGCGGCTGAATGGCGAGACGCCGGCGGTCTCGCTGTTCAACGCCGAGGACGAAGTCTCCGCAAGCTGGTTCGACCGCTACAAGGGACAGAGCGGGCGGCTCTGTATGAAGTTCTCCGCCGACGATGTGCCCGCAAAGTTCCGCGACGTCTACCGGCTGCCTGGCCGGGCCTATCTGTCGAACCTCGCCGGCGCGGTGGCGATCGCCCGGAATCTGGGCGTCCGCGACGATTCGATCGAGGCGTCGCTGCCGCAGTTCCAGGCCCTGCCGCACCGCCTGGAGCTGGTGGCCGAAGGTCACGGCGTGAGCTGGTACAACGATTCCAAGGCGACCACGCCTTTGAGCAGCATCGTTGCCCTGGAGGCCTTCGACCGGCCCGAGATCCTCATCGCCGGCGGCTACGACAAACACCTGCCGTTTGATGATCTCGGTCGCAAGATCGCTCAGAAG
Source organism: uncultured Pirellulales bacterium (assembly GCA_964575615.1). Classification (GTDB taxonomy): domain Bacteria; phylum Planctomycetota; class Phycisphaerae; order Sedimentisphaerales; family Anaerobacaceae; genus Anaerobaca. The sequence goes on along the minus strand of CAZNSM010000069.1, from coordinate 10,816 downwards.
GCCAAGGTCGCGATCCTGATCGGGCAGACGGCGCCGCAGATCGCCCAGGCGATCGAAGCCGGATCGAACGGCCGCTCGCAGGCCCGCGTCGAGTTCGCCAGGTCGCTCGCCGAGGCGGTCCAGACCGCCCACGAGCTGGCCAGCCCCGGCGACGTCGTGCTGCTCAGTCCCGCCTGCGCCAGCTACGACATGTTCGAGAACTACCAGCAGCGCGGCCACCAGTTCGCCGAGCTGGCGCGAGGGTTTGCCGCCGAGTTATAGGAATCTCCCGGCCGGCCGCCGATCCTGCCGCAAAAAATCTCTCCCTCCGTCTTGCGTTTTTCCGCTCGAAATGCCCGGATCGTCCCCCGCAGTGGAATCGTCCGCCTTTTTCTCGGCGCCCCCGCGTCAAGTCGATGCCCTCGTGGGCCGATGGCTCCTCTGAATGATGCTGGTACAGCCCGGAGAAGGTCTTCGGAGGACAAAAACACATGGACACGACAAGTGAACGACGGTTTGAGGAGCGGTTGCACTACCATTGGCCCATCTGGTTCGCGGAGGACGCCAACGGAGACTTGTGTCAGGGACAGATGTCGGACATTTCCAGTCGCGGTGCGGCGTTCACCTGTTACGCAAACCACTACTGCCCCTATCCGGGGGAGCACATTGCCGCTCGTTTCAGCGTCCCTCGCTATGGCCAGGACGGTTCGTTCGACATGGTCGACTTTGTTCGCACCGGCCACGTCTGTCGCGTGGACCACGTCAACAGCATGCTGCGGCGCATCGCGGTGCAGTTCGCCGAGCCGCTGCCGTTCCATCCGGGCGAGCAGGAAACGGGTTTCGAGATCGATTCCGTTGAGGAAGCGGAGTCTCTGATGGTCTGAGCGGCGTCTGGTTCGACGCGTCGCCCGATCAGATCTGCGAGTAGCCCGTCGGCCTCAGGATGATGTCGGTGATGTTCGAGACGGTGTCCTTGTACGCCGGGTCCTGGCTCAGTTTCCGCCAGTCGGGATCGTCGCGAAACACCTGCCATCGTTTATCCCGATCGGCCATGTCCTCAAACGCCAGCATGTAGGTCAGGTTCGGCTGCTGCGGCCCAATGATCGTCTCGCCGAAAAACACCGGATTCAGGCCGGTCTTTCGGAAGATGGCGATTTCGCCGCCTTCGTTGAACATCTCGATCTTCTTCCTGGCGGCCTTGATGCTGTGGCTCTCATAGATGCGCATCTCGAAAATGCGCTTCTGGAACTTGGGCGCTTCGAGCTGCGGCATGTGGGTGAACGCGGCCATCAGCGAGCTTTCGTAGCGGACGTAGCCAGGCTCGGAGATCGGCGCATCGACGAATGCGCCGCCCTTCGTGCGGAATTCCTCATCGGCCATCAGCCGCGACGACGACTCCAGCACGGATTGCAGCGAGGGATGCACCAGCAGCACGTAGAGCGTCGGTTTGCTGGGGCCGTACACCGCCTCGAAGGCGCCGACCGGCTTGATTCCGATCCGGTTCATCGCCGCGATGCCCACGTCCCGGAGGAAGTCCCCGACGCGTCCCCTGTTCGCGCCGGAGCGAAGGTGATACTGGCGCAGCTCGAAGAACTGTCGCGGCGATGTCGCCTTTTCCGCGTCAGATTGGGCCCCGGCCTGCGTGGCGACTGCGGCGGCCAGACCCGTGGCCAGGAAATTCCGTCGATTCATTGTTGTCATCTCCTTCTCTTGCGTGTCGATCCGAGGACTTCGCCGTTGCGTTACCGATACGCTACCGGTCTTGGACCCCTGCGTCAATGGCTATCGCGGGTGCGGATCGCCCCCGGCGGTGTGGCAGCCTCAAGTCCGCAGGACTTGGGGATGGTTTCTCCGGACGGGTCCCTTCCTGGTATTTGTGGAGTGATCAAGGCCACCATTCCTCCCGATGTACATCGGGACTTTGCGTTTGAGGCTGCCACCCACGTGGCCGGATGTTTCCCGCACACGGATGATCTGCGGTGTGCCCGATCGGCGCATAGAAACAGGGCGGAGCACGGTGTTCGTTCTTCGCCCTGGGCGATGGCTCCAAAAGTTGTGCGATTGGTCCTACTTCTTCGGGGGCTGCGGGATTCTCGACGGGAGGGTCGCGCAGACTTTGGCGATCACTTTCTTGATCTGTTTTTCCTGGTCGGGGGACAGCGCGTTGCCGGCCACACCGCCGACCACGCCGCCGGCCACACCGCCGATGACCCGGTCGCTGGTATCCCCGCCGGCCAGCACGGCGCCTGCCGCAGCGCCCGCCGCGGCGCCGACGAACGTCGCAAGGCCCTTGCCCGTATTGCCCGAGCCGCTGCCGATCCAGAGGATCGACGCATCCTCCACGTCGAGCAGCTTGGCGGTCATTTCCATCTTATCTTTGTACTTGGGGATGTTGATGACCAGGACCGCCGGCACGTTGTTGATCCGTCCGGCTCGGGCGGCGTCCTCGTTCGAGGTCATGTCGGACGCCTGAAACTCCTGCTCCTTCAGCAGGGCCTGAACGCTCTGACGCTCGACGACGTTGTACCCGCGCTTCATCAGCTCCATCACGAAGAAATCGCTGATCTGATTCTTGACGACCTCGCCATAGACGCGCCCGGTGACGTCCACGATCGCCACCTTGTTGAGACTGGCGAAGTCATAACCGACCATCGCGTAGCTTTCGCCCTGGCTCGACGCGCAGCCGGCCGCCAGCAAAGCGCCCATCAAAACGGTAAAACACACGGTTCTCATCGCTTTTTACCTCCTGTGTAGTGAAAACCACAAATCCCAAACATCCGAACGCACCATGGTACCGATCTGCAGCGTCCTGTCAACTGTTTCCGCCCGTTGGTACGAAGGCCCTATACGCAGGTTTTCGGGCATCGCGATTGCTGCGTCGTTAAAGCATGTGGGTGGCAGCCTCAAGTCCGCAGGACTTGGGGATGGCGGACCGCACCACCATCTTTCGATACACTACCCGAAGTCGTATCAGCCATCCCCAAACGCTACGCGTTTGAGGCTGCCACACGGTTGCCCTGGTTCTTTCACGTACACCCGAAGGCGCACAGAGCGCCATCTACTTCCATAGAGGCACCTGGCGAGGCGATGGATACTACAAAAATGGGGAGCTGTGTGTGCGGATGCGTCCGGCTACGCCGGGGGATTGGCAAGGCGGTCGTGTTCGGCGGGTCGGGCAGGCCGGTCGGGCCATTTCAGGACGTCGAAGACGTACTCGCTGGCCTGGCGGATCATCACGCTCGGCAGGCATGGGCACATCTCGAACGATCCGATAATCTCGTTGTCGTACCGGTGAAGGACGCCGAGCAGATAATCCCAGTCTTCGCGCCGAATCCCGCCGCGCAGTCCCGGCGGTTCGTGATCGTCGGTGTTGCCGTAGTTGTCCGTCAGGTGCAGGTGGGCTACGCGAGGGGCCAGGGCGTCGACGTATTGCCGGAACGAGTGCTCGCGATCGATGTTGGCCGCCCCCGTGTCCAGGCAGTAGCGAATCGAATCGAATCGTTCTCCGACGTGCAGCAGGGCCGGCAGCGAGCCGGTTTCGACGCAAAGCGTCACGCCGTTGGCGTCGGCCATCCGGACCACCTCGCCAGCGAAGGCGGTCCCGTCCCGTTCGGGCCCGTCGGCGATGCCGAGGCTGCTCGGCTCCGTGACGATGTTGGCGCCGAGCAGCGTCGCACACTGAATCTGCTCCTCCCACTGTTCCAGGGTGGGGTTGTCGGTCCGCGAGCGCATCGATACGAGCATGCCCTCGGTGGCGGCCTGAAGCCGCGGCCAGTTGCGCCGCTCGTATCGGCACTCGTTCTGTCCGCGCAGGTTCGGCCACAGCTCGATGCCGAAGCCGAGGCCGCGCAGGTACTCGCACTCCTGCTCGAACGACAGCGGGTGCTCGCGCCACCAGAAAACCATCGTGGAAATCACGTACCGGATTCGCATGATGCCATCCCGTCTTTCCCGGAATCTCCTTGCACGACAAGAGTTAGTATCGAACAGAATGGCGGGTGAGTTGAACGTTTCCG
>CAZNSM010000069.1:0-6721 GCA_964575615.1 uncultured Pirellulales bacterium | reverse complement strand
GCCGAAATTTCTGTCCACGGAGAACGTATATGTCGCAAGCAAGTCAGCCCAGCGGCGCCGGCGCCGAGAAGAGCTTTGAGGAGAAGGTGACCGAGGTCATCGAGATGGTCCGTCCCGCCTTGCAGGGCCACGGCGGCGATGTCCAACTGGTGGGCATCAACGACGACAAGACCGTCAAGCTGCGGCTACAGGGCGCCTGCCAGGGCTGTCCCGGGGCCGCCATGACCATGAAAATGGGCATCGAACGCATCCTGAAGGAGAAGGTGCCCGAGGTCAAAGGCGTCGTCGCCGTCGCATAGCGTCTCGGTCGCGAGCGACCTGCCGCGCCCGGCGTCCTATGGCGCGCCCAACAACCGGCGGATGCGGATTGCGTCCGGACTTTCCACCACACCTCTTTCCGTGATGATGGCGGTGATGTTCTGCGCGGGGGTGACGTCGAAGGCGGGGTTGTAGACGGCCACGCCGTCCGGGGCGGTGGGGACGCCGGCCAAGCGCGTCACCTCGCTGGGTTCCCTCTGCTCGATCGGGATTTCGCCGCCACCGGCAATGCTCAGGTCGAACGTGCTCGACGGCGCGGCGATGTAGAACGGGACCCCGTGCTGTTTCGCCAGGACGCTGAGGCTGTAGGTTCCGATCTTGTTGGCGGCGTCGCCGTTGGCGGCGATGCGGTCGGCGCCGGTGATGACCAGGTCGATTTTGCCTTCCTTCATCAGCCATCCGGCCATGTTGTCGCAGACGACCGTCACGTCGATGCCAGCCTGCCGCAACTCCCACGCGGTCAGGCGGGCGCCTTGCAGCAGCGGTCGCGTCTCGTCGGCGTAGACCCTGAACGAACGGCCTTTTTTCTGTGCCTCGAACATCACCGACAGCGCGGTTCCCTGTCCGGCGGTGGCGAGCGCTCCGGCGTTGCAGTGCGTCAGCACGCCGGCGCCCTCGCGAATCAGCGTCTCCCCATGCCGGCCGATCGCGCGACACATCGCCACGTCCTCTTCGCGGATCGCATTGGCCTCGGCCAGGATCGCCTCGTGCAGCTCGCCGACTGTCAGTCGCGGATGGCGGCAGACCGCCTGGGCCTTACGCCGGATGCGATCCAGCGCCCAGAAAAGATTCACCGCGGTCGGCCTCGACGTCGCGAGGAACTCGCAGGCCTCGACGATGGTCTTGAGTCCGTCGACGGTCGTCGCGCCGGCGCCGAGCGTCTGGAGCGCCAGGACCGGACCGTAGGCGGCCGCGACCCCGATGGCCGGCGCGCCGCGCACGGCCAGCGTGCGGATCGCTTCGTGAAGCTGCGGCGTGTCGCGGACCAGCAGCGTGACGAATTCGCCCGGCAGACGCCGCTGATCGATCAGCTCCAGCACACCGTCGGCGCCGTCAATCCATTTGACTGCTTGTGGGATCGTAATGCGATTCTCCTTATCGGTCGACGCGGGCGCCGCTGCCTTTCATGACTTTCTCGACTTCGCCCAGACTGGCGGTGGTCGTATCGCCCGGCGTAGTCATCGCCAGCGCGCCGTGCGCAGCGCCGTAGTTGACCGCTTCGCTCGGGCTTTTGCCTTCCATCAGGCCGTAGATCAGGCCGGAGGCGAAACTGTCGCCGCCGCCGACGCGGTCGTAGATCTCCAGGTTCTCACGCAGGACCGCGTCGTGGAACTGCCCGTCCATGTAAAGGACGGCGCCCCAGTCGTTGATCGAGGCGGTCCTCGCGTTGCGCAGCGTGGTGGCGACCGCCTTGAAGTTTGGGAACTCCTTGACCGCCGCTTCGATCATCCGTTTGAAATTTGTCGGATCGAGCTTGGAGAAGCTCTTGTCCAGGCCCTTGACCTCGAACCCGAGGGCGGCGGTGAAGTCCTCCTCGTTGCCGATCATCACATCGACGTGCGAGGCGATGGCCCGATTGACCTCGCGGGCCTTGGCCTGCCCGCCGATGTCCTTCCACAGCGAGTTGCGGAAGTTCAGGTCGTACGAGACGATGGTGCCGTGCTTCTTGGCGGCGGTGACCGCTTCGAGGATCACATCGCGCGTCGTCTCCGAAAGCCCGGCGAAGATGCCTCCGGTGTGGAACCAGCGGATGCCGTCGCGAGCGAAGATCGCGTCCCAGTCGACGTCGCCTTTCTTCAGTTGCGACGCGGCGCTGTAGGCGCGGTCGCTGCACCCGACGGCGGCGCGGACGCCGAACCCGCGCTCGGTGAAGTTGAGCCCGACGCGGACCTTGCGGCCGATCCCGTCGTAGGGGACCCACCGAATGTACTCGGTGCTGACGCCGCCCTGGAGGATCAGGTCCTCCAGCAGCCGGCCGACGGAGTTGTCCACGCTGGCGGTAACGACGGCGGCGCGCTTGCCGAAGCAGCGTCTCAGGCCGCGGGCGACGTTGTATTCGCCGCCGCCTTCCCAGACGCGGAAGTGACGCGTCGTGTGGATGCGCTCGTCGCCGGGGTCGAGACGGATCATGATCTCGCCCAGCGAGAGGATGTCGTACTTGCATGCCGATGCCGGTCTGAGGTCCAACGCAGCCATGGCGACTCTCCTTCTTCCGAGTGGTTACGCCTGGTAGATTCTGCCTTCGCGGTAGTCCTGCCAGGCCGGCTCGAACGCCTTGCGCTCGGTCGGCGCCGGTCGCGGCGTCACCGTCGTGCAGGTGAACAAATCCTTCGCTTTCGCGTCGAACTCGATCCGCAGGATCGACTTTCGCAGCTCGACGTTCTCGGGCTTGAACTTGAGCGGCTTGCCCGTCGCCTGATTGATGACGTCCTTGTGAATCTCGACCCCGTCGGCGGCGAGAACCAGGTGGGAGCCGCGCGATCCGCTGCCCTGGCGGAGCAGCTCGACGATGGCCTTGAGATAGCCGACGCTCGCCAGCGCCAGGTGCTCGGCCTGGATCGCCGCGACCACCGATTTGAGTCCGGCCAATTTGACGCCGCCGGTGCGGATCGCTTCATACAGGGCCATCGCTTCCTTCAGGGCCTTCGTCGCGTCCGGCAACTCACGGATGTGCCCGCCGGAAGTGGTCATGCGATTCTGAATCTCCTCGACGACGGTTTTGGCAGCGCGGCCGGACGACTTCCTCCAACCGTTGAGTTTCGCAACCAGATTCGTCAGTTGCTCGTCGATCTCTTTCTGCTGCTTCGCATAGGTCGGGACATTGGCGCCGTAGACGTTGGTGATGTACTCGGCGGCGCGCAGGCCGCCGGTCTGTCCGGCGTTCAGAGCCGAACCGCCGGGACGCTTGACGCCGTGGCTGCCCGCCATCTCGCCGATCACGAACGTGTGCGGGACGCTCGATTCCCACCACTTGTCGATCGCGAAGCCGCCGTTGTTGTGCTGGGCGCAGACCGCGATCTCCAGCGGCTCCTTGTACAGGTCAATGCCGTGCTCTTTGTAGATGTCGATCGCCAGCGGGTTCATGTGGGCCAGCCGCTGGATCGGCGTCTTCTGGAACGCGCCGGCCTTGGCGAGATAGTCATGCGCCTCGGGTTCGAGGTCTTTGAGGTCGAAGGGCTTCATCGAGGCGTTGCCGATGGGATTCCTGCGGAAGTCCATAAACACCCGCCGGCCCTTCTGCGTTTCGTTGAACACGAGCACGTCGATCAGCGACGACTGGTGGTTCTCGATCCGCTGCGGATCGAACGGCCACTGATAGCCCTTCAGGAAGATGTCGGTCGCCATCTTGCTCATCGTCGGGAAAAAACCGGTCAGGAACTCGCGTTCGTCTTTGCCGCCGGCGTCGGTGCTGAACAGACGCGGCAGCGCCTGCATGTAGGTGCCCGAGACGTTCCAGCGGAACCTGGTGCTGGCCAGGCCGAACTGCGATTCGGTGACGTTCTCGGCGGCCAGTCCCGCCTGGAAGGCCAGGCCATGGATGCCGATCTGGCCCTCGGGATAAACGCTGGTCTTGTACAGCGCGCCAGGCCCGCCGGCCGCCAGCACGACGTTCTCGGCGAGAAAGACGCTCAGGCCCCAGCTCGCGTTCGTGACCTTCGATTTCTGGACGGTCACGAGGCCGGCGATGCGCCTGGCCCTGCCCTGGCCGACCGTCAGCAGATGCGCCGCCTCCTGCTGGTCGAAGATCTCGATGCCGTAAGCCTGGACCTGTCTCTGGAGGCACTCGCTCATGAACTTGCTGGTCTTGGGGCCGGCGCTGGTGGCGCGTTCGGCGGGGTCGTGGTCGGTCTTGTAGCCGATGAACGTGCCCATCGCATCGGTGGGGAAGGGCACGCCCGCCTGCACGAGGTGCGCAAACTCGCGCAGCGAGCCGATGCCTTCGGCCAGCGCCAGGTCGCCGTGACAGCAGCCGCCCGCCAGCAGCGTCTTGGCGAACTGCTCGGCGCAGTCGGGAATCTCGGGGCTGGTGCCTTGCTTGTAGTAGGTCTGCTTGTCGGAGCCGCTCATGCGCGAGGCGCCCAGCTTCAGGCCCGCGGTGACCACCGCGATCCGCTTCTGGGCATCTTTGACGCCCTTGCGGGTCATAAACTCATAGAGGTGGACGGCGCAGTTCATGCCGGCCGCGCCGCTGCCGACGATAATCGTGCTGTAATTGTGAACGGCCACCGTCTGTCGGGCGATCTTTCTGGTCTTCACGGTCGCTGATTCTCCTTCCCAAACGATTCGGTCAACGATGCGATGCTGTCTGTCAGTTCACCTTTTCCGGCCTGGCAAATTCGGTTGCCATGGAGCGGGGCAGCCGGTAGACCTCTCCGGCGCGAGTGCAGAAGTAGATCGAGGACTCCGAGGGTTGCCGGCCGTGCCCGTCGGCCCACAGCGCATAGAAGTCCTCGTGCGCGCCGACCGGCTCGCGGGCGTACGTGTGGTTGAACGGGCTGCTCTTGGTTAGTTGCGCGACCTTCTGCCAGGTGGCGCCCTGGTCGGCGCTGCGCCACATGACCATCTCGCCGCCGGGGTTGTAGGGCTGTGGGCCGGTCTCGGTCGGGGCGATGATGCGCCACGCTCCATCCGGTTCGAGGTAGAGCGAACCCATGTCGTAGTTGTTGTCGGAGGTGAAGGCCGGACGGATGCTCCAGTCCTGTCCCGTCCAGCGGGCGGTCGTCCAGGTGCGCGGGTCGTTCTTCGGGCCGGCCTCAAAGCCCTTGCTGGTGATAAAGAGGACCACCGGACGGCCCGAAGCGTCGAAGCGGATATCCTTCAGGTAGACGAGCAGGCCGTCTTTCTCGTAGTCTTGAACGAGCGCCGCGTTCTGCGGTTCGGTCAGCGGGATCGTGACATCTGTCCCGTCGGCGGCATGCCACGATTGCCCGAAGTCGGTCGTTTCGAGGTAGTAGAGGTTCGTCCGCCAGTTGAGGCCTTTGCCCTTGGGATGGTAGTTCAGGGCGGCGCCGGCCCTGGATTCGGTGACGCTGCTGATCTGGTAGTGTCCCTCGTCGATGGCGGCCAGTCTCTGCCACGCGGACCAGCGGTGTCCGTCGGCGCTGGTCATGAAGCAGGCAGTGCGCGCCGCCGGGTATTTGTATCGGGTGAAGAAGGCGACGAAGCCGCGATCCGGGACGTGCCAGGCCTGCATGTACGAGAAGTTCGTCATCATGACCTGCCGGCCCTCCTCGACCTTCATCGGGTGGACCTGGACGAACTCGTTGACGTCGTACGGGCGGGCGCTGCGATGGACGTAGGAAGGCCGCGATGTCCCGTGCGAGGTCGAGAAGATCCAGATGTGGCCCTCGTCGTCCACACTGATGACGGGATTGTCGTGGGCGTCGCTGGTCCGCTTGTCCAGGAGAATCGTCGGCCGGGGGACCAGGCCCGTGCGGTGGTCGTAGTACGAGACCATGTGCAGCAGCGTCTTGTTCTGCCGGTCGCCGTCGGGCGTGCCGCCGTAGCAGAAGAAGGTCCGGGCGACCTTCTCACAGTAGATCGCGAACGGCTGGTGCTTGGCGCAGTAGGTTCCGAGCCCGCCGCTGTACTTGTAGCGGTACTCGTTGTCGAGCGGCTGATTCATGTACCAGATGCCGCGATAGCCAGTGTCTTTGGCGTTGGGCGCTGTGACATCGCTACGCTGGCCGGCAGCCGACAAATGCGTCGCCAGCAGCAGGGCGGTGAGAACCATCAGCCGCCGGTGACGAGATCGTTCGCAGGTTGTGATGGTCCTGGTGTGTGACATAGCGTGCCTCGCTATCCGACGTTGAAGTCCCGTCCGGTTGTCCGGCTGATCTGTTCGAGCGAGGCGCTGGCGAAATCGAGCCTGGGGTACTTCTCCCTGCGAAGGCGGTCGATCAGTTGCTTGACGACCGCCAGCTCTTTGCTCAGCAGCTTGTAGTCCTGCTCGTCGACGATCTTGGCGAGGGTGGCCTTCTCGATCATGCTGAAGGAGCCGCCGAGCACGAGGACGCCGGCGCCGATGTAGTCGGGGATGTTCGAGACGTTCGTTCCGCCGGTGGGGACGAGGCTGATCGTCTTGTGGATGGCGGGGTCGACGGCCTTGACAAAAGCCGGACCGCCCAGCTCCTTGGCGGGAAACACCTTGCAGAGGTTGGCGCCCCTGGCGTACTGGCTGACGATCTCCGTGGCCGTGCCGCAGCCGGGGATCATGGGGACTTTGCCCGCGAATCGGGCCAAGCCGGCGTCGCTGAAGTTCACCGCCGAGACCAGGTACGCAGCGCCGGCGTCGACCACCTGTTGGAGCGTGGGCAGCGGATCGTCCGCATGGGCGGCGTTGTAGACCTTGAGCATGCCGGGCCAGTCGATCAGGCTGGCGGCGCCGGCGACGAAATCGGGC
>CAZNSM010000068.1:19189-23947 GCA_964575615.1 uncultured Pirellulales bacterium | reverse complement strand
GAGGCTGACGCCCGGTCAGCGGCGTCGCTCGGGGCGTCGGAACCTCAGGGGAGCTTGTGAAATCATGAAAGCCAGCGTCCTGATCAGCACGTACAACCAGGAAAAGGTCATCGGCCAGGCCATCGAGGGGGCGCTGTCGCAGACGACGGATTTCGACTTCGAGATCGTCATCGGAGAGGACTGCTCCACCGATTCGACGCGGGCGGTGATCGGCGGTTACCGCGACCGGTATCCGGATCGCATTCGCCCGCTGTTCCGCGAGCACAACCTGGGGCTGATGCGGAACCTGCCCGAGTCATTTCTGGCCTGCCGGGGCGAGTACGTCGCCTGCCTGGACGGCGACGACTATTGGACGAGCCCGCACAAGCTTCAGCGTCAGGTCGAGTTCCTCGACGCGCATCGGGACTACAGCATCTGCTTCCACAACGCGTTGATGGTCTGGGACGACGGCTCGCAGGGTCCGACCCTCCACTCGCCTCCGGGCCGCAGGCCGACCTACCACCTCGGCGAACTGCTCATGCACGATTTCATCAGCACATCGGCGGCGATGGTCCGCAACCATCTCGTGCGGGAGTTTCCGATCTGGTTCGCGACGCTTCCGGTGCCGGACTGGCCGTTCTTCGTGCTTCACGCGATGCACGGGAAGATCGGCTATCTCGACGAGGACTGGGCGGTGTACCGCCAGCATCCGGCGGGGATGTATTGCCGGCTCGCCGAGGAGAAGCGCATGGAGCAGAACATCGGCATCACCCGCACCTTCCGCGACGTGATGGGTCCCGAGTGGCGCGGCCCGCTGACGGAGGCGGTCCACAGCCGGTGCTTGAGCCTGGCGCTGTACTATCAGCGGCACGGAGACAAAGCCAAGGCAGCGAAATTCGCTCGGATGGCGGTCCAGGAGAGGGCGCCGGGTCTGCTTCGGTCCTGCCGCACGGCGCTGAAGGTCTTCGCGTACATGCACGTGCCGGCCCTGCCGGGTCTGGTCGTCCGATGTCGGGCGCGGGCCAGGGGAGGCGCGTCCGGCGAATCTACCCGCCCGGACCGCGAAGGCCAGGCTGCCATCGACAGGTAGAGCCCATCATCGCGCCACGCCGTACGCGCGGGCCAGCAGCTTGATCGGGTGGGTGACGATTACCTCGCCGATGTGCTCGATCTGCATCTTGCACGCGGCGCACTCGGTCAACACGTTGCGCGTCGACGCCGCCATGATGGCGTTCCGGAGACTCTCGGAGATCCGGTCGGCCAGGTCGTAGTTCTTCTTCTGCATGCCGAACGTGCCCGACAGGCCGCAGCAGCCGGCGCGAAGGTCCGTGACTTTCACGCCAAAATGCTCGCCCAGCAGCTTCAGTGTCACGGTCTCGTCGCCCACCGCGCACAGGTGACACGGGAGATGATAGACGAACTCGTCGGGCACTCCTGCGGTCGGGGCCTTGAGGCGGCCGCGCCGCCGCAGGTCGGCCAGGAAGTTCATCAGCTCCCAGGTGTTCTCCGAGACCAAACGGGCGTCGTCGCCGCAGACGTAGTGACGCATCTCCTGCTGAAGGCACAGGGCGGCGCTGGGCTCGGAGCAGACGACCTTGTATCCGTCGCGGACCACCTGAGTGAAGCGCGCGACGTTGAAGGCCAGATCGCGGCGGGCCGTCTTGACGTCGCCGTACACAATGGCGGGCAGCGGCGCCGGGCGCTGGGCGGGCACGATCACTTCGACGTCGTTGTGGCGCAACACGTCGAGAACGGCGAACCCCAGCTCGTGATCGTTCGAGCTGGCGTAGGAATCCACGAAGTAGGCAACCTTGTCGACCGGCGCAACCAGTGGGCCGACGGCGGCCAGATGTTTCCGCGCCGCCCTGACGAACGAGCCTCGCTGGAAGGTCGGCATGCGGCGTCGGCGGTCCAGGCCGATCGTCCGCTCCATCGCCCATTGGAACGGCCCCAGTCGCAGGAACGCATTCGAGACCGGCGCGAAGACGCTGCCCAGCAGGCTCAGGTAGCGGTTGTGGCTCAGGGCGAATTCCGTGCGGCGCAGGCCCTTGCGCCGGACGTACTCGGCGCGGGCGGCGGCCATCAGCGTCGAGACGCGGACGCCCGACGGACACTGCCTCTCGCACATCTTGCAGTTGACGCACAGGTCGAGGAACGTGCGAAATTCAGGCGATTCGAAGTCCTTTTCGTCCAGTTGGCCCGTGGCCCAGTAGTGCAGCAGGTTGGCCTTGGCGCGCGAGCTGCCGAGCTCCTCGCCTAAGGCGCGGTAGACTGGGCACATGCGCAGGGCCGGATCGCGCGTCAGACAGAGCCCGCAGCCGTAACACTGTTCGAACTCCAGCGCCAGCTCATGGTCGGCGAAGTGCATCTCGGACCGCGTCTTCTCGGGCAGAATGGGTCTGGCCCGGCGGAGGTTCCTGACCATGATGTCGGGATCGTCGTTGAGGATCTTGCCCGGGTTCATCAGGCCCGCCGGATCGAAGATCGTCTTGACCTTGCGCAGAACCTCGTAGAACGCGTCGCCGTACTGCCGGCGGACGAAACCGGCCCGCAGCAGCCCGTCGGCGTGCTCTCCGCTGATCGAGCCGCCGAGCGACCAGACCAGCGAGAAGACCTCGTCGGCCATCGCCCGCATCTTGTCGACGTCGCGCGGGTTGCCCAGGTCGAGGTAGGGCCTCAGGTGCAGCTCGCCGTCGCCGGCGTGGCCGAAGAACGACATGGTCGTGCCGTACTTGCGCTCGATCTTCTGAAGGCCGTCGATGTACTCGGCCAGGCGCGTGTGGTCGACGCTGGCGTCCTCCATGAACTCGGCCGGGTGCTCGCGACGCCGCTTGCGATAGAGCAACGGGCCGGCGTCCTTGCGCGACTTCCAGACGCGGGCCTGATCGGCGGGCGAGGTGATGATGGTCCGCCCCGCCGCCTGCTTGCCCACGGCCAGGTCGGTCACCTCGATCCGCTCGCGGACCTGGGCCTCGGTGTCGCCGACGTGTTCGATCAGCAGCACCGCCGCGGCATCGGCCGGCAGGATGTCACGATAGTGGGGCAACTGGTCGATCGCCAGATGAATCAGGGTCCGGTCCATCAGCTCGCACGCGGCCGGCGCGGTCTTGACGATGGTCGGGACCGCCCGCGCCATGCGGTCGAGCGAGTCGAACTCCAGTTGGAGCAGCCCTTTGACCTTCGGCAACGGCACCGTCCGCAGCGTGATGCGCGTGAAGACCGCCAGCGTTCCCTCCGAGCCGGCCAGCAGGCGGGCCAGGTCGATCCGATGATCGTGGCAGACCGACGCGATGTTGTATCCGCTGCGGTTGCGTTTCGTGGCGGGGACCGCCCTGTCGATCACGTTCTGGTTGGCGGTCAGCAGCGACCAGCACTCCCTGGCGATGGCGTCGGCCCGGCGGCCGCCGGCCTTCTCCACATCGAACGCATTGGTGAACTGAGCCACCGTTCCATCGGGCAGCACCGCCTCGATCGACTCGACGTGCTCGCTCATGTGCCCGTATTGCAGGGAGTGCGCGCCGGTGGCGTTGTTGGCCAGGCAGCCGCCGACGGTGGCGCGGTTGGCGCTGGAGGGGTCGGGCCCGATCTTGCGGCCGTACCGCGCGAGGTGCTTGTTGAGGTCGTCGAGAACGACGCCCGGTTCGCACGTCACGGTGGCGCCGTCGTCGGCGGTGTGAAGGATCCGCGTCAGATGGCGCGTCATGTCGAGCACGATGCCCGAACACAGGGACTCGCCGGCCACGCCGCTGCCGGCGCCGCGCGGCGCGACGGGCAGGCCCTCCCGAACGGCGTACGCCACAACGGCCTCGATGTCACGCGAGCGGCGAGGGGCGACCACACACTGCGGAACGATGCGATAACTGCTGGCGTCCGTGCTGAACGCGACACGATGAAGGATGTCGGCAAACGCCTCGCCTTCGATCCGGCCGGTCAGGTCGGCAGCGATTTGGATCGGGTCTTTGGCCATGTGTCAGAGATCTACGTCCATCAGGGGTTCCGGCAGGCGGCGCGTCTGACCTATTGCTGGAAGTCACGCGGCAGAAACTGGGAGGCGGCCACTTCCCCGCTCATCCGCAGCACCGCCAGGTCGTCTTCGCCGACCTGCCCGTTGATGAACTGCTGGACGGTCGGATGGGGATGATCGCGGATATGGTCGGCATCTCCGTCGGCGATAATCCGCCCGTTGTGCAGCATGATGATGCGGTCGGCGACCTTATAGGCGCTCTTCATGTCGTGTGTCACGACGATGCTGGTCACGCTCAGATCCCGTTCGAGCTTGAGGATCAGCTCGTTGATGATGTCGGAGCGGATCGGATCGAGTCCCGTCGTCGGCTCGTCGTACAGAATCACCTCCGGGTTCAGGGCGATCGCCCGCGCCAGGGCGACGCGTTTGCGCTGCCCCCCGGAGAGGCTCGCCGGATAGTAGTTCTGAAACCCGTCCAGGCCCACCATCGCCAGCTTGGCTTTGACCACCTCCTGTATCTGACTCCACTTGACGTCCTTGAAGTGCTGGCGGATCGGAAACATGATGTTCTCGGCCACGCTCATGCTATCGAACAGCGCCCCTTCCTGGAACAGGTATCCGAAGCGCGTGCGGACGCTGTGCAGTTCCCGTTCGCTGAGGTGGTCGATCCGCTGGCCGTCGAAAAAAACCTCGCCGGTGGTGGGCCGCTGCAACACGATGAAATGCTTCATCAGGACCGTCTTGCCGCAGCCGCTGGGGCCGATGATCACCGTGGTCTTGCCCCTCTCGATGGAGACCGACACGTTGTCGAGCAC
>CAZNSM010000068.1:14234-19089 GCA_964575615.1 uncultured Pirellulales bacterium | reverse complement strand
CGATGATCACCGTGGTCTTGCCCCTCTCGATGGAGACCGACACGTTGTCGAGCACCAGCTTCTTGCCGAACTTCTTGGTCAGACTCTTGACGTCAATGATGGCGTCGGCCGTTCCGTCCCTGTTGCCCGGTCTGTTGTGATCGTCCTGTCGTTCCAAGCTAAGCACTCCCGAGTCGGCCCGTCATTCGGCCGCTGCAAACCCCGGCATCAGACCAGACTCTTGATCGGCCAGAAGGTCAGATAGATGCTCTTGAAGACCACCGCCAAGGCAAAATCCAGCGCCAGAATCGAGATGAAACTGGCCACGAAGGCGTCGGTGCAGGCCTGGCCCACGCCGTGCGCGCCCTCCTTGCAGTTGAACCCTTTGTAGCAACTGATCGTGGCCATGGCGCCGCCGAAGAAGAAGCCTTTGATGATCCCGATGGAGACGTCCCACAGCTCGACGCCGGAGGCGCTGAAGTTCCAGTAGGCCCGGCTGTTGATCCCTAATTGCAGGAAGCTCACCAGGGCCCCGCCGATCACGCCCATAAGGTCGGCGTAGATGATCAGCACGGGCGTCAGCAGCAGGCACGCCAGCAGCCGCGGCGCTACCAGATAGCGGATCGGGTCGGTTCCCATGCTCCTGACCGCATCGATCTGCTCGGTGACGTTCATCGTTCCCAGTTCGGCCGTGAGGGCCCCGCCGACGCGTCCGGCCAGCATGACCGCCGCCAGCACGGGCCCGAGCTCCTTGACCACCGAGATGTTGATCAGCACGCCGAGGTGCTCTTCGAGCCCCATACCCGCCAGTTGGTCGTAGGCCTGGACCGCCAGGGTCATTCCCACGAAGGCGCCGGTAATCATGATCACCGGCACGCTCCGGACGCCGATGATGTTCATCTGGGTCCAAACCAGAGGATACGTCTGGCGGGCACAACAGCTTCGAAGCGAGGTGGTCACCGACCGCCAGGCGAATCGTCCAAACCGACCGGCGTCGACCACATCCTGGACGGCTTTGGCCCCAAGCGTTGCTATCATCAAGGCATTCCCTTATGCGAGGAACGAAGGTTCACGGCCTCGTTCGATGCGAGCCGCCATGCTCCGGCTGTCTTTGTAACCGGCCCGGGCAGCCTTGTCAAGCGCGACCGCCCCCGCCACAAGCGGGCGGCGACAGCATCTCTTCGAGGATTTCGGCGGCGTCCTTGACGAGATTGGGGCAGATGGCGCGGAAGAGCCCTTCGCGGGTGGCCTTCTGCGCCCCCTCGGCGGTGCTGATGTCGCAGCCGAGCAATTGCTTGCAGACCACGGTTCGGTTGCGCTGCTGGAACTTCGTGACGAAGTCAGCCAAGGCCGCGTAGACGTCGCCGCGCCCATCCCGCTGGTCGCAGTGGGGTCCGGCGAACCTGAGCCCGAGGACCATGAAGGCCCCGGTGACGGCGCCGCAGGTCTCGCCCAGGCGCATCCCGCCGGCGAAGCCCGACGCCAGCTTCATCGCCTGCTCGCGCGGCAGTCCGAGGTCCGGACCATAGATCGCCGCAATCGCCTGCGAGCAGGCCGCCCCGCCGCAGAAGCACTCCACCGCCTGATCCACCTTGCTCATATTCCCACTCCTTGGGTCCGAATTCGTACGTCCGTTGACGGCATGGAGCGGTATTGTAGAGCCTCGGCGGCCAAACGGCAATCATCAGATCCCACGGTATCTGTACGGGTTCTCCGGCGGGGTCATTTCGGGCAATGAAGGCTCTGTGGCAGCCTCAAGTCCGCAGGACTTGGGAATGGTTCGCTCCATTCGCCACGGCCGCCATCCCTCCCGATGTACATCGGGACTGCGCGTTTGAGGCTGCCACCCGGCGCGGACGCGCGCGGGCGATTGACACTAAGACACCGTCGGGCTAAGATCACATGTCTATGGCACTTAAGGAAAGTCACATTACGATTCTCGGAATCGAGACGAGCTGCGACGAGACGGCGGCGGCGGTCGTCACCGATGGACGCCAAGTCCGTTCGTCCGTGGTCGCCTCGCAGACGGCCTTGCACCAGAAGTACGGTGGCGTCGTGCCCGAGATCGCCTCGCGGGCGCACATCGAGAATCTGCTGCCGGTCCTGACGGAGGCGATGCGTCAGGCGGGCGTCGGCAGGGACGAGATCGACGCGATTGCGATCGCCAACCAGCCGGGACTGGCCATCGCCCTGGTCGTGGGGGTGACCGCCGCCAAGACGCTGAGCATGATGTGGGGCAAGCCGCTGGTTGCGATCAACCACCTTCACGCGCATCTCCAGTCGGCGATGCTCAACGAGGAGCAAATCGAGCTGCCGGCGATAGCGTTGGTCGTCTCGGGAGGACACACGTCGCTCTACGATTGCGAATCGGCGCTGGACCTGACGCTGCTGGGCTCGACGATCGACGATGCGGCGGGCGAAGCCTTCGATAAGGTCGCGACGATTCTGAAGCTGCCCTACCCTGGCGGGCCCAGCATCGAGAAGGCCGCGCGTAACGGCGACCCCAAAGCGATTCGCTTTCCGCGCTCGATGCTTGGACGCGACTCGCTGGACTTTTCCTTCAGCGGGCTCAAGACCGCCGTGCTGTACCACTGCCGGGGCCAGGACATGAAGGGCGCCGACGGCGTGGACCGAATGAGCCAGCAGCAGATCGCCGACATCGCCGCCTCGTTTCAGGCGGCGGTCATCGACGTGCTGGTCCGCAAGACCCGACGCGCCGCCGACCGGATCGGCGCCAGGACGGTCCTGCTGGGCGGAGGCGTCGCCGCCAACGGCGCGCTTCGCGAGGCGATGGAACGGATGTGCCTTCGCCACAAACCCCCACGAAGGCTGCTGGTGGCTCCCAAAGCATATTGCACGGACAACGCGGTCATGGTAGCCTCGCTGGCGTATCACAAGTACAAGGCCGGCCTGTTCGCGGACCTGACGCTGGAACCGAACTCCACCGGCTGATCGCAAGGATGATCGGGACCGCCGCAAACGCCGATCCAGTCAGACCATCAGGAGGTGTCCCATACAAGCCGAACACCTGAGAGAATTGCTGGAGCAGGTCAAGACAGGTCGCGTGGGCATCGACGAGGCCATGGACAGGCTGCGGCATCTGCCGTTCGAGGATCTCGGCTTCGCCCGCGTCGATCATCATCGGCAGCTCCGCCAGGGATTTCCCGAGGTCATCTTCTGTTCGGGCAAGACGACCGAGCAGATCCTCGTGATCTTCGAATCGCTGGCGGCGCGAGGCAACAACGTGCTGGCGACCCGCGCGAGCGCCGAAACGTTCGAGGCGCTGGCGGCGACAGGCAAATTCCCGCTGGCGCGTTACGAGGCGCCGGCCCGCGCGATCGTGCTGGAGCAGAAGCCGCCGGCGGCGTCGAAGAGCGTCCTGCCGATCCTCACGGCGGGAACCGCCGACCTGCCGGTGGCGATGGAAGCCAAAGTCACTGCCGAAATCATGGGCCAGCGCACGGAGCTGGTCTGCGACGTGGGCGTCGCGGGCCTGCACCGTCTGCTCGGACACCTGCCCAAACTGAACGAAGCCAATGTGCTGATCGTGGTGGCCGGCATGGAGGGGGCGCTGGCGAGCGTCGTGGGTGGGCTGGTGAGCTGCCCGGTGATCGCGGTGCCGACCAGCGTCGGTTACGGCGCGAGCTTCGGCGGGCTGTCGGCGTTGTTGACGATGCTCAACAGTTGCGCCTCCGGCGTGGCGACGGTCAACATCGACAACGGGTTCTCCGCGGCGGTGACCGCGACGCTGATCAACCGGAAGATCGACGGGGTCGCATAGACTATGGAGATCGTACGAGAGGCGCCGAGGCTCACCCCCCGGCCTATCGACGGACACAAGGGGACATTCGGCAAGGTCTGCATCGTCGCCGGCAGCGTGGGGATGAGCGGCGCCGCGGCGCTGGCCGGGCGGGCGGCGCTGCGGTCCGGGGCGGGACTGGTCCGCGTGGCCACCGCGCGAAGCGCTCTGCCCGTCGTTGCCGCGCTTGAGCCCTGCTACACCACCATCGCCCTGGCCGAGGACGCCGCCGGACGCATCAGCGGCAAGGCAATCGGCGCGATCCTTGAGGCGACAGCACAAAACGACGTGACCGCCATCGGTCCGGGTCTGGGCGCCAGCGCTCACCTGCGCTCGGTGATCGAGACGCTCATCCGGCAGGAGGGCCTGCGGCTGCTCATCGACGGGGACGGACTGAACAACCTGAGCCGGCTGCCCGACTGGCCCAGCAGACGCAAGGCCCAACTGGTCCTGACGCCGCACCCGGGAGAAATGGCCCGGCTGTGGTCGGGCCTGTTTCGCGACAAGATTCCATCCGACCGGCAGGAAGCGGCGGCGCACATGGCACAGGCTACCGGCTGCGTGGTCGCCCTCAAAGGCGCCGGCACAGTCGTCACCGATGGGCAGCGCCTCTACATCAATGACACGGGCAACCCCGGCATGGCCACCGCCGGCTCGGGCGACGTGCTGACCGGCGTGGTCACCGCACTGATGGGTCAGGGACTCGACAACTTCGAGGCCACGGTGCTGGGCGTCCACGTTCACGGCGCCGCCGGGGACATCGCGGCGGCCACACACGGCCAGATCAGCCTGATCGCGACCGACATCCTCGAAGCCCTGCCCAGAGCATTCACCAATACGCACAAACACGCCGAGTGAGGCAGCGCAGCAGCACCTGTCGAGGCAGGCGTTGAAGAGTTCAAGAGCAGCGTCTCCATGTGAAGCGGAAGCCCGCCGGATGGAAGATGAGGTTTTTATTGCGGGTCATAGGGCGACGGCTATAATGCGCAGGTCCGTAGGTGGCTGACCGTTAGGGGAGAAATGCAAGGAAAGGATTGGCTATGAGCTTCAACTGGCTCGACATTACGGTGTTCGTCG
>CAZNSM010000068.1:3076-14134 GCA_964575615.1 uncultured Pirellulales bacterium | reverse complement strand
GCAAGGAAAGGATTGGCTATGAGCTTCAACTGGCTCGACATTACGGTGTTCGTCGGTTTCGTCGTGGCGGTCGTCGCGACAGGTCTGTACAAGAGCCGGCACGAGAAAACCAGCGAAGACTACTTCCTGGCCGGTCGGGGCTTGAAATGGTGGCTCATCGGCTTCTCGCTGATCGCCGCCAACATCTCGTCCGAGCAGTTGGTGGGCATGAGCGGCAACGCCGCCAGCCACATCGGATTGGCCATCGCCAGTTATGAATGGATGGCGGCCATTACGCTGGTCGTCGTGGCCTTCGCATTCCTGCCGTACTTCCTGCGGGCAGGCATCTACACCATGCCCGAATTTCTGGAGTATCGGTACAACGCCACCGCTCGGACGATCATGGCCGTCCTGACGCTGTTCATCTACATGCTGCTGCTCGGCTCGGTGACGTACTCCGGCGCGCTGACCATTGAAACCATGGCCGCCAAGATGGGCTATGACGTGCCCCTGCTCAAAGGAGCCATCGTCATCGGCATCATCGCCATGATCTACGTGACCGCCGGCGGATTGAAGGCCTGCGCCTGGGCCGACCTGATCCAGGGCAGCGCCCTGATCGTCGGCAGCGCGATCGTCATGATCTTCGCATTCAAGAAACTCGGAGGCACGACCGACGAGCTGGCCTTCGTCGAGAACGTCAAGACCGGCGCCATCCAGTTCAAGACCTTCGCCCAGGACACCGGGACCATGGAGCGATTCTGGGATCTGAACCGGGTTCGCATGAACATGTTCCTGCCCAGCGACGACAAGACGCTGCCCTGGACCGCCCTGCTGCTGGGCTTGTGGATTCCCAACTTCTACTACTGGGGCCTGAACCAGTACATCACCCAGCGGACGCTGGCCTCGTCGTCGCTGGCCGAAGGCCAGAAGGGCATCGTGTTCAGTGCGTTCATGAAGCTGCTGATCCCGTTCGTCGTGGTCATCCCCGGCATCATCGCCTTCAACCTGTTCGCCAAGGACATGCAGAATCAGTCGGCAGGCACGAATGCGACCGCCATCGCCGCGTACGCGCAGGCGAACCCGGAAACCAGGCTGGTGGACGTCGTCCAGGCGCCGAATGAAGACGCGATCGCCGCCTGGCCGGCGGGGCGATTCATGATCGCCGTCTATGCCGACGAGGCGAACATGAAGGCCGCCAAGACGCAGAATCCGTTCGTCCTGCCCTTGACCAGGCAAACATATGACGGACTGAAGGTCGGCCAGTACACCGTCTTCGATTCCGACGACAAGGCGTGGCAGACGGTCTTCCCGGCCCTGGCCGCGGAGCTGGAAACCTATAACAGCTTCGTGCGGGACGCCGCCAAAGCCGCCGGCGTCAACGTCGCCACGGAGAAGTTCATCGCCTATAAATATGACACCGCTCTGGGCCAGTTGCTCAGCAGCGTGCTGCCTCAGAGGACGGGCCTGGTGGGCTTCGTGCTGGCGGCGCTTCTCGGCGCCATCGTCAGCTCGCTGGCGGCCATGCTCAACGCCGCCTCGACCATCTTCACCATGGACATTTTCAAGAAGCACATCAGCCCCAACGCCGGACAAAGCGCCATGGTCCTGCTCGGTCGCGTTTGCGTGATCGTCTTCTCGGCGATTGCCATTCTCCTGGCCCCCCAGTTGGGCAACCCCAAGATCAGCAACAGCATCTTCACCATCATCCAGGCGGGCCAGGGATTCCTCTCGCCGGGCATTCTGGCGGTTTTCGCGTTTGGTCTGCTGGTCCGCAAGGCCCCGCCCGTGGCCGGCGTCGTCGGCCTGGTGCTGAACGTGGTGGCCTACAGCTTGCTGTGGTATCTGTCCACGCTTCCGAGCGTCATGGCCAATCCCACCATGGCGGTGGTCATCGGCAACTTCCTCAACCGCATGGCCATCTGCTTCGGGCTCTGCCTGGCCGCCATGGCCATCATTACGGTCGTGAAGCCGCTGCCGCAGCCGATCGAGTTCCATACCAGGACGGACCTCAACCTCACGTCGTCCGGCGGCGCCAAGCTGGCCGGCGTCGTGGTGATCGTCATCACGCTGGCCCTCTACGCAATCTTCAGCCCGATCGGACTGGCGAAATAGCTCATCCAACGCGGGACGGCGGACCATCCGCACCGTCTTTTGTGAGTCAAGCGGCCTCCCGGCACCAACCGGAGGCCGCTTTTTTGTTCCTGCGCAGGCCGGACCGGCATCGGAGACATGAAACGGCATTGTGTGGAGGGTTCGACTCTGGTATAAGTATACGCAGGAGTCGGCTGCGGGGGGCGGGCCGGGCTCCTGGAAGTCGCGCGAGCGGACAAGGCTCCGGCGGGCAGCCGGAGCGGGACGGTGACGGATGCGGAAGAGACCTATCGCCAGTGGAGGATTCACTTCTCTTGAGGTTGGATCTGCCGGTTCCGGCAGTCGCTATCGATCGCCCCGCTGACTGACATCCGGTTCGATGGGCCGGAATCCGACAGCGGGCGCGGCAGGGTCATGACCTTCAATCACATGGCAAAGGAGGACGAGACATGGTTTCCAGGAGAATCCCGAAATTCGCAATGCTTGTGGCCCTCGTTCAGGTCGCGCTGTGGGCCTCGCCGGGCGGCGCGCAGATCTACTTCTCCGACGATTTCGAGGACCCGGCCGAGTCCGCAACCAAGTGGGAAGTGATCAGCGGCGACTGGCAAATCGCCGACGGCCTGTACCAGCAGCTCAGCACCGCCAGCCCCTGGCAGGCGTCGATGGTGGCCTCGGATCGCTGGAAGGACGAATGGGTCGAGTACACCATCGAGTTCAAGGTCCGCTCTCTGACGCCGGGCGATGCGCCGGTCAACGTGCTGTTCCGCGTCCAGGACCCTGCGCCGGTGACGTGGGACGACCGCAACGGACCGAACACGCACATGTACCGCTGGATCATCAACGGCTGGACGAACACCGAGTCGCGCCTGTACATCTACAACGAAGGCGCCGCCACGATGCTGACGCAGACGAACAACGCCCTGGAGGTGGGGACGTGGTACCGCATCAAGCTGGAGGTGGCCTCGACCGGACTGGCCGGCTACGTGGACGACGTGGAGATGTTCCGCGTCCAGCATGCCGAATGGACCACAGGGCGAGTCGGCCTCCACGCCTACAGCGGCGTGATGGACTTCGACGACTTTGTCGTGTATGGGCCGCTGGGCCTGGTGAGCGCATCGGCGCCCTCGCCCGAGGATGGCGCGGCCGACGTTCGGCGCGACGGCGTGCTGAGCTGGACGGCCGGCGCCTCGGCGGTCACGCACGACGTGTACCTGGGCACGAGCTTCGCGGACGTCAACGCGGCCAGCCGGACCAATCCGATGGGCGTGCTGGTCAGCCAGGGACAGACCACGACAACGTACGATCCGGGTCTGCTGGAGCTGGGCCGGACGTACTACTGGCGCGTCGATGAAGTGAACGGCCCGCCGGATTACACCATCTTCAAAGGCGATGTCTGGAGCTTCGAGGTCGAGCCTTTCGCGTATCCGATTGAGAACGTGACGGTTGCCGCCTCCAGCTTCACGGAAGGCGCCGCCCCGGAGAACGTGGTCAACGGTTCCGGCCTGGACGAGAACGATCAGCACTCGGTCAAATCGGCGGACATGTGGCTCAGTGGCGAGAACGCAGACCAGCCCACCTTCATCGAGTTCACCTTCGACCGCCTCTACAAGCTCCACCAGATGCTCATCTGGAACTACAACATTCAGTTCGAAGCCTTCCTGGGCTACGGTTTCAAGAATACGACCGTGGAGTATTCCGAGAACGGGGTCGACTGGATGGTCCTGGGGGACTTCGAGTTCGCGCAGGCCACCAGCCTTCCCGCATACGCCTCCAACACCACGATCGACTTCGAAGGCCGCGCCGTCCAGGCGGTGCGTCTGACCGCCAACAGCAACTGGGGCGGCGCGTTTCCTCAGTACGGCCTGAGCGAGGTCCGCTTCCTGTACGTTCCCACCTTCGCTCGCGACCCGCAGCCGACAGACGGAGAAGCCAACGTGCCCCCCGATGCAACGCTGAGCTGGCGGCCCGGACGCGAGGCGGCGGCGCACGAAGTTCATCTCGGAACCGACCCCGGCGCGCTGACGCCGGCGGGCGGCGGCCAGGAACCGAGCTTGACGCCGCAGGCGCTCGCGTTCGGGACGATCTACTACTGGCGAGTCGACGAGGTCAACGAGGCCGAGCCGACGGCAGTATGGCAGGGCAATCTGTGGACGTTTGCCACGCTCGAATACGAGACCATCGACGATTTTGAGGGTTACACCGACAATATCGACGAACACGAAACCATCTTCGACACATGGCTCGACGGCTGGGTCAACAACACCGGCTCGACGGTCGGTTACCTCGATGCGCCCTTTGCCGAGCGGACGATCGTCCACAGCGGCGCGCAGTCGATGCCCCTGAGCTACGACAACTCGTCCGCCCCCTTCTATTCCGAAACCGAGCGGGATCTGAGCGGGATGATCTGGAACACCCACGGCGCCGACACGCTGCGGCTGTTCGTCTCAGGCCCGGCGGACGGTGGCAACGCTGCCGAGCCGTTTTACGTGGCGGTCGAAGACGCCGGCGGACGCGTGGCGGTCGTGACGCATCCGGATATCGCGCTGAGCACCGGCTGGACCGAATGGCGGATCCCATTCAGCGAGCTGCCCGGCGTCAACCTCGGCAACGTCCGAACGATGTACATCGGCCTGGGCGACCGCGACAATCCCAGAGCCGGCGGCACCGGGCTGATCTTCGTCGACGACATCGGATTCGGGCATCCGGCCTCGGCCGGCGATTGACAGGGATCGCCAAACCGACTGGCATGGACCGTATTGTGGCGGCAGAAAGACGCAATATGGTGGTTTTTGCGAGGTGTTTGTGCTAACATAGGAGGCAGTGGCCCTGTAACACAGATCGAAACGAGCGGTGTCTGTGTCGGAGGCGGCCGACCCGGCAGGTTGAGGAGGGTCCAATCGCAAACAGACCGCCTCCCGATGACACTGCGCCCGATTGCGTGATGCGGCATCCCTGCGCAAAGCGGCTGATGCCGATCAGAGACATGGCTCGGCGTGTGGCCGAGACATCGCCGTGCGGGTACAGACTGAAGGAGGACGTTCATGTTCACCAGACCATTCCATGTGTGCATTGTCGTTCTGGCGCTGGCAGGCTGTTTCGCCGCGCAAGGCGCCGTGTTTATGGACCGCTTCGAGGAGGCCCATGACTTCGTCGCCGACGGCGTCGAGGGCACGGTGTGGGACGGATTCATCGGCCTAGGCGACGGTGAGACAGTCGAGGCGCTCAACGCGTCGATGGACCGGGCGGGCCAGCTCTACATGCAATCGGTGAACGCCTACTGGCACGAGCCGTGGACGCCGCTGGGCCCGTTCCTCTACAAGGTCGTCGAGGGCGACTTCGTCGCCACGGTGAAGGTGACCGACTACCAGGGCACTGCGGCGCAGCCTCTGTACCACAACAACTGCGGGCTGCTGGCCCGGGCGCTGCCGGAGGACGCCGGTCCCGGCGAGGACTGGGTGGCCATCGACTACTTCCCCATCTGGAGCTGCGGGAACTTCGTGCGCACCGCCAACGACAACGTGCGGACGGAGAACGGACACAACGGCGCGCAGTTCAATCTCGACCCGTATCTCCAGATCGAGCGGGTCGGCAATACCTTCCACTTCCGCACCAGCGTCGATGGAGCCTCCTGGACGGAGATGGGCGTTTCGCCGATCGTGCGGGACGACCTGGCCGATGTGCCGCTGCAGGTTGGGCTGTATCAGGCAACGTATTCCGCCGATTCGGGCTACGTCGCGTTCGATGACTTCTCCATCGACGGCCCACTGGTGGTGCCGGGCATGAAGGCCTACAATCCCACACCCGCCAACGGCGCCACGGACGTGGCGCAAGACGCCTCGATGGGCTGGATAGCGCCCGAGGGTCTGGTGGCTTACGATGTGTACTTCGGGACGTCTCTGGATGATGTCACGGCTGCAAGCAGGGCCAATCCGCTGGGCGTCCTGGTCGCCCAGGGACAAGGCGACATGACGTACGCTCCGGCCGATTCACTGGAATACGGACAGACGTACTACTGGCGCGTCGACGCCATCGAGACCGACGGCGTCACCATTCATCCGGGCGACCTGTGGAGCTTCACCGCCGAACCCTACGTATACGCCATCGAGAGCGTCGTGGCGACCAGCAACGCCGCCTCCGAAGAAGCGACCGGACCAGCCAACACCGTCAACGGCTCGGGCCTGAACGCCAGCGATCAGCATTCGACCGAACCGACGGACATGTGGCTGGCCACCCCGGGCGATGAACCGGTGTGGATCCAGTTCGAGTTCGACAAGAGCTACAAGCTCTATGAGATGTGGGTCTGGAACTACAACGTGATGTTCGAGAAGATGCTCGGACTGGGCCTGAAGGACGTCACGGTCGAGCACTCGGCCAACGGCACGGACTGGACGGCCCTGGCCGACGTCCAGCTCGCGCAGGCAACCGCCAAGTCCACCTACACGCACAACACCACGGTCGATCTGGGCGGCGTGGTCGCCCGGTTCGTCCGGCTGACGATCCACAGCGGCTACGGCGTGATGGGCCAGTATGGTCTGAGCGAGGTCCGCTTCTTCTGCAAGCCCGTCATGGCGCGAGACCCGCAGCCGGCCAACAACAAGACCGGCGTCAGCCCAGACGCGACGCTGAGCTGGCGGGCGGGCCGCGAGGCGGTGACGCAGGAGGTCCACTTCGACACGAACAAAGTCGCCGTCATGACCGGCACGACGCCTGCGGCCACCGTCACCCAGAGCCGCTACGAGCCCGGCGAGCTGAACCTGGGCACGACGTATTACTGGAAGGTCGACGAGGTGAACGACGCCGCCAGTCCGAGCCGGTGGGACGGCGACCTGTGGAATTTCTCCACGCTGGAGTTCTTCGTCGTGGATGATTTCGAGAGCTACACGGACAACGTCGACGCCGGCGAGGCGATCTTCGACACATGGCTCGACGGCTGGGTCAATCAGACCGGCTCGACGGTCGGCTATCTCAACGCGCCGTTTGCCGAGAAGACGATCGTCCACACAGGCCGCCAGTCGATGCCTCTGGCCTACGACAACACCTCGGCGCCGTGGCAGTCCGAGGCCGAGCGCACCTGGAGCAGTCCGCAGGATTGGACGCGGAACGGCGCCGACACGCTGCGGCTGTTCTTCCGCGGCCACTCGCTGGGCTTCGTCGAGACCGGCGCCGGCAGCGTCACCATGAGCGGCGTCGGCACCGACATCTGGAACACGCAGGATGAGTTCCGGTTCGTCTACAAGCCGCTCACAGGAGACGGCTCGGTCATCGCCCGCGTCGACAGCATCGAGAACACCGACGTCTGGGCGAAGGCGGGCGTGATGATCCGCGAGAGCCTCGATGACACCTCGAAGTACGCGATGGTCATGGTGACCGCCGCCAGCGGCGTCTCGTTCCAGCAGCGCATCTCGCCGGGCGGCGCCAGCACGTCGGTCACGCAGGCTGGACTCGAAGCGCCGTACTGGGTGAAACTGACGCGCGCGGGCAACACGTTCACCGCGCAGCGTTCCGCCGACGGCGTCACGTGGGAGGCCATCACGGCCGACGCGGCGGCCTCGTCCGCCACGATCTCGATGATCGGCAACGTTTACGTCGGTCTGGCGGTGACCAGTCACAATGCGGCGGCCGCTGCGACAGCCATGTTCTCGAACGTGGCGACCACCGGCTCGGTGAGCGGGCAGTGGCAGAGCGCCGAGATCGGCGTCGCGCAGCCCAGCAACACGCCGGACAAGCTCTACGTCGCCGTCCGCGACGGCAGCGGACACACCGCTGTGGCCGTCCACCCCGACCCGGCGGCCACCCTGATCGACACCTGGCAGCAGTGGCTGATTCCGCTGAGCGAGTTCAGCGCCGGCGGCGTGGTCCTCAACCGCATCGAAACGCTGGTCATCGGCGTCGGCGATCCGGCCGGACAGGGAGGCGGCGGAAAGGGCATGGTCTTCATCGATGACATCAGCGTGGGCCATCCGCTCGCTGCCGAGCCGATGTCGACCGAGATCGAAACGTTCGACGTCTCGCGCGACTTCCTTAGCGAAGGCGCTGAAGGGACCTTCTGGGACGGCTTCCTCGGCCTGGGCGACAACGAAACGGTCGATGCGTTGAACGCGTCGATCGATCGCGCCGGCCAGTTGTACATCCAGTCGACCGGGGCCTTCTTCCACGAGCCCTGGTCGCCCATCGGGCCGTTCCTGTACAAAGTGGTCGAGGGCAACTTCGTCGCGACGGTGAAGGTCGCCGAGTACGCCGGGACCGCCGAAGCGCCGGTGTACCACAACACCTGCGGCCTGATGGCCAGGGCTCTGCCCGACGAGGCCGGACCGGGCGAGGACTGGGTCTCGCTGGACTACTTCCCCATCTGGAGTTGCGGCAACTTCGTCCGCAGCGCCAACGACGACGTCCGCACGGAGAACGGCCACAACGGCAAAGCCTTCGCATCCGACCGCCATCTCCAGATCGAGCGCATCGGCAACGTGTTCCATTTCCGGACCAGTCCCGACGGCGTCGCGTGGACGGCCATGGCGGTTTCGCCGCTGACACGGGACGACCTCGATGGTGTAGCGCTGCAAGTGGGCTTGTTCCAGGCGACGTATTCGAGCGATCCGGGCTATGCAGCGTTCGACGACTTCATTCTGGAGACGCCAAAGTAAACCGCCAGACCCGGCCGAGGGGCGTGCCAATGCCTTCGAGCCGGTTGTTCCATACTCCCGGGGCCTGTGTCCACTCGGCACAGGCCCTCCTTTTGCGCCCGCGCACGTGTGGCAGATAGCGCCTTGATGTTTGGCGGGCGTTGGGCTATATTCGCACGCAGTCGTCGTGCAAGCTGATAACCTTTCGTTTTTGGAGAACGCAAAGCGAGATGGGACTGACACAGGAAGGACGAGCGGCGTTGGAGAAGATCCAACGGTGGGCGAAGGAGCACAAGCTGAACATCGCCGGCGGCAAGGTCCGCCGGACCTCGTCCCGGTTCTGCCTGGGGGTCGAGCACGGCGACTACAACGGCACCGAGCTTTTCGGCGTGGGCACCGACCGCTTCATCTGGATGGCGTACAAACCCAACGGCGCCAACAAGGTCCGGCTCTTCAGCGGCAACTTTCCCGACGACGGCGTGATCGAGTACACCATCGGCCACGTCCCGCAGCCCAAGGCGGCCGCCATCGCCCAGACGTGGGGCCGCTTCCCCTACGGCATCGACTACATTCTGCGGCGCGAGGGGTTCCAGCTCACCCAGGGGATCGACGCGGTTCTTTACGGCAACATCCCAGGCGGCGGCATGAGCCGCTCGGCATCGCTGTGCATCAACCTGATCCTCTCGCTGTTCGATGCGAACCAGATCAAGGTCAAGAAGGACATTCAGATCGTGGACCTGGCCCAGGCGGTCGAGAACGACTACATCGGCTCGCCCTGTGGCAAACTCGACCAGACGATGGTCCTGTTCGCCCGCGAAGGCATGGGCACATACTACAATCCCTCCGACCGCTCGATCGAGTACGTGCCGATGGGCGCGGGCGCCACCGATTTCCGGATCATGGTGCTCGACACAGGCACCGACCGCCCCGGCCTGGAGAAATCAACCTACGCCGTGCGACGCCGCGAGTGCGAAGAGCTGGTGGCGATTCTGCAAAAGGCCGGATTCCAGATCTCCTGCCTGGCCGACATCAAGGACGAAGCGGTTTATCGCAAGATCATAACGCAGTTCGGTCCGAAATTCCCCGACCTCTGCGCCCGGCTGACGTATATCTTCGGCGCCCAGCAACGCTTCTACAGGATGATGGACGCGTGGAAGGCGGGCGACATCGAGACCGTCGGCGCGATCTTCCGCCAGGACGGCATCGGCCTGCGCGACGATTACCGGATCTCGGGACCGGAGCTGGAAACCATGTGCGACGTCGTGCGAACGGTTCCCGGCGTACTGGGCGAGCGGATGCTGGGCGGCGGCGACAAGGGCGCCTCCGGCGCGCTGGTGCGGGCCGAGAGCGTCGAAGCCGTGCGCGAGGCGGTCCAGACGGCCTATCCGCGCAGCCGGCCCGACTTCGCCGACAAGTTCGCCGTGCACACGTGCAAGGTCGTCGACGGCGTCAAGGTCTTCGAAGGCGAGCTCTGACGCATCAGGAAGCAATCCCGCATGACGCAGAAACACGAATCACGGAAGAAGGGATGTCACGCCGCGACGGTCCTGTCCAACGTCCGGGCGGGCGAATGCTTCTGGAAGATGCGGCTTCGCTTCTCGGGCGACGCGGCCGGCGCGTTCGCGGGCTTCAGGCCGGGCCAGTTCATCGAGTTCTACACGTCGGACCTGGCGCTCCCCGCGACCGACAGCATCCCGAAGGCGCTACTGGACGGCGCCCGACGCAGCGTCCTGCTGCGCCGCCCATTCAGCTTCTCCGACGTCACGGTCGAGGGCGACACGACGATTGCCGACCTGCTCTACTGCGTCGTCGGTCCGGCCAGCCTGCGCATGACCACCCTGCGCGCCGGCGACGTCGCCAGCCTCCTCGGGCCGCTGGGCAATGGCTTCACCGTCCCGCAGGGCAAGCGGACCGCTCTGCTGGTTGTTGGAGGCATGGGCCTTCCGCCGATCCGCTGTCTGGCCAAATTGCTGAGCACCGAGCACAAGGAGGTCGAGACGATCGCCTTCATCGGCGCTCGGACGGTGGCCGCCCTGCCTCTGGAGGAGCGCCCTGCCGCGTTCGAGGAAGGTCTGAGTCTGTCGGTCCCCACGTTCGCGACGTTGGGCGTCCCGTCGATGGTGGCCACCGACGATGGTTCGGTGGGCCATCGAGGACCTGTCACCGAGTGTCTGGCCCGGTGGCTGCAAGAGAACGCGGATCGGGACCGCGAGAAGCTGATCGTTTACGCCTGCGGCCCGGAACGCATGCTGGAGGCGGTCGCCCGGATCGCGAAGGAGAAGGACATCGACTGCCAGGTCAGCATGGAACGCCGCATGGCCTGCGGGATCGGCCTGTGCCAGAGCTGCGCGATCGAGTGCCGCGTCGA
>CAZNSM010000068.1:0-2976 GCA_964575615.1 uncultured Pirellulales bacterium | reverse complement strand
GCCAATCCGGTGTTCACAGCATCGGGCACGTGCGGTTATGCCGACGAGTTGGCCGACTTCATGGACGTCAATGCCTTGGGCGGCTTCATCACCAAGAGCATCACGCTCAAGCCGCGCAAGGGCAACCCGACGCCGCGAATCGTCGAGACTGACGCCGGCATGCTCAACGCCATCGGCCTGGCCAACGTGGGCCTGGAACGCTTCATCGCGGAGAAACTGCCCCTGATCGCGAGGATGGAGCCGGCGGTCTTCGTGAATGTGGCCGGGACGACAATCGAGGAATACGTCGCGGTCGTCGAGCGGCTGGCGGGCGAGAAGACGCTGGCCGGCTTCGAGCTGAACATCAGTTGCCCGAACGTCAAGAAAGGCGGCATCAGCTTCGGCACCGACCCTGCCCAGGTCGAGGAGATCACCCGGGCGGTCAAGAAGGCGTGTGGCTCGAAGGCGCTGATCGTCAAGCTCACGCCGACGGTAACGGATATCAGCGTCACGGCCCGCGCGGCAATCGCCGGCGGCGCCGATGCGCTGAGCCTGGTCAACACCTTCACCGCGATGGTCATCGACATCGAGACGCGCCGGCCGGTGCTGGCGAACCGGACAGGAGGTCTGTCGGGTCCGGCCGTCAAACCGATCGCGGTCTACCTCGTCAACAAGGTCTACCGGGAGGTGGCCCGCGAGGCGGGAATCCCCATCCTGGGCCTGGGCGGCATTCGCACCGCCTCCGACGCGATCGAGTTCCTGATCGCCGGCGCGACGGCTGTGGGGATCGGAACCGCCAGCTTCGTCGAGCCCGACTGTGCGACACAGGTCGTTTCCGGCCTGCGCGACTACTGCGTGCGAAAGAAGATCGCCTCGCTTGCCGAACTGACCGGCTCGCTTGCCGAACCGGCCTGAGGCGAGTTTGAGATCGGCGTACACGCGTTCCACGAAAGAGAAGGGAGACTCGAAGATGAAACGACGCGAGTTCCTCAAGGCCGTCGGCGGCGGCGCCGCCGCGACGGTTCTGCCGGGCTGTACCACCGATGCACCCAAGACCGCCACGGCGCCGCGCAAGCAGCGGCCGAACATCCTGTGGCTGATCTCGGAAGACACCTCGCCCGATTTCGCCTGCTACGGCCATCCGCTCGTCAAGACGCCAAACCTCGACAGGTTGGCCGGCCAGGGCGCCCGCTTTACCAACGCGTTCGTCACCGGCCCGGTCTGCTCGGCCTCGCGTTCGGCCTTCATGACGGGCATGTACCAGACCACCATCGGCGCCCACAACCACCGCAGTCATCGCGACGACGGCTATACGCTGCCGGCGCCGGTGAACGTAATCACCGACTACTTCCGCCGGGCCGGCTATTTCACCAGCAACGCCTCCGGCCTGAACTACAAGAAGGCCGGCAAGACCGACTGGAACTTCACCCCGAAGAGCCTGCCCTTCGACGGCACCGACTGGGCGCAGCGCAAACCCAACCAGCCGTTCTTCGCTCAGGTCAACCTCAGCCTGACCCATCGGGACTTCAAGCGGGACCCCAAAAACCCGATCGATCCGACGGCGGTGAAACTGCCGCCCTGCTATCCGGATCATCCGGTCGCCCGGCGCGATTGGGCCGACTATCTCGAATCCATCCAGAACCTCGACACCGAGGTCGGCGTGGCGCTGGCCTGGCTCGAAAAAGAGGGTCTGGCGGACAACACCATCGTCATGTACTTCGGCGACCATGGCCGCCCGCACGTGTGGGGCAAACAGTGGCTCTACGACGAGGGCATCCGCATCCCGGCGATCATCCGCTGGCCCGGGCACATCGAGCCGGGCGCCGTCGTTGACGACCTCGTCAGCAGCATCGATTTCGCGCCGACCTTCCTGTCCCTGGCGGGGATCACGCCGCCCAGGCATCTCCAGGGCCACCCGTTCCTCGTGCGCGGCAAGAAAGCCCGCAAGTACATCTTCGCCGCCCGCGACCGGTGCGACGGGACGGTCGACCGCATCCGCTGCATCCGCTCGAAGCGGTACAAGTACATCCGCAACTTCTATCCCGAACGGCCGTACACACAGTTCAACGCGTACAAGAAGCTGCAATACCCCGTTCTGACACTGCTGCACGTGCTGCACAAGCGAGGGCAGTTGACGCCCGAGCAGGCGCGGTTCATGGCCCCGGCCCGACCGAAGGAAGAGTTCTACGACCTCGAAAAGGACCCGTTCGAGACGCACAACCTCATCGACGACCGCGCGCACGCCAAGGCGCTCAGGGAGCACCGCGCCAAACTCAACGAGTGGATCAGAGCCACCAGGGATCAGGGCCAGACGCCCGAACCGGAGAGCGTGGTCGCCTATTGGCAGAAGGACATGGCCGCATCGTACGAGCGGCAGATGAAGAGCCGGGAGTTGTCTCCCGATACTTCCGACGAGGACTATCTGAGCTGGTGGGTCAAGAAGCTGCTCGTCTGAGCAGGATTCGAACTTCTTCACGTTTCGGAGGTGAACATGAACAGGATCGTGTCACGTGGGTTGTGCATCGTGGTCCTTGTTGTCCTCATCAGCCAGACGCTCGGCGGCTCCACGCAAGCCGCCGATAGCGGGGACCGCATGACCTACGCCCAGGCCAAAGCGAGAGTCCCTCAGCGGCAACTGCCCGAGTTCTGGGTCGGCGACGTCAGGGGGCTGGCGGACCGTTTCGAGCGGCTGAAGCGCGCGACCGCCCGCGTCATCGCGATCTCGCCCGGCGGCAGACCGATCCACCTCGTGACGTACGGCGTCAAAGAGCCGCTCCAGCAGAAGGCCAACTTCAACTCCGCCATCGGAGGCCGTCTGCCCAGCGCCTACATGGACAAGGATGCTCGCAAGAAGCCCGTGGTCTTCTTCATCGGTCCGGTGCACGGCCACGAGGTCGAGGCGCTGACCGGTCTGGTGAACCTCATCGAGATCATGGAAACGGGTAAGGACCTGCGAGGCAGGGATCAGAGGCCTTTGCAGGAACTCGGCTCGCAGTG
>CAZNSM010000067.1:0-24038 GCA_964575615.1 uncultured Pirellulales bacterium | reverse complement strand
TCGCTGGCGTTGGGGTCGGTGTGCGGCAGGAAGAGAAAGCAATCGACGCCGTCGAACTTCTGCCCGTTCACGCTGGCGCCCGCCGTCAATTCGAGCATCCGCTTCAGACTGATCGGCGGCTCCTGGCCCGGCCCATCTCCCTTGCCCACCAGCCCGGGCCACATGGCGTTGTGAAGTTTGGGGGAGGTTTTCGAACTCATCTCTGGCTCCTTTCCGGTGCGGTAGCGTTCGCTAACGGTCTCGTCCTGGTCGTTTCAGGCGGCGGCGTCCCACCCTTCTTTGATCGTCTTATACCCGAACTGATAGCATTCCTCGGGGCTGGCCGACAGCTCCCGCCAGACGCAGGTCGTCGCTGCCAGTTCGGGCAGGCTGGTCCCGAAGGCCTCGATCGTCAGCCACTGGTCGTAGCCGCCCGCCCGCAGGGCCTTGAAGATCTTCTTGAACGGCACGTGTCCCTTGCCCGGCGTGCCGCGGTCGTTCTCCGAGACGTGAACGTGGCGGATCATCTTCAGGTTCTTCTTGATGCAGCCGACCGGGTCCTTCTCTTCGACGTTCGCATGGAAAGAATCGTACATCACGCCGAAGTTGGGATGATTGACCCGCTTGGCATGCTCGGCGCCGTCGGCGATCGTGTTGAGGAAGTAGCATTCGAAGCGGTTCAGGCACTCGACGGCAAGCACGACGCCGGCCTTTTGCGCATAGTCCGCGATCTTGCGGTGCACCTCCGCAGCCCGCTGCTTCTCTTCCGGGGTGGGCCCTTTGCCGCTGAAGAACTTCCCTCCAAGGGGCTGATAGTACGGCCCGCACAGGACCTCCGAGCCGAGCGCCTCGTTGCAGTCGATCGCCCACTTGAGATAGTCGACAGCCTTCTCGCGGATATTGGCATCCGCACTGATCGGGTTGTGCTCGCCATCCGGCATAACGGTGCACGTCGTACACTTCAGGCCGTTGTCCTTGAGGGCCTTGGCCACCTTCTTGTAGTGCTCCACATCGCCGGCGAAAAGTGGGATTTCCGCGCCGTCATAACCGGTAGCCTTGAGCTTCCCCAGAATGCCAAAATGCTCCTCGGTGACGAACGGAGTCCAGAGTAAGAGATTGAATCCAGTCTTCATGGGCGCCCTCGAAAAGAATTGCTGATGATGGCCATAGTGTCTTGGCTCCTGGCGGCGGGAGCAGGCCCCTGTGCCTGTCCGGGGCAACCACGGCCGGCTGCCCCCTGCGCGGCCGATTCATGTCCCTTCTACCGGCCGCGCCATACCGTGTCAACCTTTTTCACGGGCGGTTTGCGGGCGATGGAAAGAGGATTTCTCTGGCAATTCACGACAACGCAGCGCGTGCATGAGCAACGACGCGATGCTATAATCATTGGCCAAAAACAGGCCCAAGTAAGGAGGTAAGGATTATGACCACATCCAAGACATGCCTGCTGACCCTGATCGTCACCGTATTCGCAGGCCCGACGAATCCCCTGGCGGCGTCCGATCCACGCCGGATCACGTTCGACGGCCACGCCGGGCCGGGCCAGGGCAAGCACATCGTCTTCGTCACGGGCGACGAGGAGTACCGCTCCGAGGAATCGATGCCGATGCTCGCCAAGATCCTGACGGTCCATCACGGCTTCAAGTGCACGGTGCTGTTCGCGATCAACGAGGAAACGGGGGAGATCGACCCGGTAATCGGCGACAACATCCCCGGCCTGGAGGCCCTCGACGGCGCCGATCTGATGGTGCTGTTCACGCGGTTCCGCGAGCTGCCCGACGAGCAGATGAAGCACATCATTGACTACACCCATTCGGGGCGGCCCATCATCGCCCTGCGGACCGCGACCCATCCCTTCTACTATAAGAAGGATAAGAGCAGCCCCTACGCCAAATATAGCTGGGACAACGGAGACGAAAGCTTCCGTGGCGGCTACGGCCGCCAGGTCCTCGGCGAGACGTGGGTCAGCCATTACGGAGTCCACCAGAAAGAGAGCACGCGAGGACTCGTCGCGCCGGGCATGGAGAATCATCCGATCGTTCGCGGCGTCGGCGAGATCTGGGGCCCTTCAGACGTCTACGGCCTGACGACGCTGCACGGCGACTGCACACCCGTCATCATGGGCTACGTCCTGGCCGGCATGAACCCAACCGACAAGATCAACGAGGACAAGAAGCCCCTGCCCGTGGCCTGGACCAGGACCTATACCGGTGACACAGGCAAGACCGCCAAGGTCTTCACGACCACGATGGGACACGCCGGCGACTTCCAGGATGAGAACTTCCGCCGGCTGATGGTCAACGCATGCTACTGGTCGGTGGGCCTGAGCGACCGGATCCCGGCCAGGAGCAGGGTGGACATCATCGGGCAGTACGATCCGAAACCCATCGGCTTCGGCGGAAACAAGAAAGGCGTCAAGCCCTGGGACCACGCCATCGTCGCACAACCCTGAATGGAGTGAATCTATTGCAGCGGAGTCGGTCATGGAAAAGACAAGGATCGTCGTTGCGGCGTGCGTCATGCTTGCTTGCTGCTCGCTGCGGGCAGACCAGGGGGACGAAACCACGGCATCGGGCGAGGCATGTGACATCGCGCCGTTCGGTTTTCGCGTCTCCGATGCGGATGGACGGTCGCACGGAATCCGCTGGACCGAGCCGAGGAAGGTCCGGCGGGTGATCGCCCAGTTCGAGGAGGGCCAGACCCTGCCGGAGCCGTCCGAGGTGACGCTCCAGTACTGGCGTCGGACCTGGGATGGAAAGGCCGATCCGGTTCAGGCCGAACGCGGGGCCGGCGGCGTGGGCTGGGACGCGATGGACGACTGGACCAACGGCAAGTGGATCGATGCCGAGACGTCCGTCGCCGCCGACGGTGCGACGTGGTCGTTCTCGTTCCTGCCAATCACCTCCAAGGAGATCGAGGGCGTTGAGGGTTCCGGCGTCGCCTACCGCAAGACGCTCTGGGTGCGTCTGCTTTTCGGCCGGACCGCGCCCCGACTTCGCAGCCTGAGCGTGCTCACGGAGTCAGCGTATCAACCGCTGAGCGTTCGCATCCATTTCGGCAAGCCGGCCCTGGCCGCCATAGGCGCTGCCGGTGTCGAGAGAGGCCTTCTTGAGGTCCACAACGGCCGCCTCGTGAGCGTCCGTCCGTCCGGCGACACTCGAATCGACGTCACGGACAACCTCAGGTGGTCTTTTCCGGCCGGCGACAGCACGGCCATTGAGGCCGATCTCCTGGTCGCCCGAGATCCTACCGACGACCGCTACGACCGGACCATCGTCACCGTCCGTTCCAGCGCCCGGCCGTTCTCGTTCGCCCCCGACGAGGTCGCCAGAGGGGACCGCATTCTCGTCGACGACCTGGGCGTGCTGGTGACAGCGGCGCAGGACACTATCACTCTGGAGGGCTATCGCGAGGCGCTGCGCACGGGTTTCCGAGGACGCACGGTGTACGATCGCGTCAAAGACGCGCCGGAGCAGACCCTGCCGGGCGCCTGGGACGACATGCCCCTGAAGCGTCCGCTCTGGTTCGTCCACGGCCTGCCGGGAGATCGCAACACGATCCGACAGCACCCCAACGGCGACGTCGACATCAGCGCGGTCGGCCGATGGTTCAACATCCAGAAAAGCGAGCGGGACAGCGCCCGCAAGCAGTGGAAAGGCGACATGCTGGAGATTTCCTTCGGCCTGCCCGACGAAAGCCTTCGAGGCGGACGCCGGCTGGAAGAAGGCTACCTGCCCCTGGTCCACACCTGGTGGCAGGATGGGCCGGTCTATTACGAGCAGGCAACGGTCCTCGATGCACTGGACGCGGACCTGAGCGACATTGACCTCGACGACCCGACGGTGCTTCTGATGCAGGTCCGCATGGTCAATGTCTCGCCGACGGACGCCGCGCCCGTGCGACTGCGTTTCGCGTCCCACGCTCCCGGCGAGGGCAAGTTGACCATCCAGGACGGCCGCGCCGTGGCGCAGACTGAACAAGGTCCCTGTCTGCGGTTTCTCATCGCCGGCGCGAACCAAGGCACGCTCTCGGAGGAGGGAGAATCCACCGCGTGGGCCGCAAATCTCGAACCGGGCGAGTCAATGACGCTGCACCTTTGCATACCTTCAGTCACACTCACGGATCGCAAGGAGATCGAAGCCCTGCAGAAGCGTGATTTCGATTCCGACGCCCGGCGAATCTGCGGCTTCTGGAGGGAGCTGACCGCCAAGGCCACGCAAATCGAGACGCCCGAGCCCTGGATCAACGACTTCTACAAGGCCCACCTGAGGCACCTGCTGGTCAACTGCCTCAAGGAGCTCGATTCCGATCGTCTGCACGCCCATGTGGGCACGTTCTACTACGGCGTCTATCCCAACGAATCGGTGATGATGATCAGCGATCTGGACCGTCGTGGCCTCCACGAGCAGGCGCAGCACTGCCTGGACGCCTTCCTGCACTACCAGGGCACCGTCTCGATGCCCGGCAACTTCCGCAGCCGCGAGGGGCAGTTCTACGGCGCCGCAGGCCACGAGACCGGCGGATACAACAAGAGCCACGGCTACGTCATGTGGAACATGGCCCAGCACTGGTGGATGACGCGGGATCGCGCGTGGATGGAGAAAGCGGCGCCCAAGCTCATCAAGGCCTGTGACTGGGTCGTCGGAGAACGCAAGGCCACGATGACCACCCTCAAGGACGGCACGAAACCGCTGGAGTACGGCTGGCTGCCGAGCGGCTCGCTGGAAGACGTCACCGACTACTGGTACTGGCTGGCCACCAACAGCGCTACCGCCTGGGGCTTTCAGGCGCTGGCTGAAGCCCTGGCCGACTTCGGACATCTCGAGGGCGCACGACTCCAGAAAGAGGCACAGGCTTACTGCGAGGATGTCATGCGAGGCATCATCGAATCGCGCATTCGCTGCCCGGTCGTCCGGCTGCGAGATGCCACGTACGTTCCGAAGATCCCTTCCCGCCTGTACGAGCGAGGCCGGGCTCACGGTTGGCTGCGCGAGACGCTCGAAGGTTCGCTGTTCCTTCCGGCGTACGGACTGCTTGGGCCGGACGCCCCAGAGACCGAGTGGATCATGAAGGACTTCGAGGACAATCTCTACATCTCCGAACGCTATGGCTACGCGATACCCGCGTTCGAGGACTTCTGGTTCTCTCGGGGCGGCTTCTCGATGCAGGCCAATCTGCTGGACGGCCCCCTGCCCTACCTGTGGCGGGACGACATCAAGCATTTCCTCCGCGCCTACTTCAACGGCTTCGCCTCCGCGTTCTATCCGGAAATCCGCATGTGCAACGAGCACTCGCTGCCGGAGCTGGGATACCCCAGGGGCGATCACTTCAAATCTTCGGACGAGGCCCAATCCACGTACTGGCTGCGACTGATGTTCGTCCGCGAAGCAGGCCCGAACCTGTATCTCGGGCAGGCCATCCCCCGATACTGGCTGTCGCATGGAAAGCGGGTCAGCATCCGAAACGCACCCTCCAACTTCGGTGTCCTGTCGCTCACGTTGGAGTCGCAATCGAACGAAGGGCAGATCAAAGCGGTCGTGGACCCACCCGGGCGCAACGCCCCGGAGCGCATCTTCCTGCGTCTGAGGCATCCGGACGGCGCCAGGATCAAGAGCGTCATTGTCAACGGCAGCCCGTACGAGCGTTTCGACGCCGACAAGGAATGGATCATCCTGCCGGGCAAGCTGGATGAACATCAGGAGGTCGTGGCAAGGTATTGAGGCGATGTCCTACGAGGCAATGGTCGGCGCCACGCACTTGGTCAGAACGACCTTGGCGTCGCCGATGTCATAGAAATCTTCCAGCGTGGCCTCGCGGCGGTAGCCGATGCGCTCGTAGAAGGCGACGGTAGGTATGTAGGCATCCCGGCCGGAGGTCTCGACGATCACGCGGCGCCCGCCTCGCGCCCGGATCTCCGATTCGGCATAGGCCATGAGCGCACGGCCGATGCCCTGTCCCTGGCAGGAGGCGGCAACGGCAATCCAGTACAGATCCCAGGTGCCGATCGTGCAGGGCGTCGGGCCGAAGCTGACCCAGCCGAGAACCTCGTCCCCTCGCACAGCCACGTACGACTGATAGTGGCCGGCCGGTCCGCCGCGGATCCCGTCGTCCAGCACTTCCTTGGCGATCTGGACCTCGCCCGGACGGAACATGTGCGTCCCCGTGAGCAGCGAGACCACCGCATCGCGATGCGACGCCTGACACCAGACGATGCGCAGGTCGCCGGCGCCGGCCTTGGCGACGGCCCGTCGTCGCGATCGGGTTTTGGGCCTGGCCAGACGCGAGACGGCATTGTCGATCGTCAGGCGAACGAAATCATGGTACGCAATCTCCGCCGCATCCAGGGCCGCCGCGAAACCGGCATCCGGCGAGATGTCCGGGTTGGCGTTCACCTCCAGGATGTAGGGTTCCAGGGCCTGGTCCAGACGCACGTCGACGCGGCAATAGTCGCGGCAGTCGAGGCAGCGACAGGCCGCCATGGCCAACTCACGTACCCGGCGCGCCACCTTCGCCGGCAACGGCGATGGGATGATTCGCGGTGTGTGGCGATACTCGAACGTGTCCGCCAGCCACTTCGCCTCGTAGCCGACAATCCGCGGACGGCTTGTGTCGAAGGCGCTGAAGTCGATCTCCGCCAGCGGCAGGACCTCGGGCTCGGCGCCGCGCCAGAGGACCGAGACGTTCAGTTCCCGCCCTTCGATGTACTGCTCGACCAGGGCCGCTTGGCCGAACCGCTCGTGTACGCGCGCGACCGCCTGCTTCAGTGCGCGACCGCCGTCGGGGACCACGCTGGCCGCATCGATCCCCTCGCTCGCATCGGCTCCAACGGGCTTGACGATATACGGCCCCGGCCAATCCGTAGGATGGGCTTGAGCCCATGCCGTACCTGCCGGAATCAGGCATCCGCGTGGAACAGGAAGCCCAGCGCCTTCGAGCAGAATCTTGCTCTGCCACTTGTCCAACGATACCAGCAATCCCGTGGTCGGATTCCCTGTGCAGGCCTTGCCGAAGGCCGCACAGATCGCCGGCACGAAACTGGCCCGCTCCGGACCGACGGCAAACCCCTCCACAAGGTTGAAGACGACGGACTCATCAGCCCCGGACAAGACTTCGGGCAGTTGCGCATAGTCCCGCAGTCCCACCGCCCGACAGGGTCGGCGCAGCTTGCGGCACGCTTCGACCACGGCCGCGACCTCCGCGAGGACGCCTGCTTCGCTCTCCAGAAAGCCACCGGCCTTCGCTGCGGCCGGCTCGTTGTAAAGGATCAGCACCGGGCCGCGCGACATGGCAAGTCCTCCCGTCGGCTCAGGGCGCTGGCCACGATCCGGCCGATCAGATCCTCATAGGCCATGCCCTGCTGCGTCGCGATCATGGGCAGGTCCGAGTGCGTCGGGTGCAGACCGGGCAACGGGTTGATCTCGATAAAGCATGGCCGATCCTGCGCATCCAGACGCACGTCCACCCGTCCCGTGTCCCGGCACTCCAGGGCCTGATAAGCCGCCAGGCTCAACGCCTCCACCTCGTCGCGCAGCGCCCCGCGAGGCATCTCGAAATACTTCACATAGCTCTCGCACTGCTCTTTCACTTCATAGGAGTAGTCCGCGGCAGGCGCGCCGCTGGCAATCGTGAACTCCATGGTGCCGAGCACCTCGGCCGCCGGACCGGTGCCCAGGATGGCCGTGGTGAACTCCCGACCGGGCAGATACTCCTCGACCAGCGCCGGCTCGCGGAAGCGCTCCAGCAGATCGCGGCACACATGGCGAAGCTGTGCCGGGCTGTCGATGCGCGACCGGTGATCCACGCCTTTGCCCGTGCCCTCGGCGATGGGCTTGGCGAACAGGGGATAGGTCAGGTCGATGGATTCGATTTCTTCGGGGCTGCCTACCACCGCGAATCGCGGCGTCCGGACGCCGGCGCTCTGGACGATCCGCTTGGCCATGGCCTTGTCCAGCGTCAAGGCACAGATCAGCGGATCGCTGAAGGTGTACAGCACGCCGTACATCTCCAGCAGAGCCGGCGCCTGCGCCTCACGCGAGCGGCCCCAGAGTCCCTCGCTGATGTTGAAGACCAGGTCCCAGCGACGACCGGCGACCAACTGGGCCGCCAGCGCCATGCCGTTGCCAATCCGTTCGGGTCGATGGCCCAGCTTGCGAAGCGCCTGCTCCAGCGCCTCGATCGTGGCGGCGGAATCGAACTCGGCAACCTGCTCCTCGCTATAGCCTTGAGCCAGGTACTCGTCTCGCAGATCGTAGACGAGCCCTACGTTCAGGTGTTCTCGTGCTTCTTCATGGCTATGTGTCATGGGTTTACCCCGGCAAGTTCATCGGAGAGGGCCTTTGCCAGGCCGGCAAAGAACGCCGCAGCGCCGCGTCGCAGGTTCCGAAGGCTGTAGCCCCCCTCCTGCACGACGAGGATCGGCAGGCCCAGACCGCCCAGCAGTCGCCCGATCTTGCGAAGGGAGCCGGACGCCAGAAGGAACGAGCCTGTTGGATCGCCCTTCATCGTATCGAAGCCGAGACAGACAATCAGGAACGCAGGACTGAAACGCCGAACGAGCCGCAGAGCCCTGTCCAGAGCCGCCAGATACGCCGTCTCGTCCGTGCCCTGCGGCAGAGGGAAGTTGCGGTTGTAGCCCTTGCCCGGACCGTCGCCCTCCTCATCGGCAAAGCCGCTGAAGAAGGGATACGAATGCTGCGGATGGCCGTGCAGGCTCACGGTCAGAACGTCGTCGCGGTTGTAGAAGATGTCCTGCGCGCCGTTGCCGTGATGGTGGTCGATATCGAGAATCGCGACCTTGCCCTCGCGGCACAGGAACTGCGCCGCGATCGCGGCGTTGTTGAAATAGCAGAAGCCGCCGAAGCTGCGACGCTCCGCGTGGTGGCCCGGTGGGCGGCACAGAGCGTAGACCACGCGTCGCCCTCGCAACAGCTCTTCGGCGCCGGTCAGCGCGACGTCCACCGCCTCGCGCGCGGCGCGGTAGGCGCTGTGATCCAGCGGCGTGAACGTGTCGATGCAATAGTAGCCGGCACACATGGCCAGCTCCTCGGGCCGGCGTTCGGGCCGTCGAATGGGAAATACGTAAGGGTACACCGGCTGCTCGCCCGTCAGCTTCTCGCAGACCACCTTCAGGTAGTTGACGAAATCGGCGGCGTGGACGGATCGCAGGTACTCCTGCCCGAAGTGGCGCGCCTCGATCGGGTCGAACAGCCCGGTCGCCATGCAGACCTCCTCCAGGGCGCCGACGCGGGCCGGACGTTCTACGTAGCCACGATCCTTGACGTGATGAATGGTGTGCAACTGACCGCGAACAAGGGCAAAGGTCTTTCGCAGAGTCGGGTAGGGATCGCCCGACGTCGTGGCTTCCGTTACGTACCGCGGCTCCCGGATTCGCACGGGATCGTCGATGATGCTCTCCACCACGCGCTCGATGTAGTCCGGACGAACGATGTGCCCGTACTTTCGCTTGAGAATGAGCCTCACGGCCGCACGGCACTCCGACCGCCGCAGCGGCTTGCCTCGGCCTAAGTCGTCAAACAGCAGGTACGGCGCCGGCGAGTCATTGATCGGGGTCTCAAACTCGGTGTGCGTGATGGGTCGGATCCCGTAGTGCTCGTAGAACCGCAGTCGCGCCCGGTTCTCCGCCAACAGCGATGGGTCCTTCACCACCGCCGGGTCGTCGGGAAGCACCTCCATGTACAGCCCCAGAGAGCCGTGCGCGCGCAGATACTCACGCGTCGCTTCAAACAGGGCGCTGCCGATGCCCCGGCCGCGCTCCGCTCGCCGCGTCGCCACAAAATCCAACAGACTGCTGTTGATCTCCGGAAAGTGCAGCACCAGGGAAAACCCGGTGACCTTGCCCAGACCGGTCTCACTGACCAGCAGCACGGTCTTGTAGCCGTACTTGACCGGCTGGGCCAGCAGGTCCGGGATCTTGTCCGCATACCCGGCCACAGCCGCGAAATTCAGGCGGAGTATCTCCTGGGTCTGCGCGATCCGAACTCGGTCAATGGGCAGAACTGCGCTGTAGACCCGCTGAATGCGGATCATCAGAATGTCTCCGGGAGCGGTCCTACACTGCAATGTGCCTCTCGACGCATCAGGCGCGTCGCCTGGGCCGGCTTGATATGGCTGTGATGCCCGGCCGCCAGGTCCCAGACGCTCGGCGCCGAGACGTCGCTTGGGGCGTCCACGGGCTCGGCGATGCGA
The DNA here is from genome assembly GCA_964575615.1 of uncultured Pirellulales bacterium. Taxonomy (GTDB): domain Bacteria; phylum Planctomycetota; class Phycisphaerae; order Sedimentisphaerales; family Anaerobacaceae; genus Anaerobaca. The sequence goes on along the minus strand of CAZNSM010000067.1, from coordinate 13,853 downwards.
TCCTGCGGTTCCGGATAGGCGATCAGCATGCCCTCGTAGTTGCGCAGCACCGTCTGCGTCGGGCTTTGCGACACCACGTAGGTCGGCAGGACGGGAATCTTGCCGCCTCCGTGGGGAGCGTCCACCACGAAGGTGGGGATCGCCAGGCCGCTGAGCCGTCCGCGCAGGTACTCCATGATCTCTATCCCGCGGGACAGCGGCGTCCGGAAATGCTCCACCCCCCGGACCAGATCGCACTGGTACAGGTAGTACGGGCGCACGCGGATGCTCACCAGCTTGCGGCAGAGCTGCTCGATGATCTGCGGCTGGTCGTTGACCCCGCGCAGCAGCACCGACTGGTTGCCCAACGGGACCCCGGCGTCGGCCAGGCGCGTACAGGCCTCGCTCGACTCCGGCGTAATCTCGTACGGATGGTTGAAATGGGTGTTGATCCAAATCGGGTGGTACTTCCGCAGCATCGCACACAGCTCTTCCGTGATGCGTTGCGGCAGGACCACCGGGACGCGCGTGCCGATCCGGATGATCTGCACCGATGGGACCTGACGCAGGCTGGCCAGCACCTCTTCCAGGTGCGCGGTGCTCAGCGTCAGCGGATCGCCGCCGGAGACGATCACGTCGTGAATCTCGGGGTGCTCCCTCAGGTAGGCCACCGTCTGTTCCAGACGCCGCTTGCTGATCGTCGTTTCCCGCGTGCCCGCGACTCGCTTGCGCGTGCAGTGCCGGCAGTACGTCGAACACGTGGTGGTCGCGATCAGCAGCGCACGGTCCGGGTAACGATGCACCAGGCCGGGCACCGGCATGTCGTGGCATTCCTCCAGCGGGTCCGACGAGAGGAACGGCGGGTCGTTCAGCTCCACCAGTTGCGGCACGCACATCTGAAAGATCGGGTCGGTTTTATCGGCCCGCCGGATCAGGGAGGCATAGTACGGCGTGATCGCCAGAGGATACTTCCCGATCACAGGCGAGAGATCGGAGGCGTGCTGAAGGGAGGGAAAACGCGTCACCAACTGCTGGACCGTGCGAACACGGTGTCGGATTTGCCATCGCCAGTCGTTCCAGGAGTCGGAGCACAGGCGACGGGGTGTGGCGACATCACACAGGGGCGGAGGTTCGTCATCTGCGATCGGCGACGAAATCGCCTCGCAGCGTGACGAAACACCTCCTGAACGGGATAGACTGCTCATGAGTACTTTGGTTCCTTACTAATTGGTCTCACGACCGGCTGAGGAATGCCTCGCAACGCAGAGCTCCTCACCGCTGCATGCGCCGTGGTGAAACACTCACCATGAGACACGATAATCAACGTGTTACGTCGGATTGTCAACGGGTGATCCTTCAATCTTTTTCTTTTTTTTTGTCGACACCGGAATCCGTCTCGCTCGCGACGAAGAAACGGACGACTTGGAACGTTTCCGACCCCGTCTTCGGCGCGCTTTGCGGACCTTCGTCACCCGTCCGCCGGCCTGCTTGCCCGCCTCGGAGCGGAAGTCGTCGGGGAAGTTCAGATAGGCGTACTGGCCATGCAGTTCGTACGCCTTGCGGTCGCGGGCCTTGGCGGCCTCCACCTCGTCGGCGAAGAGTCCGATGTAATGCGACTTCCCACGGCATCCTATCCCCGCCTGCCATCTGTCCTTGTTGCGGAATACGCCTACAAACTGGGACGACCCGCCGCACGGCCCCCGGTTGGCTTGGTTCTGTCGGCTTGTGCAAACCCGCAGATTGCAGCGCCGGTTGTTCAGGCCGTTGCCATCGATATGATCGACGATGTAGCCTTTGCGAGGCCGCATGATCATCCGGTGCATATACGTGTCCTTGCCCTTTTGCCGGCACCGTGCGTAGATCGTGGGACCATGATGGCTGGCATACCAGCGGTACTTCTTCAGCTCTTCGTAGTCGGCCGCATCGACGGTAGCGAACAGTCCATGGCCCAGCGGAATGCGTTGAACCTCGCCGCCAGGCTCCTTCCTTTTCACGCAGCGACCTCTTTTGCCGAGTCTGCTTCGGGGAGGCAGCCAGCTCTTCGCTTTGAAGTTCCGGCAGGTGTCGATCGGGAGCACCTCCCGCAGTTCGCCCGGGCTGTCCGGATGGTTCGTGCACAGCAGCCGCCTGGCCACGCCCAGCCACTTGTCCAGAAGCTGCCGCGATCTGGGCAGCGGACAGGAGTACGCGCACAACTGGCAGCGGCCCGCGAACAGGATCGCGTAGACGGATTTCCATCGCTCGCCCCGATACTCCTCCGGCCAGACGTCGCTGTCCGGCGGCGGCACCACCCACCGCCTCTGGGCCCGCCTCCGCCGCGTGCCATTGCCCTTCTCGCTGCCCTTCTCACCTTCGCGCCCCTTTTGGGGCTCTTTCCGCCTCACCATGATTCTCCCTTTCCGCTTTGTACGTGTCTCGTGATCCGTGACCCGTGGTCCGTGGTCCGTACTTCCAGCCGTCCTGCGGCTGGATACATGGTAAATTGACCATGCTATTTTGTCAACGAGAATTTCACCGTTTCCCTGTGAATTCTTGTTCCTGCAACCCCCTGCCCCATAGGTTCCAGCAGCCATTCGCCGATCCCAAGGGCCGAACGCCCCCAGCCTCCGGGCTGGAGGCCGCCCGTAATGGGTAGAAGCGTAGAAGGGTGGATGCGTTCGCCCGCGACGCCCCCGCTTCACGCTTCACGAACGACGCTTCACGCAGCAGTTCCCTCCCGGACCACGGGGCACGAGCGACGAGCCACGAAATTCCGTCTTTTCCTTGTCTCTCCGTCCCCACCGCTCTACAATAGGCGCTGTGCAAGCGGAACGAAAGGCCCCGATGAGAGGTGGAAGGCACTCGCTTTCGAGATCGGTAGCATCGGGAGAAGGTCGGCAGGCAACGCGCATTTCCTGCGAACTGATTTGTCCGTGATTATTCCTGGCCCCTCGGGCGTCTACTTCATAGAGTCGATGCAGGCAATTCTGAGAGTTGGCGTACTATGTATGTCCCATGAGGCGGTCCGTCTAACGGGAGGAAGACGATGTGCAATGTGCGTCACAGTCTGAGGGGAGTGATTGGTTGTCTCTGGAGCGTCGTTGCCTTGTGTCCAGTCGGATCAATGGGTGCAGCCTTGCCCCCGGATCCCAGCAATGCCGCGTTGCTCTACTACCAGGCGTTCCTGCTTCGTCCGGAGCCCAATGAGGTTGAGAGGGAACTGATCTATGACGGCAGGATGGAGGACATCCGCGCGTACCTGAGTGGTGCGCCGGTTGCGTTCGAGCCGGATGTCGAGCCACGTCTCCGAGAACTCGAAACCCGGCATAGGGCACGTCTGGCCCAGCCCGGAGAAATGACACTCAGCGAATACCGTGAACGCTCTGAACTCAACGCGTTGCGCGACAGGCACGATCGTCAGGAGAGGCTACGCGGGGTGGACCCCAACAGAGCGATTCGGGATTACGTTCGACGTTGCGCGAACGCCATCGAACTGGCCCAAGTGACCTCTGGACTGTCCGAATGTGATTGGGGAATCCAACATTCCAGGGGATTGGCCTATCCCCTCTCGCAGTTGACAGAAGTCAGACCGTTTGCTCGCGTTCTCCATGTCGATGCCCTGATCCATCTGGCGGATGGCGACAACAGGCTGGCCCTTGAGCGATGTCTGATGACGCGCCGCCTGGCCAATCACATGGGACATGAGAAATACCTGCTCTTTGTTGTTTCCATGACTTTGGATGGTCAGGCACTGCACTGCATCCGCCTCATTCTGGGATGTATGGAGCCTGATGCTGAGGTTCTCGATTGGTTGAAGGATCAGTTTGACAGAGAGGCCATTCCGGCTGCGTCACTGGCCCAGATGCTACGAATGGATTTCGAGGACGTCTGCCAGAGCGTTCGGAATAACCGCAAACGGCTCAACGAGATGCGCGAGGCGATGCGACTGAAAAGGCAGATACGGGCCGCGCTGAAACAGAACGGGCCGCCTCAGTTGAGTCAGACCGCGGCTTCCGAGGGTCTGACGGACGAAGAAGTCGAGGAGTTTGACAGACTCATGGCCGCGCTGAAGCACGAACCCGATCCGTCAGGCGGGGATATCGAAGAGGTTGGAGACCCAAACGATCTGACGGATGAAGCGCTGGTCGCCCTGGCGGCCAGGCCCTATGCCGCCTTCCTGGACGCCGCCCTCGAAACCATGGCAGGCGACATGCCATATCGAGGCAAGATATCGAAACTCAAAGAGCTGGAAAGGGAAGTAAGGGGGCAGTACAGTAACAATCGGGATTCCCAGCGAATGGTATTGACCCACCCCGAAAGACTCCTGGGATTCTCCATTGTTATACTCTGTCAGACGGAAATGACGCGTGTATACGAGCCACACATCCGCCACCTGGCTCACGTCAACGCGGTCAGGGCGGGGATAGAAATCTATCTTGTTCGCGCCAGAGAAGGCCATCTGCCCGAGGTGCTGCCTGCCGGCCTGCCCAAGGACCCATTCACCGGTCGTGACTTCAAGTATGAGATCACGGACGATGGCTTCATGCTCTCCTTGCCCGACGAGAGCATTCTTGGAGACAGGCACTCCTCCTATCAATTCAGAATCCGTCCGGGCGCCGACCGGCCTCAGAACTGAGACGCCAATAGGGACAGCCGCCTATCACCGTGAATATGGGTCCTCAATGGGTGAACTTGCGGGTGGTGTCGCTCTTTGGCGTTCGTGCAGAAGGCGAGTCAGGGGGGTTGTGTGTGGCACTTTGGGTTCTTGTTCTGGCGGTGGTGCTGGTCGACGGGGCTGTGGGCAATGGACTTTCAAGTTTCAAGTGTTGAGTTTCAAGTGTGAAGAGGGTCGTTTCACGCTTCACACTTCACGTTTCACGAGCGACGCGCCGCTTGGGACTGTACCCCGCGAACGGCGTGACGGTCGCTTTCATCGTCGATCACGGCGCCCGCATCGAGTTCCTTCAGTTCGACCGTCCCGAGTCCGAGGTCTGGCCGCACGACGGCAAGTTCAAGACCATGTGAAACCGGCTACGCGGCGGTCTTGATGGTGACGCGGATTCCGGCCCGCGTGGCCAGGGTGATGAGCATTTCGAGACTGAACTTCTCCCACTTGCCTCTGACCAGGTCGGAGACGCGGGACTAACTGATGCCCAGAAGCTTGGCCGCCCTGACCTGCGTCAGCCTGCGGTTCTTGATGATCTTGCGTAGTTTCGCCATCAGATCGGCACGCATCTGAAGGATCGCGGCTTCCTCGGGCGAGAAACCCAGGTCCACAAACGTGTTGCCGGATGAATCAACGACAGGTTCGCTCATAGTGCACCCCCGATCTGCTTATATCTTTGACGAGCCAATGCAATGCCCTGGCGGCTTGTCTTTCGGGTCTTCTTCTGAAATGCGTGAAGCACATAGACGCTGTCCTGCCGCTGGGCGACATAGATGACGCGTCACTCACCCACGACGCGGATGCGGATTTCCTTGACGCCGGGACCGACTGAACGCATCGGCTTCCAGTCGCTTGGCTCCAGTCCATTCTGAACGGCGCGGAGCTCGAAGCCGGCGCTGCGACGGGCTTCGTCGGGGAAATCCCGCAGGTCGTCCAGGCTCGACCCCACAAATTTCAACGACTTTGCCATCACGTTTGCATTATATAACTTCTTATATATGCCGCAAGAACAAAATCACCCCGGGCCACAAGTGACTTCAGGGCAGAGCCTGAAGGCCCCCGCTTCACGGCTCACGCTTCACGGGACCGGTCCCGGCGTGCCGTTAGGGAAAACCCTTAGTTCGTCGGGCTTGCCCGTGGCGGGCCGGGACACTATCCTGTCCGGTATGGGGTTCTGGCATCGAGTCATGTCGGTGGTGACGCTTTCGGGTCTGCCAAAGGCCTGGCAGGTGAGCATTTACGGCCTGGCCGGCGTGGCGGTCGCTCTGGCGCTGCTGCTGGTCCGCGTGGCCAACGCGACCTCGTATCTGTCAGACAGTCCCCTGACGTGCATCAACTGCCATGTCATGACCGACGCCTATGCCAGTTGGCAGCGGGGCAGCCACGGGCGGGTGGCGGTGTGCGTCGACTGCCACGTGCCGCACCACAACATCGCGGCCAAGTACGCCTACAAGGCCCGGGACGGGATGAAGCACTCGTACGTGTTCACGCTCCGCGCCGAGCCGCAGGTGCTGGAGCTGTCGGCTCCGGCGGTGCCGGTCGTCCAGAGCAACTGCGTCCGCTGCCACAGCGATCTGCTCGCGATGGTTCGCCTGGCGTCGTCGCCGGAGCGGCGATGCTGGGATTGTCATGAGAATATCCACGGCTCGGTTCGCAGCCTCTCGACAAGCCCATCGATGCTGCGGCCGGCCTTGCCCGATGCCGGACTCGATTGGATGAAGAAAGGGGACCAGTGATGGCGTCAGGAACTCCCGAGGACAAGTCGAAGCTCTTCACGACCAGCGCCGGCCCGCTGCCGCTGTGGGCGGGCGCCGCGATTCTCGTCTCGGCCGCCGGAGCGATCCTCGTGCTCGGACTGCTGGCGGTTTCGGTGATGGAGCGGCGGTGGGAAGCGCAGCGGCCGACCATGGTCGCCACGCCGATCGTCGAGTGGGAACCTGACAACGCCGTCTGGGGACAGAGCTACCCGAGACAGTACGAGGCGTACCTGAAGACGCGCGTCACCGACACCAGGACGAAGTTCGGCGGGTCCTATCCACGCGACTATCTCGAAGAGGACCCGTTCCAGGTGATCCTGTTCGCCGGTTACGGGTTCAGCAAGGAGTACCTCCAGGCTCGTGGGCACTACTACGCGGTGCAGGACGTCCGCGAGACGGCGCGAATCACGACGCCGTTCAACGCCGCGACCTGCTGGACCTGCAAGAGCACGGACGTGCCCCGTATGATGGACAAGATGGGCGTGAAGGATTTCTACGCCGCCAATTTCCACGACCTCAAGAGCGAGATCACACACCCGATCGGCTGTCAGGACTGTCACGACCCGAACACGCTGCGTCTGCGAATCACGCGGCCGGCGCTCCGTGAGGCGTTCGCCGCGATGGGACGGAACATCGACGAGGCCAGCCACCAGGAGATGCGCTCCCTGGTTTGCTCCCAATGTCATGTGGAGTACTACTTCAAGACGGATGAGGCGGCGGGACTGACGAACTATCTGACCTTCCCCTGGCCGAAAGGCACAACCGCCGACGACATGCTGGCGTATTACGACGCTATCGACTTCGCCGATTACGTGCATCCGATTTCGGGCACGCGGATCGTCAAGGCCCAGCATCCGGACTACGAGCTGTACCGGACGGGCGTGCACTCGTTCCGCGACGTTTCGTGCGCCGATTGTCACATGCCCTACCGCACCGAAGGGGGCGTCAAGTTCACCGACCATCACGTCCAGAGCCCCCTGCTGAACATCGCCAACAGTTGCGCCGTGTGCCACCGCTGGAGCGAGGAGGAGCTGCGCGGCCGCGTGGAAGGCATCCAGACCAAGGTGAGCGAGGCGATGTTGCAGGCCGAAGAGGCGCTGGTGCACGCGCACTTCGACGTCGCGGCGGCCGTGCAGGCGGGTACGGCCGACGATGATCTCCGGGCGGCGCGGGCGCTGGTTCGCGGCGCGCAGTTTCGCTGGGACTACGTTTCGGCGACGAACGGTATGGGTTTTCATTCCCCACAGGAGTCGATGCGGCTTCTCGGCGAAGCGGCCAACCTGGCGCAGCAGGCGCGCGTGGATGCCGCCCGTCTGCTGGCGCAGCGGGGCGTGACCTCGGCGCCGCGCTATCCCGACGTCTCGACACGCCAGAAGGCGTGGGACGTCGCGCAGTCCTTCGTCGGCGGAGCCGGCGTCAAGCTGCTGCCCTGATTGCGGCGCGCCGCCGAATCGGCTCGACGAACGCAGACATGTCTATTGGGGCCGAGAAAATCGTGACGAAGGATCGTCCAATCCGGTCGGTGGAGACACGCAGAAAGAAATTCTTCGTTTTTCTCATTTTTCTCTTGCAGCGAGTGAACAAGTAGGACTATATTTATCCTATACAGAGTGGCGGGCCGGTGTCGGCCTGTCCGACGCCGGTAATCTCAGGTGAACGACGATGGATATACTCAGGCGGAATACGGATTACGCCCTGCGTCTGGCGGTGAATCTGGCCGGTCGTTATGGGGATGGATCGGTGTCAACCCGGGCGCTGTCGGACGAAGAGGACGTGTCGTACCAACTGGCGTGCAAACTGATGCAAAGGCTTCACAAAGAAGGACTTGTAGAGAGCGACATGGGGCCCAAGGGAGGCTTCCGCCTGGCCCGACCGCCTCAGGAGGTGCCGATCCTGGCGGTGATCGAGGCGATCCAGGGCCCGCTGCGGCTGAATCGGTGTCTCTTGGGCGACGGCGCCTGTCAGAGGCAGGACGGCTGCCCGATCCGGGCGCGGATCGGGCGACTCCAGGAGCAGATGGACCAGTACCTTGGCGCTGTGACGCTGGGCGAACTGGCGCAGAGCCGGCGTCCGGCACCGAAGTCCGCACGGCGCAGGAGACGCCAATGACCGAACGAACGAAACAGACGGTGCTCCTGGAGGCGTGCGTGGGCAAGCCCGAGTCGCTCGGTGCGCTGACCGGCTACGCCGCCGACTCGATCGTCAGCAAGACGATCCTCGACAAGGACAGCGGGACAATCACGCTGTTCGCCTTCGATCGGGGCCAGAAGCTCAGCGAGCATACCTCGCCGTGCGACGCGGTGGTTCAGGTGGTCGAAGGCCGGGCGCATCTGGTGATCGGCGGACAGGGCCAGGACGTCGCCGCCGGCGAGCTGATCGTCATGCCGGCGCGCGTGCCGCACTCGGTGGCCGCCGTCGAGCGATTCAAAATGCTGTTGATCATGATTCGTTAGACCGAATGAGAAAGGGGATGCCGCAGAATGCAAGTGATGGATGCCAAGGCCGCACCGGGAATTCAGAACCCGCACCACGTCAAGGTGAGCAAGCTGCATGACAGCGAGCACGCCCAGGTGATGCACATCACCCTGGGGCCCGGCGAATCGCTCAAGAGGCATGTCACACCCGTGGATGTGTTCTTCTACGTCCTCGAAGGGCGAGGCGTGGTCGAGATCGGGCAGGAGCGGCGCGAGGTTGGACCGGATACGTTGATCGATAGTCCGGCCCGAATTCCGCACGCCTGGCACAACGAGAGCGACGGCGTTTTCCGCGTGCTGGTCGTCAAGACCCCGCGCCCGTCGGAAACCACAAGAGTGCTGTAGCGGCCGGGCCGACGAGAAGCCTCACGCCGAGGCCATCCGTCCATCGGAAATTGCGTCACAGGCCAGCGAACCAGGGCAAGACTAAACAAAGGAGATCTACAATGTTTTGTTATCAATGTGAACAGACGGCCAAAGGAACGGGGTGTACGGTTGCGGGGGCATGCGGCAAGGACCCGCAGACGGCCGCGCTTCAGGACTTGCTGATCTACGCGACGAAGGACATTTCGCGGTACGCGCACCGCGCCCACCAGATGGGGGCCCGGGACCGGGCGGTCGACGTCTTCATGGTCAAGGCGTTGTTCAGCACGATCACAAACGTGAACTTCGATCTGCGGTGGTTCGGCACGTTCCTCCAGGAGGCGGCGATCATCAAGGGCAAGGCCCAATCGCTGTACGAGAAGGCCGCCCGCCAGGCGGGCAAGACACCCGAGACCTTCTCCTGTCCGGTTCGCTGGTGGGAAAACACCGACGATCTCGAGGGTCTGCTGGCCAAGGCGCAGGACGTCTCGATCACCAAGTGGATCGAGAAGCTCGGTGGCACGCCCGCCGGCCTGCAAGAGCTGATCGTCTACGGCCTCAAAGGCGCCGCCGCCTACGTCGATCACGCCGAGATTCTGGGCAAGGATGATCCCAAGCTCTACGCCGACTTCCACCACATGCTCGACTACCTGACCACCGGCCCGTCGGATGTCAACGACCTGCTCGCCAAGGCGCTCGAGACCGGCGAGATCAACCTCCGCGCGATGGAGCTGCTCGACGCGGCCAACACGGGCGTCTATGGCCATCCCGAGCCGACAAAGGTGCGCATCACGCCGGTCAAGGGCAAGTGCATCCTGGTCTCCGGCCACGACCTGAAAGACCTCGACGAGCTGCTCAAGCAGACCGAGGGCAAAGGGATCAACGTCTACACGCACGGCGAGATGCTGCCCTGCAACGCCTACCCCGGCCTGAAGAAGTACAAGCACCTGGCGGGCAACTACGGCGGCGCCTGGCAGAACCAGCGCACCGAGTTCGACGAGTTCCCCGGCCCGATCGTCATGACGACCAACTGCATCATGAAGCCTAAGGACAGCTACAAGGACCGCATCTTCACGCTCGGCCTGGTCGGCTGGCCCGGCGTCAAGCACATCGACGACCGCAACTTCACGCCGGTCATCCAGGCGGCGCTGGCGGCGCCCGGCTTTGCCGCCGATGCGCCGGCCAAGTACATCACCGTCGGCTTCGGACGCAACGCCGTGATGAACGCCGCCGGCAAGGTCATCGACCTGGTCAAGGCGGGCAAGATCCGCCACTTCTACCTGATCGGCGGATGCGACGGCGCCAAGCCCGGACGCAACTACTACACCGAGTTCGCCGAGCAGGTGCCCGGCGACTGCGTGATCCTGACGCTCGCCTGCGGCAAGTACCGCTTCAACAAGCTCGAATTCGGCGACATCGACGGCATCCCGCGATTGCTCGACGTCGGGCAGTGCAACGACGCCTATTCGGCGGTGCAGATCGCCGTGGCGCTGGCGGGGGCGTTCGACTGCGGCGTCAACGATCTGCCGCTGTCTCTGATCCTCTCGTGGTTCGAGCAGAAAGCGGTGGCGATCCTGCTGACGCTGCTGCACCTGGGTGTCAAGGACATTCGCCTCGGACCGAGCCTGCCGGCCTTCGTCACGCCGGACGTGCTCAACGTGCTCGTCGAGAAATTCGGCATCAAGCCGATCGGCAACGTGAAAGACGACATCGCCGCCACGCTCGCCACCTGAGCGGCCGGCGGCCTCATGGAATGGAACAGATCATGGCAGTGCGAAACATCGTAAAGATCGACGAAGAGAAGTGCAACGGCTGCGGCCAGTGCGTCACCGCCTGCGCGGAGGGCGCGATTAAGATCATCAACGGCAAGGCGAAGCTGGTCAGCGAAACCTACTGCGACGGCCTGGGGGCGTGCCTGGGGCACTGCCCCCAGGACGCCATCACCATCGAGCAGCGGGAGGCCGCCGAGTTCGATGAGGAGGCCACCAAGGCCTATCTGGCGAAAGAGAATAAACCCGACCCGGGGTTTGCCTGTCCGGGACTGGCAATGGAGCGGTTCGACAAGGCGGCGAAGGCCGAGCCGACCGAAGCCGGCGAGGGGCCCGCTGCCCCGTCTCAACTGAGACACTGGCCCGTCCAGTTGAAGCTGGTGGCGCGAACGGCGCCGTATTTCGCCAATGCGGACCTGCTCCTGGCGGCCGATTGCGTGCCGTTTGCGATGGGCGATTTTCACCAGCGGTTTCTCAAGGGCCGCAGCGTGGCGATGGGCTGCCCCAAGCTTGACGATGCCCAGTTCTACATCGAGAAGCTGGCGGACATCCTTCGCGCCAATACGATTCGCTCGCTGACCGTGGTGCACATGGAGGTGCCCTGCTGCTCCGGCCTGACGCGTGTGGCCCGCGAGGCGATCGCGCGAAGCGGCCGGGCCATGGGGTTTGAGGACGTCACCGTCTCGCTTCAGGGCGACGTGATTCGCAGCGTGATAGTAGAGGTGGAGAACGGAGCGGCCAGTCGTGCCTGACCTGTTGCGCCAAATCGCGGTGGATTTCTGGGCGGTCTTCGCGGAGATGTCGCCGTACCTGCTGTTCGGTTTCTTCGTGGCGGGCCTGCTGTCGATGCTGGTCTCGCGGAAGATGGTCGAGCGGCATCTGGGCGGAGCCGGCGTGCTGCCGTTGTTCAAGGCGGCGATCTTTGGCGTGCCACTGCCGCTATGCTCGTGCGGCGTGATCCCCGTCTCGATGTCGCTGCACAAGCAGGGCGCCGGCAAGGGCGCGACGATCTCGTTCCTGCTGTCCACGCCGCAGACGGGCGTCGACAGCATTCTCGTGACCTACAGCCTTCTCGGCCCGGTCTTCGCGATTTTCCGGCCCCTCGTGGCCCTCGTGACTGGTGTCGTGGGCGGGCTGCTCGTCAACCTCTTCGGGAAATCGGACGGCGTCGTCCCCCCGGTCGATCCGCCTGGAGACGACGTACCGAATCCCACGTGGATCAAGAAATTCCTCGACGGAATGGACTATGCCTTCATTACGCTGCCGCGCGACATCGGCAAGCCTCTGCTTCTGGGCCTGGCGATCGCGGCCGTCATCTCAGCGCTGACGCCCGACGATTTCTTCGCGGAGAAACTCGGACGCGGACTGCCCGCGATGCTCGTGATGATGGCGGTGGGCATCCCGATCTACGTTTGCGCCTCGGCGTCGGTGCCGGTCGCAGCGGCGCTGATTCTCAAGGGCCTCAGTCCCGGCGCCGCGCTGGTGTTCCTGATGACCGGTCCGGCCACGAACGCCGCGGGCCTCGCCACCATCTGGAACGCGCTGGGTCGGCGCACCGCTCTGCTCTATCTGGCCACCGTCGCCGGCTGCGCGCTGGCCGCAGGCTTGCTGCTGGATGCCCTCGTGTCCCGCATGGAGATCGAGACGGTCTCCCACATCCACCAGATGATCCCGCCGCTGATCGAGAATCTCGCCGCCTTCGCGCTGCTCGCCCTGCTCGGCTACGGCCTCTACACCCGCCACCGCCGCCGCCACGCCTGACGCCGATTAGCGGCTCAGTCATTTGCAGGGTCCAGACTATCTCATCGGTGTGCACCTTCATTGGCTTGCCGTACCGGCGTTCGATAGCATAACGACGGATCGAGAGACAATCAGTAAGACAAGGCCGGCGACAAACATCCACTTGTGAAGCCAGTATTTGGTTGCGCCTTTTCGCTCAATCCCAGTCATGACTGCCTGCCTCTCCCTTATGTGTTCATGGGCTCTCTTGACTCGTTCTCCTATTTCGTCCGAGGACAGTACCCGGCCTGACTCGTCTATGAATGAACCACCTTGTTCTGCGCGGCGCACTAAAGCTCCCTCTGTATTGTGGTCGCTGTCGAACCCATACAATACAGGAATCCATTCCATTCGCGATAGTCCCGCCAAGCCAGACACCAGCAAGGCTGCCCATGCAGCTATTTCGCAAGATGCCTGAATGTCAGATGAGAATTGTGACGTTTGAACAGACAGGCCTAAAACGGTGAATACGAGTCCCAAGAAGTAGAACTCGAACTTCTGTTGTGTCTGGATGGCGTGCTCTTGATTCTTGTCCATGCGCCTTGCCTTAAAAGCCGTTGGCTCCTGCCAATGGTTAGTTGGTTACAGTTATCCCCTCAATCGCCGTCAGTGATTGATATGGTTATTCGCCATGCCAAATTGGAGCGGGCGAAAACACGCGGCGGGAAACAGAGACCGCCACGAATGCTGGTCCGTTACGGGACGGACCACGCATGAAATCCCCATTTCTGACCCAAGAACGCGGACCAAAGCGGCAAGAATAGCCCTAACGGACCGCCATTCGGGACAGCCACGCATTTTCTCGTCGTGTTGTCGTGTTTCTGTTACGGAACGCGCGTCTGGCCTGTCCACTTCGCTGGTTCTCCCAACACTTCACTGGCGGAGCGAGGGTGTTCCGCGTCTCATCGGGGCTCTGGACTCCGCTTGCACACGTCTATTGTAGAGGGGCGGGGGCGGAAAGGCAAGGGAGAGAACAGTATCTCGAATCTCGTTTTTCGTATCTCGGACGAATCGGACTCGGTGCCTATTCGTGCCTGGCCAGTTGCCGGCGAAGAAACTCGATCAGTCTGGGGATATCGGCGTCGGC
>CAZNSM010000066.1:0-24254 GCA_964575615.1 uncultured Pirellulales bacterium | reverse complement strand
CCTTGACCAGAGTGACTACCATCAGAAAATGTGCGAAACATTCTTTACACTACCAAGTGATGGCAGAACTTCGAGAGCGGAGATCGCCCTCTTTCGACGGTCCAATGACCACTTCGTCGCAATTCCTGGATGAATTCATATCGACCCGCCGGAACGAAGACATATGGGTTTCCTTCTGGCTGAACCATCTGACGTTCCACCAGAAGCTTCACCCAGTCCGCCGTCAACGGAAGTGTCCGATGGTCAGTGTCCTTGATATGCCATTCCCAGGTGTCGGCTCGGTTCTTCTTTGGGGAGACTTCGACGGTCATATTCGCAAAGTCGATATCCCGTCACGTGGTGTTCATCAATTCGCCGCGGCGCATGCCGGTGGCCAGGCACATGCGAATGAGAAGCTCCCATCTGACGGGACAGCCTTTCTCCTCGTACTGGCGGGCGGCTTTGCACAAGCTGCTGCATTCCTGGCCTGTGAACACACGAACCTTTCGCTTGGCCACCTTGGGTGGCTTGAGTTTGCGAAGCCGGTGCCGATCGAGTTGGCCACGGTCTTCAAGCCGTTGGAAGACCCTCTTGAGGTGCTTGATCTTCTTGGTGGCAGTCCCGGCGGAGAGCTTGCGGTCAAAGCAGAACTGAATGAACCGCTCACCGTGCTCGTATCGAACCTCCTGCACGTCGATATTGCCCACGCACTCGACAAAGTCATTCATAGATCGCGCCGTTTCACTAAGCGTCGTGGCGCGGACTTGCCCTGTAGTGCGTGCGAGGCTGTCTCGAAAGAAGTCCGAGAGCTTCATCGATATCGGCCCACTGACGTTCACCCTCAACGCCAATGCCTTCTCATGTCTTTGACGTTCGGCTTGACGCTTGTCGGCGTGGCCCAGCGAGACCTGACGTCGTTTCCCACTTTGGTCCACATAGTCCAGCATATACCGAAAGGATTTCCTATCACGCGAGGGTCTCATCCCAAGCCTTACCAGCTCTTTCATAGTCTACCTCCTTTCCGATGCTGGCCAAGGGCTTGGGGTGGTCCAAGCCCCATTGTACCCAGTTGCGCCGTCAGTTGCGACAGGTGACCTGCCGCTGCAACCACTGCGTCACGGAGTGAGTCAGATAGACGGTCTTCCCACAGAGGCGGATCCGGGGCAAACCGTGCCTGCGATTGAGCTTCTCGATCACGTGTCGGTAGTTCCCGGCGGTGCCGATTTCCTCGATCCGGAGAACGTGGATCCACTTTCCTTCTGTCATCAGAACAGGACAGGGTTGGAGTGCACCGCCAGCGTCCGGCAAAGTGGCCGACGAGTCCAAGAGTGTCTGTGTTGCAATCATAGTTCTTCCCTCCGCGTCTTCTGTGTTGTGCGCATCCGAGAAGATCCCACGTGCCACGAAATCAGCACGCCTTCAGACAAGAAGCCATCCACGACAAGGGGATCTAACGAGAAGAAGTACCGGTGTTCTTGCCGTCTGAGGAGCCGCCGAAACGAATCCCGATGCTACGCAACAGCTCGAAAGGAGGATCGCCGCCGATCAGGACGAAGACCGCGGATACAGGCAGTCGCTTCTCGATTTCGGCTGCGTCCTGCCGAACCGCGAGGATGACGCGATTCGGCTCGATCCGTCTGACCTCGGAGTTGAGGATCACGTCAAGCCGGCCTTCCTGCCGAAGCTGTTCCACCGATCTGAGGTTCTGACGCCGCATCCGAAAGAACTCCGGGCGACGATACGACAAAACGACACGATTGCCAGATCCGCGAGCCAACACGATCGCCGCTTCCGCGGCGCTGTCGCCGCCCCCGACCACCAGTAACGCCTGATTCCTGTAGGCGGCGGGATCATCGAGATGATAGAAGACGTGCGGGAGTCTCTCTCCATGAACTCCCAGGCGTCGGGGACTGCTGCGTCGGCCGAGGGCGAGCACCACGTAGCGGGATACGATCTTCTCCTGGGACGTCGTAGATTCCAGGACACCGTCGGGAAGGGCCTCGACGTGCAGCCATTCCTCGCGTCGGACCGTGATGCCCAGGCGATTGAACAGCCCTTCCCACAGTTCCAAAAGCTCCTGCTTGCGGTACTTCTTGCGGCGAAGCCGGCCGTGCAAAGGCAGATCCACAGGTTGAGTCACGGTCAGCTTGTTATGGGGGTATTTCCTCACGGCTCCTCCGAGGCCCTCTCGATCGATGGTGACGTGGCCAAGGCCGAGTTGTCTCGCACGCAGCGTGGCGGCGATGCCCGCTGGGCCGCAACCGACGATCAGGACGTCCAGGGGGGCCATGGGGTCATGCTTGCCCGCAGTGCTCTGAATGCGGCGGGCGATCTCGTCAATCGCTTGAGTCCCCTGGTTGATCCCGTGGCGGACCAGAGCCATGCCCCCCAGTTCTCCGACGATGAAAACGCCCGGGAGGGAACTCTCGAGGTTCTCGTCGAGAATGGGAACATCCGGCCTCGAACGGATGTCGCCCAGACTCACGACGATAGCGCCAGCCGGGCAGACCTGTTCACAGTATGCGTGTCCAACGCATTGGGAAGCGTGGATCAGCCGGGCGGTTCCCTCAACGAGCGCCAACGCGCCTTCCGGGCAGACCCGAACGCAACAGCCGCAGCCGATACATCGGTGAGGATTGATATGCGGATGTTGACTCAGCGGCTCGTCGGTGCCGATGCGCTTGGCTTCGCTCAATTCGTCCAGCCACTTGCGGTTATGCCTGCGGCGGGCGACATACTCCCACAGACCCAGGAGCAGCAGCAGGCCGGCAAACAGACCCGCCATCGACATCGTCAGCGTCCAGTTCACGGCGTCCGCTCCTCCCCGGACGCTCCGATCCCGTCCTTCGTGGCTTGCAAGGCTCCCGTCATGCGATCGTAGAGTTGCCGCGTTAGATTGAGATTGTGGAAGCCGCATTCCCTAGCCTCGGAGAGATCCTCGCGGATCTGCTCCAGAGAGGCTTCGTCGCGAAACGCCATCGACTGCTCCACGGCGGTTTGCCGCCTCTGCAGAGCCTGTGCCCACTGATAGGCCAGTTGAGCGTACTGGTCGTTGTGACAATCGGCGCATCGACGGGCGTAGCGGTCCATGGACTGCTTCGGCGTGCTCATATCGTGGCAATCGATGCACGCCAGCCAGTTGGCGTGAGGATCGGGTTCGACCTGAAGGCGCCGCGCCTGGCCACGAAGGGCGTCGGCCTGGACTTTGTGGCAAGCCGCACAATCCGAGCCCTCGGCACGATAGGTTTTGTCGTCGGGCGCGTGGCAGTCCCGGCACGAAAGACCCCTGTGGACCGCATCCAGCTTGAACGTTGTGTGCCGATCGTGATCGAACAGCAGGTGGCCGTCCTTCCATCCGCTCTCCTGATGGCAGACATTGCAGGAATGATCCAGCTTTCCTGCGTGGACGTCTTCATGACAGCCCTGGCAGGTCCGCGGATGTCGCTGGTATTCCTGTGCCCTGGGGTCGGGATACCGCGTCGCATAGTCCTTGTCCGCGGGATGGCATTTGTCGCAGGAGACCGCCAGGTGCCCGCCGGCCAGTGGAAATCCTGTAGGCTTGTGCGTCTCCACACGAATGCCCCGTGTGCCTTCCCGCCATTGGGCATCGTGGCCGAGATGGCAGCTCTGGCACTCCATGTCCCAGCGCGTGCGATGCGGATCGGGATGGCACCCCTGGCAGGTCTTGCCGTTGTTTCTGTGGAAGGGCAGCGAACCTGCGATCTTCTGCGCTGCGGCTCGCTCCGTGGAGTTGGCGGCGGGGACCGGGTGGCAGGCGGCGCAGTCCGTGGCGGCGTGGACTCCTTCCAGGACGAAGACCTTCTCGTGGCGAAAGCCTGACGCTGGGTGGAAGACGGTCTGATCGTGGCAATCCAGACAGGCCTTCTCCGACGACCATGCGTGAACGTCCACATGGCAGGCCAGGCAATCCTGCGTCAGGCCCAGGAACGTCTGTGCGCGCGGGTAGTCGGGAAACTGGGCCAGAGAGAACGTTCCGCCGAGCTTGTTCTGATGGCATTCCATGCACGCGAGGCTGTCGTGTCGTCCCGTGAGTTGATAGTCGCAGTGGGGATGGTCGAACGCGTTCGGATCGCCGCCGGGCCAGGACAGAACGCTGACAAGTGGAAACTCGGTTCCATGGTGCTCCGGATGGCAGGGAGCGCAGGTACGCGTCCTGTTCTCAGCCAGGAACGCGTGGTAGCCCTGTTTGGTGTGGAACTGGCCGGCAATTTCCGTGTGGCATGCAAGGCAGCCGACGGTCAGTCCCTGATCTGTGTGACAACGCCGGCAGGAGTGGAGGTCGCTGCCGCGAATCACCTGGGCGTGGGCATGACTCAGCGCATCGGGAAGCGGGTCCCGCAGAAACAAATAGCCCGCCAGGGCCGCCGTGGCGGCGATGCCGAAGACCAGAGGCGTCCTGAGGTTCAGCAGCATCAGGGTCGGCCTCCCAGAATCCAGAGGTTGCCAAAGCGGACGGCCACAACAATATGCAGAACCACGGCCGCCAGCAGAAGGATCGCGAGCCAGCGGTGGAGGAACCGCCAGGTCTGGAGCATGCTCTTGAGCGATGGAGATGGTTCTCCGCCCCAGGTTTCATGCCCCTCCAGAAAGACGGACAGACGCAGGTAGATGAGGATCCCGGACAGCCCCGTGGCGCCAGTCAGCAGGAGGCACCAGAATGCCAGCGCCGCCAGCGGGCTGGACACCGTCAGGGACGAATGCAGGATGGCTGCGACGGACGCGATCAAGCCGGTCATCATGTGCAGCCCAAGCCAGGTCCGCAAAGAGCCGAGCCAGTGCCAGCCGATCAGGTGCCGTCGCAGAAGGTAACTCAGATTGAACAGGATCAGTGCGGCGCCGGTCACACCCCAGACCAACCCCATGCGCCCGCTGGGACGCAGATCGCTGTACCGGGCGTGGAACGGGCGTTGGGACGATGTGAGCGAATAGTAATCCCATCCCTGGACCAGGCAGGCAACCAGAGCCCCCAAAGCCAGCAAACCCAGGACCAGGATGATCGAGGGCATGCGGAACGGTTGCTTGGGTTCGCTATTCGATCTCATAGGGACACCATTCGACCGAGCAGATCAAGGACATCCTGGTCCTCGTAGCTGTGACGTCGGAGGCGAACGCGGAGAGACACGCTGTCCGCAGGGATCGTCACCGTTCGTTGCCAGGTTCCCCCAGGCGGAATCGCGGTCTTCGTCTCCGGAGCGAGTTCCTCCCGTGTCAGCACAAGCTCTTCGCCCAGGCCGTCCACCGCCGCTGTCTCCAGCACCAGCACTCGGAAACCGTAGTCTCCGGTTGGGAGGCTATGGGGGAGGCGGTTGCGGAGTATGATCTGGGCCTCTGCATCAACGCGGCGAACCTCGAGGTCGATCATTCCGTCCGTCGCGTCCGAAGCCGGAATGGCGAAAGTGTGCCGTCGCTGCGGGGTCTGATGCTCCATCGCCACGATGAGATCGGCGAACCCGCCCGTGGATTGCGTCATTTTGCGGGTGACCCCGGGCATATGGCACTGCTGACAGGTCTGCCTCCCCTCGCCGGCGACCGTCCACTGCTCGAAAGTGCCCTGATGACACCGGCCGCAAATGCCGGCATCCAGATAGACCTCAGGCCGGACGCCGATGGGATGGGGCCGAATCCGGCCGGTCGGTTCCAGGGGACCTGAAAGCAGACCCTGTTCCAGGTGACATGCCACACACGTGACCGCCTCTTCCCGTCCGGCCGACCGGACCGCCGGCGTATGGGCGGTCAACATGGGCTCCGGGGCGTGGCAGTTCAGGCACTCGCCGAATGCATGATTGTCCGTCGCCGCGAGGAAGTGCGGATTGCTGTACGCGTGGGCGTGATCGGACGCTGTCCACTCCTGATGGATGTCGATGTGGCATTTCCCACAGTCCTTGGCCCGCGGGAAGGTGTTGCTCACCTGGGTAAGGTGCTTGAACGACGCACAGCTCGCCAGACCGATGGCCAGCATCGCTGCCGCGGCGATCAGAGGTCGGGCGAGCCGGTCGCGGCCCTCAGAGCGTCTTGAGCACCGTTTCAAGAGTATCGACAGCCTCCATGAGTTCGTCGGTTTCGACAATCAAAGGCGGCATCCACGTCAGAACGTTGCGGCCCGGCCCCGTCTTGCCCAGAAGATACCCGGCATCTTTCATGCGTTCCAGAATCTGGTCCGTGCGTTCGGCGGGACTGAGAGAATCGCATCCGGCGACTTCCACCCCGATCATCAGACCGAGTCCTCTGACGTTGGAGATAATATCGGTCTCTTCGGCCAGTCGCATGAGGCGGTCTTTCAGTTGGCCGCCCACCTGCTCGCTTCTGGCCGCGAGTTGATCCCGCTGTAGGATCTCCAGGAACTTCAGGCCGGCCTGAGCTGTCACCGGGTTGCCGCCGAACGTGGAAGCGCCCGGCCGGGTATAGCAGGCGGCGATCTCGTCCGTCGTGGAGAAGAAACCCACAGGCGTGCCCCCGCCCAGAGCTTTGCCGCCAGTGACGATATCGGGCGTGACGTTCCATCGCTCCATGGCGAACATCTGGCCGGTTCGACCAAAGCCCGTCTGCACTTCGTCGGCGATCAGGAGCGCACCGTGTCGGCTCAGCACTTCGCGCAGCCTCGGGAAGTACTCCGGCGGCGGGACCATAATGCCGCCGTTGCCCTGGACGGGTTCGACGAACATGGCCGCCGGTTTGCCGCTGGTGCCGGTGAGAACCGCCCGTTCGACGGCGTCCACGCATTCGAAACGACACTGGCCCTGAGCCTGTCCCCAGGGACAGCGGAAGCAATGAGGCGGAGGAACGAGTGTGATCCCGCCCACAGGGTGCGGATCGGTTCGCCAGAAAGACAGGCCCGTGAGGCTCATTCCCAATTTCGTGCGGCCGTGGAGGCCGTTCTGAAATGCCAGGAACTCGTTTCGTCCCGTACGAAGTGTCGCCAGCAGAGCCGCTCCTTCGTTCGCCTCGCTGCCGCTGCAACAGAAGAAGGTTCGGCAGATTCCACCCGGAAGCACGGTCGCGAGTTGCTCGGCCAGGTTCACGATCGGTTCGGTCAGGTAGATGGTGGTCGCGTGTTGCAGCGTGCGAATCTGCTCGCAGATCGCGTCGACAAGCTCGGGGTGGCAGTGGCCCAGCGCGTGTACGCTGACGCCGGAGTAGAGGTCCAGGTACCGTTTGCCGGCGGAGTCGTATAAGTGGACACCCCGGCCCCGCACGATCTGCGGCGGGTCCCGGTAGAAATGGTAGGTGCACGGGATCAGGTACCGCTTCTTCTTGTCGAGAATGGCCTTGGGACCGATGGGCTCATGTGCGGGCAAGGTCTTTCTCCTTATCTTCCATCGGACTGACGGAGCGGAAGTCGAACGGGCCGTCGCTGAGCGGGCGTCCCGTCGCCGCGGCGATCTCGGCCAGGGCGTTGTCGATATCGATGGTTTCGCCGGCCTTCAGGCGGTCGAGTGCCTGGCGGTAGACCCGCGTCAGCACGGCAACGGTTTCCGGCTTGTCCAGTTGGCATTCGAGACGCAGGCCCGAGATGCCCAAGGTCGCGAGCCGTCCGAGATTCGGCAGAACACATACGTCCGCGGCCGTGAAGAGATGGTTTCGGCAGCGGCGATCAAACTCCAGCGGGTGCCTCTGCCCGCCGGTATCTTCCATCGCGTAGGCGGCCCGACGACACCGCATGGAGCAGACGCCCTGCGGACTCTCGCCCCAGGCGGTCGCCAGCACGCAATGCTCCAGCAGCATCCCGCAGATCGGTCCCTGGGCAATGACTTCCACCGGCATCCGTACGGCCGTCATGAACTCGACGAGTTGGCCGAACGTGAACTCTACGGAGGCAGTCACGCGGCTTGCGCCCATCGTCGACAGTTCGTCCGCGGCGACCGAATTGGTCGCGTTCAGTGAATAGTCGGCCAGCAGATCGCGGTACCGCTGCTCCCGGGCCGTTTGAAGACCGCCGAGACTCGATGCGCCGATGGTCAGGTTGCCGAGCGAACTCAACTCGCGCAGTCTTCGCCTCCATTCCGCCATGCCGCGTTCGTCGCAGATATGAGGCATGAGGACGCCGACGCGGACGCCGGTCGAGGAAGCATGACGAGCGAAGTCGATCAGAGCGTCTGCCGCGGGGGCCGGCCCGCGAAGGCTGTAACCTTCGTGGCAGAAATAGACCGCCCCTGCGCCGGCTTCGATTGCCGCCTGAGCCGCGGCTGTGCTGGAGACGTGCACGATCAGCTCGGGCATTGTATCGATCGGTTTGGCGGAGCCGTTGTGTCCGGTTGTCACGCCGGGCGCCGGCGCCGCATGGCTGAAGAAGCGAGGCTCGCGCTTTCCAGAGATCTCGACGCCATCGCTGCCGGGGTTGGAGAAGCTGTGGGCGGTCGTCATCTCGCGGACGCGTTGCGCGAAGATCTGCTGCATGTTGGCCGCGCTGGTGGCGTAGGTGGCCGGATCGTCAAAGTAGGCATCCACCGCCTTGCGGTATAATGCCACCAGGGGAGCCAGGAATTCCGCCGACCGCATTCGGCCCTCGATCTTCAGGGCCGCGATCTCGTTCTGCGCCAGGGCGGGGATGTGCGACAGCAGACACAGGTCCTTGCGGGCCAGCAGATAGCCCTGACCCTGTGGCGGCAGTTCGGCGTCGCCCCGCGTGGTCACGAGCTGCCACTGCCACCGGCACGGCTTCATGCAGCGCCCGCAGTTGGCGCTGTCGCCGAACAGAATCCCGCTAAGATAGCATTGGGAACTCTGGGAGATGCACATGTCGCCATGCACGAAGCACTCCATTTCGAGCCCTGACTGCTCGTGGATGCGGCGGATCTCGTGGAGCGGAATGTCCCGTGAAGGGATGATCCTCGCGAACCCCATCATCTTCAGCGCCAGGGCGGTCTCGGCGTTGTGGACGTTCATCATCGTGCTGGCGTGGAGCGGAATCTGCACGCAGATCTCGCGGGCGAGACTGGCCACGGCCAAGTCCTGGACGATAATCGCGTCAGGGGTCACGCGGCCGAGCATAGACAGAGTGCTCCGCAACTGGCCGATCTGGGAATCGAGGATCAGGCTATTGAGAGTGAAGTACAGTCGCTTGCCTTTGCTGTGAACGAACTCGATCGCCTCTGCGATCTGCGGCTCTGTCAGATTGTAGCTGGCCCGATGCTGCCTCATGTTCAGACCCTTGCCGCCCACGTAGACGGCGTCAGCGCCGGCTTCGATGACCTGCGGCACCGCCTCCAACGTGCCGGCGGGCGCCAGGATTTCCGGTTTGCGATCCAGACTCATATTGCGTTCCTTTGTCACAATGCTACGCATGGCTCGCGCAGGAAGGCCTCGACCTCCTGAGCGAGCCGATCCTCGTCTCCCCGGAAGAAATGGTCGCCCTCTTCCAGAACCACCACCCGACCGGCAGGTTGAGTCAAACGGCGGAATTCCCCGACCTTGTCTTCGCGGTAGAGAAAATCCTTCTTGCCCACCAGGTGCAGGCTCGGCTTGCCACAGCCGGCGAGAAACTCGAATGACACCCTGCCCAGCGGCGGCGCGATTCCTACCATCCGGCGGACCCGGTCGTCCCCCTGGGCGAAAAGCATGCCCGTGGCCGCGCCGAAAGAGTAGCCGACCACGGAAAACTCGATGTCCAATGAGCCCACAGCTTCGAGCAGGATCTGGGCGGCGGACGCCACGTCCATGACCGCTTCGGTATAGTCTTTCGTCTCCTCCACCTCGGCCCAGTAGTCGAAGGGCGATTCGTCCGGGTCCAGGGCAATCTCACTGTCGCCGACGCCGCGATAGTCGAATCGCAGCACGACGCCATGGGCCGCCAGACGCCGGGCCACGGCGGAGACTACGTTGTTGTTCATGTCGCCGGCGAAATGCGGATGCGGCGAGCACAGCAGCACCGCCCGCTCGGGCGCCGTCTCCTCGGGATACGCGAGCACGCCGGCCAGCCGGAGCGGGCCGCTCGCAAAGGTGATCCGTTCTTCGACGATGAGTTCAGGCATCAATATAATCCCATGACCGGCTTGGTCGTTTCGCTGACGATGGGCCGGGGGTCGCGCAGGCCGTCCTGAACGAATCCGTCGGCCGCCGCCTCCGTGTTCGGCCCAATCCGCACGGCCGTGTCCCGCTCCAGGACGTTTACCAGCAACTGCATCTCGTCGAGTCGATGCACCATGACCTGCCCGCGCCGGTCGTACTCGACGCGGGCCGGCAGGTCCGGCGCGTCGCCCTCTTCGCACAACGGAACCAGTCTGACAACCAGCCGCTCGCCGTGCGGATAGTAGTCGAAGCCGGTCTCGCGGGCATACTGCAACTGCGGGATCATGCCGAAGAGCGTGTTCCCGTAGCCCGACAGGATCACGGCGTTGGGGAACTGCTCGCTCATCTTGTCCATGAATTCGGCGGAGGCGTGCATGCCGCCCAGGTGGATTCCGCGGATGGCCTTGCGCTTGCCCGGGCTTGTCTTCTCCGCCAGACCGGTCAGCACGGCGGGCGTGGCGAAAAGCACGCCGATGTTCTGCATCTCCAGCACGCCCAGGGCCTGCTCCTCGATGTGATTCAGGTACCGCTGGGCGGCGAAACTGCCCGCGGCCAGTTTCTTGGCCCAACGCGGATCAAAGTCCACGGTGAAGGCGTCGCCGGTCCCGAGGGCCTGGGCGCACCGGCGGGCGGCCCGACCGATGATGTGTGGGCCGGTGGGCCCCACGAACAGCCAGTGGCAGTCTCGCGGGAAGTTCACGCGATCCGCCGCCTTGATGAAAGGCGTGATGAAGGCCGTCTCGAATTCGTCGGCCCGGTGCACCGCCGTCTTAGGGCGGCCGAGCGTCCCGGCCGTCTCGCCAAGCAGGTAGTCGCGGCAGTCACTGAACGCCCGCGGAATGAAATCCTCAATCGGCCGGCGGGCCAACGCCGTTTCGTCCATAGGACCGAGAACGGCGAGATCCTCGACGGTCTGCACGCGCCGGCATACATCGAGGCCGAGTTGTTCCTGGCGTTCGAGCCAGTACGGCGTTCCCTGTTGTCTGTCGAAATGAATGCAAAGGATTCGCTTCAATCGCTCGTTCATCGTGCTCATGCGGTTCGCTCCGGTCGATCCCATAGGCGGAGAAAGGCGGCGCAGGCGGGCAGGAGGAACACGTCCCCCGCCCAGGCGGTCGCCATGGTGATCCCGGCCAGCAGGCCGAAGTACTGAATCGGCTTGAATTCCGCCAGCAGGAGAATGACAAACCCGGCGGCCGAGACCACCGAGGTGAACGTCATCGCCCGGCCGGCGTTCTCAAAAGTCCTGCCGACGCCGGCCAAGTTGTCGTGTCCGGCTTGTTTCTCCCGGCGGAAACAGGCGAGGAAATGAACGGTGTCGTCGACGGCGATACCGATGGCGACGCTCGCGATCATGATGGTCGCGGCGTCCAGCGGGATGCGAAGGAGCCCCATGATCGCGAAGAGAACCAAGATCGGCAGGAAGTTGGGCAGCACGGCGGCGGCCGTCGCCTGCGCGGAACGCAGGAACAGGCCGATCAGGACAAGCACCACGCCCGCGGCCAGGGCGAAACTCCGTACCTGAGTCTCCACAAGCGAATGCTGCGCCGCGTTGAGCAGAGGAACGACGCCGGTCAGCACACTCTCGTTGGCGTGGCGCACGATCTCGCCCGTTTCCTTTTCAACGTAGTCCATGAGCGCATAGAAATCCCGACTGGACATCGTTCGCACAAGGATCGACATCCGCAGCGACATACGGCCGTCCTGTGTGTGCCGGTACTTGCGAGCCAACCGCTTCAACGGGTTCTGCGTGGCATCCGCGGATGCCACGGCCAGCGACGGTGAGATTTCCCTCAGACTGGTCGCCACGTTCCGGTAGTGGATCACCTGCGCCACGTCCGGCCGGGCCAGCAAGCGATCGCCCAACTCGCTGATCTCCTTGAGCAGCGTGCTTCCATTCTCCGTGGCGGTCGAGGCGTCAAATTCAATCGTATACAGGCCCGTCAGACGGTCGGCGATGAACCGGTAGTCACGGCTGACCCGCGAGTCCTCCGGGAAGAATTTCAGAACGTTCGATTCCACGCGGACGCGCATCATCAGGACCAGGGACAGACCCAACACAACCAACGCAACGGAGAGCGACCATCCCTTGCGGATCACCATGGCCCGGCCGATTGCCGCGGTCCAGTGCGTCCGGGCGTGCGAGGGCACGACGCGTCCGGCATGCAGCCAGACCAGGAGGCCGGGCACGACCGCCGCGTTGAACACGAAGGACAGCAGCATGCCGACGCCGGCGAACTGGCCGAAGTCGACCACTGGCCGCATATCGGAGATCATCAGGGAGCCGAACCCCACGGCGGTGGTGAGGTTCGACACGAGGACCGGGGGCAATACTTCGCGGAGCGTGAATTGCAGGGCCCTCTGCATGCTCTCGGGGCCGGTCAACATCGACTGAAAACGCGAGACGAGGTGGATGCCCCCCGACAGGGACAGAATGATCAGTAGTGAAGGCAGTGTGACCGTCACCATATTGAACGTCCGGCCCGCCAGCACCATCAGACCGACAGTCCAGACGACGGTGACGCTGACGGCGGCCATCACGGCGAGTACGCCGGAGATGCGTCGGAGCACGAAGCCCAGAACGGCAATCGACACGACCAGGGCCACCGGCAGAAAACGCTGCGAGGCATTCCGAGAGCCTCGGTCGAGGGCGACGTTCATCAGCGGAGTGCCGGCCAGGTGGACTTCCATCGTCGTGGTAGCCATCTCGGCCACCACAGCCTCGATCCGCTCCACGGCGGTCTTTCGCTCCGCGGGGCTGTCAAGCGTTCGCAGCCAGACGATCATCCCGAACGTCCGGCCGTCTTCACCGAGCAGTAGATTATGGAACAACGGATTTCTTAGCAGCCGGTCCCTTCTGCCGGGATCGTCTGGGGCAATCAGCGTGGCCGCATCGGCGATGGTCAGCACGCCATCGACTTCCTTGATCCGCTGGAGACGGGCGGCAAGCTCTCGCTGCCAGTCCAGGACCTCCGCGGAAAGAGGGTCTTCGACCTGGGCGGCAATCGCAATGAACTCCTCGTTGCCGTAGGTCTCGACGAACTGCTGATACACCCGGTACGCTTCGCTGTTGGTGCCGATCCACACCTCAATGGAATTGTCAACTTGGGCGTTTCGCAACCACCACGCGGGCAACGCGACGCTGCACAGACACAGCACGGCCAGCCAACGTCCGTTGTCCACCAGGAATCCCGCCAGTCGCTCTGTCAGGGTGGTTCTCATTCGTAAGGCCACTTCCGAAAGAACGTTGCGAGCACTGTCGCCAGCCTCAGGCCGGTTTCCATGTTGCCTTCGATACTGATCTTCTTGCTGAAGAACGCCGCCTGGGGCGAGAGCCGGCCTGCAACAATCGCCGAAAACACATCGCTGTGCAGCAAAAACGTGCACTCAACCGGCAGCCCATTCTCCGAGATCTGAACGAGGCAGCCCCGGTCGATGCTCAATGACCAGGATCGTCCCGGGATGTCCTCCACAACGATTCGGCAATTGGCAGATAGCCTTCGGAGATTGGGCAGCAATTGCTTGTGCATCTTCTCAGCGAGGAACTCGTCAAAATACCGTTCGACAAATCGCTCTGTTCCGGTTGCAGCAGCGGCAGGTCGTTCCGCCTTGCCCCATTTCACCGTCCGGGCGTAGTCCACGAGCCGCCGAAAGAATACGGCGTCCAACTCGGCCAGTGCAAAGCCCGCGCTGCTCGTGACAGCGTCCGTGTTCATTCGGTCGAAAACCGGTTCGGCCGCCAGATAGGGAGCGTAGGTCGAGGCGAGTTTCTGATACATCGACTCGAACCGATTCGGCCTGGGGTTCTGGAACTCCTCTTCGGTCACGAGCTTCGCCCCGCGGACGGCAAACACCTCTGCAAGAATATCGCACAGCGCAGCGAGCTGCGGAGGGCGAGGATTCGTGATGTGATACGTGCCGGGAAGACCCGCGTCCAGAATATGGGAGGCGACGCGAACCACGTAATCCACCGGCACGATGTTCTTCGTGGCCGCGGGATTGCCCAGGACGCGGAACTGGCGTTCCACGTTCAGCCCGGCCATCCCGTCGAGCAGCCGCATGAAATGGTACAGGCCGTCGAAGTTCACGATGCGGCCCTCCCGGGAGTCGCCGACCACGACGCTCGGCCTGAAGATGAACGCCGCGAGGCCGGTCTGCCGCGACCAATCACGGACGAGCAGTTCGGCCCGGCATTTCGACGATTCGTAAGGGTTGTTGAATTCCTGCCCGACGTCGATCTCGCTCTCCAGCACGCGTCCCTGCCGGCGCCCGGCGATATAGGCGGTGCTGAAGTGGCAGAAGGGAACGTGCAACGCCTCGGCCAGCCGGAGCAGGTTCGCCGTGCCGTGCACGTTCACCCGCTGGTCGAGTTCTGCGAATTCCTCGCGGAATTCCAACGCCCCCGCGCAGTGCACGACGTAGGATACGTCCCGGCAGGAACGGACGGCCGCCTCCACCATCCGATCGTCGCAGATATCGCCCGGCACGACGTCGACGCAGGCCCCGCAGTCGCCGGCTCCTGCAATGCGCAGGGCCTCCAGGACCCTGGTTCTTGCCGCGCCAGACGCATCCTCGCGTGTCAAGGCGACGACCGACCGGCCGCTTTCCAGCAGCCTCCGGGCCATCCAACTGCCGATCGAGCCTGTCGCGCCGGTGATCAGGATTGTGTCACGTTGCGACATGCCGCGTCATCTCGCTCACAGAGACCTCGGGTTCGTCGAATGTACGCACGATCTTATACTCGGTGTTGCGCTGAGCCGGCGCCATTCCGGTCTCGCGGATCAACGCGACAACCTGCTCGGCAGTCACCGCGTGGCGGATGCCGGTCGCCTTGACCACGCTTTCCTCCATCAGAACACCACCAAAGTCGTCGGCTCCGAAGGTCAGAGCAATCTGTGCCAGGCAAGGCCCCTCGGTGACCCACCCAGCCTGAATGTGGTCGATGTTGTCGAGGACCAGTCGGGACAGGGCCACCATGCGAAGGTAATCTACTCCGGTCTGCGGCGGCTCGGAAAGCCGCGTGTGATTGGACTGGAAACTCCACGGGATAAAGGCCCGGAAGCCGCCGGTGCGATCCTGGAGGTTGCGGATGCACAACAGATGTTGGACTCGTTCGGCGGTCGCTTCGCCCAGGCCGTAGACCATGGTGGCCGTTGTGGACATGCCGATGTCATGGGCGGTTTCCATGACCTGGAGCCACTCGGGCGTCGTGATCTTGGCGGGACTGACCTTCTGCCGAACGCGGTCCACCAGGATCTCGGCCCCTCCGCCTGGCAGGGAATCCAAACCGGCTTCCCGCAGTCGGAGCAGAGTGTCCTTGAGCGTCAACTCTGCCCGGCGGGCCAGCCACAACACCTCGGCGGGCGAGAGCGAATGCAGCCAGACCCCAGGCACGCAGTTCTTGATCGCCCGGAGCATTTGTTCATACCAGGACAGATCGAGCGCCGGATTCAGCCCGCCCTGGAGCATGATCTGGGTCGCCCCCCGGGACACAGCCTCCACCACGCGCTGCACGATCTCCGGAATCGTCATCGCGAAGGCCTCGGGATCGCCTTGGGGCTTGTGATAGGCGCAGAATCGGCAGCCCACTGTACACACGTTGGTGAAACTGATGTTCCGATCGATGATGAACGTGGAACGGTCGGTCCCGACCACGTACCGGCGTCGTGCGTGAGCGGCACGGCCCAGTTCCTGGAACGGCGCCGCGTCGTGGAGCCGAATCGCTTCGTCGGCAGTCAAACGAAGGCCCTCGCGGGCCTTGTCCAATGCCTCCCGCCACGATGCGTCATTCAACCGGATCGCCGGTGTGAACGGGCGGGATGCGTGGGAGCCGTACGTGCTGCTGGTGAACACCGGGTGAAAACCCAGTCCTCGGATGAATGTTCCCATCTCATCCACAGAACGGAAGATGGAATCGTCAGACGCCCCTGCCGAGCGGGCGATTCTCTCGTCGATGCTCGTGCCTCCCGCGTCGTCGGCCCCGCCGTGGAGCAGGACCTGCAGGAGTTTACGGTCGAGGAAGTTCGCCAGGACTCGGATATGCGGGAAGTTGTCCAGAAAGATGCGGGCCAGAGCCACAATTCTGGCGATGGCATGCCCGCCGGGTCCGCGCGTGACGCCGATCTTGGTGCCGGCTGTATGGAAGGGAAGTGGGCAGAACGCCAGGAATCCACCCGTCTGGTCCTGCAGGTCCCGAAGTCGCCGGAGATGGTCCACGATTTCTTCTGCGGTCTCGACGTGCCCGAAGAGCATGGTCGCGTTGCTCGGGATGCCCAGCGAGTGAGCGGTGCGATGGACGTCGAGCCATTGCTCCGCGGAGATCTTCTTAGGACAGATCCGGTCTCGCACGCGCCTGGCGAAGATCTCCGCGCCGCCGCCTGGGACGGCGTCCAGTCCGGCCGCTTTCAGCGCGGTCAATACGTCGGCCACCGGCCTGCCTGATCGTGTCGACAGCCAGTGGATCTCGACCGCGGTCAGTGCCTGGAGGGTCGCGCCGGGCAGCACGCCCCGGACGGTCCGGAACAGGTCCACATAGTAATTGAGGTCCAGTTGCGGATTCAGCCCGCCGACGACGTGCACGTCGGTGAGCTGCCAGGACCGGGCGTGTTCCAGTCTCTCCCTAACCTGCGGGATCGTGAGCACATAAGCCCCCTGCGCCTGATTCTCACGCCAGAACGCGCAGAGCCCGCACTGGTTCTCGCAGACGTTTGTGGGATTCAGGTTCAGACTGTGCACGTAGTAGACGTTCCGGTCATGCACGCGCCGGCGGACCCGGTCGGCTCGCATCATCAACGCGGCCGTGTCGGCTTCCTTCAGCAACCGCAGCGCCTCTTCCGGTGACACCCGTTCACTCAACTGTCGCAGCATGTCAACTCCAATCGCAAGGGATGATCCTCACCTGGGGCCTTCAAGCGAAACTGCGAGGCACGCCTGGTTCATGTCCGGACACGGAACCGTCGCCGCCAGCCGACGAAACAGATCGATCGCCTGATGCTCGCGTGGGCCGAGGTCATAATGCAGGCAGCGTCCCAGGTAGTCGCGGCAACGGTCCTCCGAGAGGTTCAGACGCGCTGCGGCCAGCCGGGCCAGCGATGTGAGCGACCGACAGCCGACCTCCTTGGCGGCATGGAGCACGCCCGACATCTCCTCGACGTTTGGGCAGGAGCGGCGGACCAGCCACGCGGCGAAGACGAAAGGCAGGCCGGTCATTTTCTTCCACTCGCCCGCAAGATCGTAGGTCTCCAGGGCCGGCGGACCGGTCAGCGCGCGGTCGCCGATGCAGACGCAGGCATCCGCAGCAGGTCCTTCCGGTGCCGTTAATATCTCCGGGGAGACGTGAAAATGGTCCGCCAGGAGGATTTGCACCAAAACGTTTGAGGTCCTCGATTCCGGATCCGGTCGGACCGTTCGGACCTCCCGGAGGGGACGCCGGCACTGCAGCAGGACACTGGTAACGTCACCATCGGCGCAAATCCCCAAGTCCGTCACGGTGGACACGTCCGGATTGCGGAAATGATCGATGAGGGGCACGAGCGCGGCATCGACACGGTTCGTCAGCAATGCTTCTATAGCCTGGCGCGGAGTGCGGTACACCAACTCGGCCTCGGGGCAGACCCGGGGTATGCAATGCACGAGGGGCAACGCATTTGCGTACGGCAAAACGGCAAATCTAAACAACATCAGAACTCATCATGAACTCACATGATAGCCATCAATCAGGGCGACCAAGCCAAAAGGACCGCCTCACGAGGGGGGCGCCGACGCGGCACACAGGCGACCTCACAGGTTCCCTCCACCCTTTCGAGGAAGCCGGCGTTCAACAATCGGCCAGCTTCAGAGTACGGCCGGCATTCTATCCCGGTTCAATGTCGCAAGCAAAGAATTGGCACAACTCCCGGCGAGACTCCCGCGGGTTTTCGATCCAGGGCTAATGTCCTGCCCCCGGCAGGCGGATCTGCCTCGCAGGAGGATAATGGGAGCGGACCCGGTCGACAAGAGTGGCGAAGAAATCCCGCCAGGCCAAGGCAGTCATCCGCTTGGCCGCCTAGCGGCCCATTCTCCCTGGGGCGGCGGCGCCGGCAACCAGGGCCCTCAGAGCCATGGACCTGAAGAAACCGCCATGTCAAAGGTGATAAGCAATATGCGACGTTCTCAGGACAATCAGTCATATGGACCAACCCAAGCCACGAAATGCGCAACAGGCGCGCCACAAGGGGATTCGTTTCCACTTCGGCGCGGTTTCGGCTCCGCTTCGGCCTGCATCATAAGTCCTGTAATGACAATCGTTAATCGTTTTGTGGCAACCACTTACAAACCGGGGGAGAGGACTGGTTGTCCGGATGCCCCTACCGGAGAACAACCGAGCCGCAGTGTCCGGACATGACGCTGCCGGTGGGCACCGGGCATTGAAGCCGATATACATAAGATCGGCATTTCTGCCCGAGAATCCAGCCTTAGCACCGTACGCCAATCGGCCACGGTACTGGACTCTGGCGGCACATGGCCATGAAGACTATGTGGAGAGTTTACGCGTCGGAGCCGATCTCAGAACCCTCATCCATCCGCATGAGAACTGCCGTCATTTGAAAGTGGTGGGAAGAGCTTATAAAGGGGCCGCGTCTCATATGGGCACAATCCAGCGAAAGCAATCGTCGTAGTCGTGGGTGTGTTTTACCCAATGACGCTTAGCAGAGCGATGGGGCATATCGATCGACTTGACGCGTAAACTCTCCCTACTCTTTGCTTGTACGAACCTGTTCATGCAATCATTTGATGGACACATATCGGAGGCTATACCCCCCTTTTACGCGTCTGCCAGGATCTGTTCGGCCTTTTCGGTGAGGCGCACCGTCATCCGGCGGCCGGCGTGCGTGATCTCCAGTTGTTCTTGGATCATACCTTGCTCTAGGAGCTTGGTCTTGAGTTTGTGACCCTGTCTTGCTGACAGGCCCAGACGCTGATAGCAAGCTGCGACTCCGCTGTCGGGGTAGTCCACGACTTCGTGCAAGAAGGCGACTTCGAGGCGCGATGAAGAACTCGGTAGTTGTCAAGTCGGATGAGACAGTTCCTTTTTGGAATTAAGCTCTAATTCATGGCCTGGTTTTCCGGGCTCTTGGGTGGATTGATCCAGACGGCCGGCGGGGGCAGGGCCGCTTGCGGTGCTTTTCGTACGAATCGGTTGGGATGCCGCCGGCAGGCGTCGTCCAAGGCGGCCTGACGCTGTTGGTGGAGCTGTCGGACGCGGCCGTAATGGACGTCGGCGGGCGTATAGAGGGCCAGACCACAGTGGCGATGCTCGTGGTTGTACCAGGGGAAGAAGGTACCGCCGAAGGCCCGGGCATCCTGGACCGAGCCGAACCGCTCGGGAAACTCCGGACGATACTTCATGGTCTTGAACTGACTTTCCGAGAAGGGGTTGTCATTGGAGACGTGGGGACGGCTATGGGTCTTGGTGACGCCGAGGTCCGCCAGCAACTCGGCGACGCCCTTGGACTTCATGGAGGAGCCCCGGTCGGCGCAGTGTCAGTTGGCCTTCGACGATCTGTTGCTTGCGGCAACTTTCGGCGATCAAGCGTTGGGCCAGCGTCGAGGATTCTCGCAGGGCGATCATCCAGCCGACGACGTAGCGGCTGAAGATGTCCAGGATGACGTACAGGTAGTAGTAGGTCCACTTGGCCGGCCCCTTGAGCTTGGTAATGTCCCAGGACCAGACCTCATTGGGCCGGGTGGCCAGCAACTCGGGTTGGGTGTACACGACCCGAGACGCCGCGGCCCGCCGCTCTCGTACCTCCTGGTGGGCCTCCAGGAGGCGGTACATGGTTCGGATCGAACAAAGATACTGCCCCTCTTCGAGCAGGCGGGCGCAGACCTGCGCCGGGGCCAGATCCACAAAACGCGGTTCATGGAGCGTGGCCAATACGGTTTGCCGCTCCCCGTCGCTCAAGGCGTGTTCGGGGCGTCTGCGTGTCCCGGCCAAGGCGGTAGGAGTCTTTCTGGCGCGTTGCCGATAGAACGACGCTCTGGGGACCTCCAGGGCCTGACACAGTGACAAAGTGCCGAGTTGCTGACGATGCTGTTCGATCAGGCTCATGAGGTGGCCTCGCTGTTCGGTGGCGTCTCGATCGGGTGGCCCAGCATGGCCGCAACTTTTTCTTGAATGTCAATGATCAGCTCGGCTTGGCCCAGCTTCCGGCTCAATCGCTCGACCTCACGCCGCAGGTGTTCGAGTTCCTGGTCCCTGGGGTCGCGTGTGCGTTTGTGGCCGCGTTTATCGTCCTGGAGGCCCTGGAGGGCACCGGCCTGGTATTGCCGTCGCCACTGGGGCAGGGCCGAGGAATAGAGGCCTTCTCGGCGCAGCAGGGCGCCAATCTCGCCGGGGCCGGTGCATCGTTGTGCCTCTTCGACGATGCGGGCCTTGTAAGCCGGTGTGAACCGACGTCGGTGCAGCCGGGCCGATACCTCCGGATCGGGGGCGGCGGGCCCACCGCTGCCACCTATTCACCCGCCTCGTCAGTTCATGTCGCCATCGTTAACGGTCGTCGTCTTTCTGATGGCGAAGCCCTCAACCTGAACGAGGACGGATACGATCTCGTCCTCGACACGACACGCTCGACTCTCAAGTACCGAAAAACACCCCGAGCAGCAGAGCCCGCTGGGGCCGTCTGACCTGAGTGGAATCGGCCCCTACCGAATCAGGATTCTCGCCTTCATGATCGAACACTTCGGGGTTCCGGTATGCACAGATAATGTGGATCGCCTCCTCGGTGACACGAAGAAGGCGGCTGAACCAGCAGCCTTCACTAAGACCATCAGCATACTCCGCAAGGCCCTCGGAGGCGGCGGCAATCGCAATCCATATATCCGGTCCGTCCCCGCATGGGAATCGTCCCGAAGCAACAATGCGCGGGCCTATGTGCTGAACCCGCAATTGCGACACCTGCTGATCAGGCACAAAAAGAATCTGAAAAGTCACGCCTAAGTCACGAGGTGGTCACGATGGAGTCGGAGGCATAGGCTACAACTGCCATGTGGAACAATATAGAAGCCCGCTCTCGGTAAATGTCAGCGTGTCAGAGATGGGACTTGGCTGAAGGGACAATCGAAATGATCAAGAAGATCTTCGAGGTAGTTGAGTCGTTCGTCAAAGCCATCATCTGCATGCTCATCTTGATCATGGGCATGACTGTCGCCAGTCTTGCGACATATATGGTCCTGTTCTGCGCATTTCGTCTGGCGCAGTTCCTCTGGCTGGCGTTCTTCAGCGAGTCATGGTTATGAGCTTCTTGGACTATCTATTTCGGCGTTCGCCGAAGAACGCGGCAACTCCAAACGTCCAGCCGGCCCCGCCGGTCGCGTCAGCACAGCCGGGCACGGGCTCATCCGTTCGACCCCTCGAGCGAAACGTTGAGGTCAGTTCGATCGCCGGCCTTCTCAACGAGCTGCGCCGCGTGGAGACCCGATATGTGGGCGCCGATGGTGAGGTCATCCACTGCCTTGAAGCCCACGGCGGGTTTGTTCTCGGCTGCGGTCATCACGGGACCGCTCAGGCCGGCGCCGAGGAGGGGACCCGTGGCCGAGAGATTGCCGGCGTCTGCGCCTACTGTGTTCGTGACTATCAGCCCCTTGTCGACAAGGGCGAACTCGATCCGCTCCAGGCCGAGCGACTCTCACTCGTCTGCAACGAGTGCGCCCGCATGACTACGTCCGGCCACTTGTGTTGCCCCCGGCATTCCAGGAAGGTGACCGCCGAGGACGGGACCATCCAGTACATCGACCGGACCGGCTTGTCTGGGGCAGACCGCGGCCGTGTACTCGCTGAACCGTTACGCATTCACACGCTGGGAGGACTTTGCCATGGGCCAAAACAAAGATCCGTCAACTCGACGCTATCTCTTCGAGCAACCGTCGCATCGATTCACATCCCTCGAGCCGGACGAAGAACTCCTGGCTTTGGAAAATGAACTACGGCGTCGCGAGAAACTCCACGACCCATACGTGCAGTGGCTCATCGAGAAAGCGGCGCTGTGCAGTGACTCCAACCGCCAATGGGCCCGTGACCAGTTGCGCATGGTCCTGGAGGCCGACCGCATCGAGGATATGCGCACTGGCGACGCCTTTCGCCCACTGGCCCCGCCCCAGCTTCTGGCCGACGGCGACCTGCACCTGCTCGACCAAGTGGACGGCGTGCCCTGGAAGGTCCCGTGGACAGCTCTGCCGCGGGGCCTGCTCGTTACCGGTCCCCAAGGCGCAGGCAAAACCCGATTCATTATTCACCTGTGCAAGCAGCTCAATGCGGCCAATCCGCCAATCCCCTGGTTCCTGGTCGATCCAAAGCTTGAATTCAAGAACTGGGCCAGCGATTTGGCTGTGCTTTACATCGATGTCGAACGTTCCGATGTCGGCATCGACCTCTCGCCCCCGCCGGGTCTGACGTACGAAACATGGCTTCCATCGCTCGTCCCACAGATCGGCGAAATCATCGGCGTGATCTACGGCACCGAAATCCTTCAGCAAGCGGCCCAGATCTGCATCGAACTGCGAAATCGCTACATGAGCCAATCGAACCGCTCCACAGAAATATGCCTCCAGGATCTCTATGACGCGATCCCCCTGGTCAAGGGGGCGTCGAGCTGGCGCCGGGCCGGCTATAAAGACGCCGTCGTCACCGGTCTGTCCCGCATCCTCTCCGGCAGTGGCAATCTGTTTAAGTGCCGTAAGGGCATCGGCCTGCCCCGCCTCTTCGGGCGCAATGTGGTCCTCGGCACACGATCGGTCACAGACGATTTTGCGACGAGGTCTTTGGCCTTCTATTTGCTTTGGTACTTGCAGGAATCCGAGCGGCATGCAGCACCGACCCAGCAGCCCAAGAGCGTCCTGATCATCGACGACGCCAGCCGTTACATCGGGGCCAGAGAGGGCGCGACCGGCAGAGCGCTATCGAGCATCGGTTCGATCCTCACGACGATGCGGTCCAGCGGCCGCTGCTTCGCGGCCGTCAGCCAGGTTCCCCATCTCATCGATCCGGGCGTTTGTGCGTTGATGCACACCATCGTCAATGTCGGCGGCCTTCATCATGCGGCCGACACGCAATTGCTGGCGCGGATGATGGGCCTGGCCGAACCGCAGCGTCAGGCGTTGACGTCGCTGGGTCAGCGAGAGGCTCTGGGTCTGTGTGGTGGCTCGGCTTGGTCCCAGCCGCTGCATGGCCGCGTTCCCGAGGTCGCCGACCCGGTCGATCACGCCTCTACAGAGAATCAGGACATCTGCGAACTAAGGACTGAGCCATACACGAATCTGCTGGACCTGATCCAAGCCCAGCGGACCTCTCAGGGACCCAGCCGCCCGGCCGACAAGTCGTCGGCGACACCGGATCACAGCGAACCGTCTTGCGAACTGGCGGCGACGCAGCAACTCTATCAGGTGTTGGGCATGGAATGCCCGTACAAACGCAACGCCTGGGACATCCATTCGTTCCTCGTGCTTCTCGCCTCCAAGTTGATCGAATCCTATCCCCTGGTTAAATCGGTGAAAACCGAGGTGTCGCTGGGCGACGCGAACTCGACAGTGGACCTGATCGCCCATCTACACGACGGCCACCGTCACACATTCGAAGTCATTCACCGGACAGTCACGAATATCGCCGCCACTGCCGCCAAACTCGAGGGCAAGGGCTTCTCGCAGATCCGGTTTCTGTGCTCCGACTTCAACGTCAAAGAGCGCGTCTGGGCCACCCTTCGCAATGCCGGTTTTGGCGATGAGTTTCTGGCCAGCATCCGCTGCGATCTCCTCGGGGCCTTGCTGCGGGCGCACCAGGGCAGGAGGACGAACGCATGAATCAGATCAGCTTCAAGAAAGTCACAGTGGCGGTGATCGTCGTCTTCGCTCTGTCCCGCACGCGACAGATCGTGGAGTTCTTCGAGACGCTGGACTTCGGCGGCATCCTGACGCTCGAGCCGTTTCGCAACTCACCGGAGGAGGGCCGTTTCCTCGTCACAGTGGCCCTTCTGGCCCTGGCCTTTGTCACAATCCACTCGTTTTTTCGAAAGTGAGGTTCACCATGTGCGAAGAAGTACACCTGCCTCAAGACGATGACAATTCCGACGGCACCTCTTCCAACGATTGCGAGAATCCAGGCACTCCTCCGAACGGTCACGTCGGCGATGAGTCTGTCGTCAACCCTCAAGCCGATGACACCGCGGGCCTTCGAGGTCCATCCGCATCCCAGGTCAGACGGCTCGACACACGCCTTC
>CAZNSM010000065.1:0-24620 GCA_964575615.1 uncultured Pirellulales bacterium | reverse complement strand
CCAGGATCTCCTTCTCCTGCTGCGCCTGCTTCTTCCAATCCTCGTCGATGATGAGCTTCTTCTCGGATTTCTGGTCGTCTGCCATCCTGTCTTGTTCCTTCAAAGGGATTTCAGCAACTGCGCCCATGTGCGTCTATGCGATATCGATGAACCACCTCTATCCAACTCCTCCCCAACTAGGGACAGGAAATGCACTCTCCCCTTCTCGCCCAACAGAATGAATATACCTGCCGAAAAATCTATGAAGTTGGATATATATACGTTTTGACCACTGGCAAACTCATTCTGGATCCTCTCTTCGACCTGTGGGCACTCAGCATGAGCAATCCCGTGTTCGACCAGAAATAGGAGTTCCGATATCTTCTTGGCCCTTGCTGCGTCCACCTTTGCGTCGATCTGCGTGAGGGTCAAGGCGCAGTCTTTGACCTCAACCAGCAGAACGATTTCACCTGTGAGTTTGCATTCGATGTCCGCGCCCATGCCCGATGCGATGTCTGCTGCGTTGACCTTCTGTCGGCAAACGGCATCGAACAGCTTGAACTCAGAGGCAATCGCCCTGAACAAGGCTGTACACACCGCCTCAGGCCTGTCACCGCCTGATTTGGCGGCGATGAACTCGCGGACGATCCTGGTTGTCTCCGCCAGACTCACTCGATTGGGAGTGGGATACAGCACCTGAACACCACTTAGCAGGCGATATATCTCAGCGAGAATCTGATCGAACACCTGCCTTGTGAACTCTCTGCGATTCGCTTCTTCAACAGCATCGAGCACGACAGCAAGACTATCCCAATCTGCCTTGTTTTTCTGCTGATCGCGGTACATCGGGATGACACCAGGACACCTCAAGGGGTTGTTTACGTAGGGCTCGGGCGAGCCCCCAAGAACGCGGTGGTTTGCCTGGTCAAAAGGAACAATCACTTTGTGGGCGACCGTACGCGCATCGAATGCGCCCCTGCCATCGTAGCTGGCCTGAAGAGAGCGACAGTCCAGGGAGGGTTTGACGCACTTCGCCAGAATTTGCGTCGGTAGAACATAATGGTATGACTTGGTCGGGCTTGTCAGGCACGCCACGATAGACTTCCGCAGCGCCATCCCGTTGGGGAGCGGTTGGTCATGGAATTGCTCGGTCTCCAGTGAAGTACTCACGGCAGTCCAGCGCGTTTGGAGGAATTCCCTGCACTGCTCAACGAATGTCGTCTCTTGTTCGGTCATAGGTTGCTCAGTAGTTGGTCCACAGCACTTCTTGACGTTCTTTCTTGATGGACATGGCCTTCTTGGGTCGGTCTCGGTGCATCTGCCAGTCCTTGTACAGGCGCCTCATCAAATCGCAGTCATATCCGGAAATCGCCACTCTGCCCTTCACACTCTGCAGAACCCGCCTTAGTTCTATGTGTTCAGCGTCAGTCATTTCAAACGAGTAGGCTTTGGAATCCCCTCTTGATTGATGGGGGTAGGGCGGATCGCAGTAGAACAGGGTCCTCGAACTATCGTAGCGTTTTAGGATGTTGATGGCTGTGTCGTTCTCGACTTGGACCCGTAAGAGTCGGGTGGCGATG
Organism: uncultured Pirellulales bacterium; assembly: GCA_964575615.1. Taxonomy (GTDB): domain Bacteria; phylum Planctomycetota; class Phycisphaerae; order Sedimentisphaerales; family Anaerobacaceae; genus Anaerobaca. The sequence continues at coordinate 23,061 of CAZNSM010000065.1, read as the reverse complement.
TATTCCAGACCTTCGACACTGCCCAGCCAGCGGGAGACGGCACCCGCCATGCCCGCTCGACTCGTATTCAGACAATTAGCCCATCGCCCGATTGAAGCCGTCTGAGCCAAGCCCGTCCGGACTTGGCGTGCTCGAATGAAGAAACGGCGGGCGCGCTCGATGTCCGAAAGATGCTGTCCATTGCCATTTGTTTCAATGGCTCCGAGGAATTCCTCCCGCGAGAATGGCGTCATACCGATCTGGTAAAGCAGTTCGTCTCTGCTATCTCTCAGCACGCGGAAAAAATTAACGACCTCGCCGTCTATGTCGTTATAGGTTTCAACCGGGGACGGCTGCCTATTGAGCAGCACTGCCGCCGAGCCCCCGAAGGGTTCACAGTAATGATGACATTCCGGCAGAAGAGGAAGAAGCCAGTCCAAATGGCTGTATTTCCCACCATACCATCCAAAAGCAATGGCCTTACGCGTGGATCTTTTGAAGCCTACATCAGCAAACAGGCTTTCCGCGTGTTCTCTTTTCTCGTTCTTCGGCAAACTGGTCCCAGCCTTCATGGTCCGCCTCCTCAGTACCCTATCGGTCCTCGTCTTATCGTTTTCGGTATTTCTTCATGTCACGATCGAGATCGCGTTTCTGGCCGCGTTCGGCGATGGTGGCCCGCTTGTCATACTGGCGTTTGCCGTGGGCCAGGGCCAGCTCGACCTTGGCCAAACCTCGACTGCTGAAGTACAGCCGAAGGGGCACCAGCGTGAAGCCGCGCTGTTCGAGCTTGACCGAGATACGGTGCAGCTCGGTCTTGTGCAGCAGCACCTTGCGTTTTCGCACGGGGTCGTGACCGCCTTCGCGGGCCATCGCATAGGGGGCGATCTTGGCTCCGATGAGCCAGCATTCGCCCTGTTCGAAGCGGGCGTAGGACCCGCTCAGGTCGGCGGCGGCCCCGCGCAGCGACTTGACCTCGCTGCCGCGTAACTGGAGCCCGGCCTCGAACTTCTCGACCAGCTCGAAGTCGCGGTACGCCTTCTTGTTGAACGCCGCCGGACTGTCAAACCCCTTCTTTTCCTTCTTCGACATCCGGCCCATCATACCGCCCCCCGCCCCCTTTGGCAACCCACACCGACGATAGCGAGCACGGTCTTGTTCCGATCAACCTTGCGGGATGCGTTTGGCGAGCTGGTCTTCGACAGGGCTGAGGGTGGCGCGGTGCTTTTCCACCTCCTTCACGATGTCGGCGCCGACGACCGGATGGTCCTTGGCGACGTCGTACTTCTCGGACGGGTCGTGTTCAAGATGGTAGAGTACGGGCGGGTCGTGCCGGACCGGCTTGTCGCTTCCGTAACCCGATTGCGTGATGAAATGGGCCTTATACGGCCCTTTGCGCACCGCGAACAGCTCGGTTCCGCGATAATAGAACATCGTCTGGCGGGGGCTGGGACCGGTACCGAACAGGGCGGGCGTAAGGTCGAGCCCATCGACGACGCGGTCGGACGGCACCTCGGCGCCCGCCAGCTTGAGGATCGTTGTATAGAGGTCCATCGTCGCGCCAATGTCACGAACCACGCCGGGCTCGATCCGGCCGGGCCACCGGAAGATCGTCGGCTCGCGCATCCCGCCTTCATAGGTGCAACCCTTGCCCTCGCGCAGCAGGCCGGCCGAGCCGCCATGCTCATTAAAGGTCAGCCAGGGACCGTTGTCCGAGGTGAAGACGACAAAGGTGTTCTCGTCGAGATGGTGCTTCTTGAGTGTGTCGAGGATGCGCCCGACGCCCGCGTCGATCTCCTCGACGACATCGCCATACAGGCCGCGAAGGCTCGTGCCCCGGAATTCGTCGGAGCAGAACAGCGGCACGTGCGGTAGATTGTGCGCCAGGTACAGGAAGAACGGCTCATCCCGCTTCTGTTCGATGTAGCGCACGGCCTCGTCGCTGTAGCGTCGGATCAGTGTGTTCTGATCGGCCGGTCGCTCGACGATCTCTTCGTTCCGCATCAGCGGCACGTTCCAGTACTCGACCTTCGGGTCCCAGAATGCCTGGCGGCCTTCGCCTCCGACGCGGTCCATATCGTTGCTGTACGGAATCCCGAAGTACGAATCGAATCCGTGGCGCGTGGGCAGGTACTGGGGCAGGTGGCCTAGGTGCCACTTACCGATACACGCGGTCGTATAGCCCTGGGGTTTCAGCGCCCGTGCGATGGTGACTTCGCTCTGGGGCAGTCCGCCAGCCGAGTCGGGGAAGAGCACCCGCCGCACGTTGCTGCACATGCCGCTGCGGATCGGCAGCCGGCCGGTCAACAGCGCCGCCCGGCTGGGCGTGCAAACCGAGGCGCCGGCGTAGAAGCTCGTCCACCTCTGGCCCTCGGCCGCCATGCGGTCCAGGTTTGGCGTGCGAATCGTCGGATGGCCGAAGCAGGCCAGGTCGCCATAGCCCAGGTCGTCACAGAAGATGACGACGAAGTTGGGTCGTCTGCGCTCGGACGCGCTGCTCGTGCCGGCTAAGAGACATTGACGGGCTGATACGGGCAGGCCTGCACAGGTCAGGCCGATCGCCTTGATGAAGTCACGTCGGTTCATGTGCGTATCTCCAGCGTTGTGGGTCGGCTGTGACCCTGCTGCTTGTAGCGTTCGAGCAGGGCGGTCAGACGTGTCACGATCTCCGGTCGCTCGGACCAGAGGTTGGTCTGTTCGCCGGGATCGTCGTCGAGGTTGTAGAGCTGTCCCTTTGGCCCGCCCGGCTCGGGCTCGATCTTCGGCGGAGCGGTGAAGCCACCCGAGCCGAGGCCGTCGATCAGCTTCCACGGACCTTGGCGGATGGCGAACATTCCCTGTGCGGAGTGATGGACCACCGCCTCGCGGATCGGTTCGGTATGCTTGGGGTCAAGCATGGCGGGCAGAATGCTGCAACTGTCGGGCCCTGCGTCGGATGGGAACGTGGCACCTGCAACGACAGCACACGTCGCCATCAGATCGGTCAGGCAGATCGTCTGGTCGCTGCGCGAGCCGGGTTCGATGCGTCCCGGCCAGCGGCACACGAACGGGACCCGATGGCCTCCCTCGTGGATATCCGCCTTCTGCCCTCGCCAACTTCCGTTGGCGCGGTGGCCGAACTTCTCGATCTGCTCGGTGGGCCAGTGCGAGCCATTGTCGGATGTGACGATCAGCAGCGTCTCGTCGCCAAAGCCGGCGTCGTCGAGGGTCTTGACGATCCGCCCGATCGACGCATCGACCTGTGTGACGAAATCGCCATACCAATCGACCTCGGTCTTGCCGCGGAACTCATCCGTGGGCATCCAGGGTGTGTGGGGCGCCGTCAGCGGGACGTAGAGGAAGAACGGGTCGTTCCTGTCCTGCCGCTTCACGAAGTCGACGGCCTTGCTCGTAATCGTGGGCAGGACGTCCGTGAAATCAAACGAAGGAGCGATCGGTCCGGCCCGCCAGAAGCCCCCGCCCCCGTCCCAGCGACGCTTGCTGCCCGGCGTGCGGTTGGTCGGCGCCTCGACAGTGCGGCCGTTCTCCAGCCAGCAGTAGGGATCCATGTCCAGGGATGCCGGGATGATGTAACTGTAATCGAAGCCCAGCGATTGCGGCCCGTGCGTCACCGGCACGCTCCAATCGACGTTGTCGGCTTTGGCGGCGCCCCCATCCTTCGTGACCCAGCCGAGGCCGAGATGCCACTTGCCGATGCAGCCGGTGCGGTAGCCGCGACGTTTGAGCATAGACGCGATGGTCAGGCGGTCTGTCTCGATCAGCGGTTCGCTGTAGCCACCCAAAACGCCGCTCTTAAGCCGGGACCGCCAGCAATAGTGACCGGTCAGCAGGCCGTAGCGGGTGGGAGTGCAAACCGCCGAGGGTGTGTGGGCATCGGTGAAGCGAATTCCCTCGCCCGCCAGCCGATCCACGCACGGCGTAGGGATCTTCGATTGCCCATCGTACGGTAGGGGCGAATCATGATTCGCCCGTACGTCGCCGTAGCCGAGATCGTCGGCGAGGATCACGACGATATTCGGGAGTTTTTGCCCGAAGCCAGCAGGACTCTGGGCCATCCCCAATCCCGGCGCGCCGGGATTGAGGCTGCCACCAAGGATCCCCACAGCCGCTATGCATCCGGTGGCTCGAAGAAACTCGCGGCGGGTCAGTGGATCATACGTCATCGTGCCGAACTCCTTCTATCGATTACCATGCCGTCGGTTCCGTCCCATTATGGCGCATCCAGCCCTCGCGATCAACGACAGCCGGCGGATCGCCCGCGCAGGGGCGAATGATTATTCGCCCCTACGAGATGGCATTCCGGCTGGATTCCTTGTCAAATAGGGTCACGTGTTCATCGCATCGGTGATGTTATAAAGGACGAATATGATGCATTACGCAGGTTTGTCGTGCTTGCTCTTGTTGGCCATGGTTTCTTCAGCCACGGCCCGCGATGCAGTGGTGTTCTACATGGCTCCCGACGGCAGCGATGCCGGGAATGGCTCGCTGGAGAAGCCTTTTGCGTCGCTGGCGCGAGCGAGGGACGCCGTACGCCAGGCCCGCCGCGCGCACGTCGGGCAAATCACGGTCTTCCTGCGAGGTGGGAATTACCACTTGGAGGAGCCCGTGGTCTTCACCTCTGCTGACTCCGGCGGCGAGACCACCATCGAGTACTGCGCCTGGGCTGATGAAGAGGTTGTGATCAGCGGCGGATTCGAACTGGACCTGGACTGGCGGCCGTACAGAGACAGCATCGTCTCGGCGAAGGTCCCGGCCCGAATCGAGAAGATCGACCAGCTCTTTGTCAACGGCCGGCGCCAGCACCCGGCCCGGTACCCCAACTACGATTCCGAGGCGAAGTTCTTCGGAGGCACCCGTGGCGACGCCATCAGCCCCCAACGGGCCAGGACCTGGACCCATCCCGAGGGTGGATACATGCACGCCCTGCATTCGGCGATGTGGGGCAGCAAGCACTATGAGATTGTGGGCGTCGACACAGACGGCACGATTCAGTTCAGAGGTGGCTGGCAGGAGAACCGCGGCGGCGGCTTCGACCCCGTCTTTCGAGGGGGCTACCACAAAGACTATCTGTTCGTGGAGAATCTGTTCGAAGAGCTGGACGCTCCGGGCGAGTGGTACTTCGATGCGCGCACGAAGACGCTATATCTGATTCCTGAGCCCGGCGTCAAGCTGGCGCAGGCGCAGGTCATCGGCGCGGGGCTCAAGGAGCTTGTTCTGATTCGCGGTACGGCGGACGAGCCCGTCCGCAACCTGCACTTTCGCGGACTGCGTCTTCGGCACACGCAGCGCATCTTCATGGAGCCGTACGAGCGTCTGCTGCGAGGGGACTGGTCGATTGCCCGGCTCGGCGCCGTTCATATCGAGGGCGCCGAAGACTGCTCGGTTCGCGACTGCCACTTCGAGGACCTGGGCGGCAATGGCGTCTTCCTCAGCCGGTATAATCGCCGCGTCCGCGTCGAGGGCTGCCGATTCACGCGGCTGGGCGAAAGCTGTGTCTGTCTGATCGGCGACATCGGCGCGGTTCGCTCGCCGGCCATCGAATACGGCACGACCCTCCCCCAGGATCAGATCGACCTGACGCCGGGCCCGAAAGGTCCGGAGTTCCCCGGCCAGTGCACGGTACACGACAACCTGATGCACGACTTCGGTTTCATCGGCAAGCAGGTTGCCGGCGTGTTCGTCTCCATGAGCGAACAGATCACAGTCAGCCACAATACGATCTATCGCTGTCCCCGCGCGGCGATCTGCATCAACGACGGGTGTTGGGGCGGCCACCTCATCGAGCACAACGACGTCTTCGACACCGTCCGCGAAAGCGGCGACCACGGCCCGTTCAACAGTTGGGGACGCGACCGCTGGTGGAAGACCTCGTACAATGGGGGCCGGGACGTCGAGCCGTTCGCCAAGGAGCGGGCCAGGCTCGACAATTACAGGGCCACGATCATCCGAAACAATCGCTTCGCGCATTCCGGCAGTCATTCGTGGGGCATCGACCTCGACGATGGATCGAGCAACTACCGGGTCTGCGAGAACCTGTGCCTCGGCATGGGCGTCAAGCTGCGCGAGGGCTTCTTTCGGGTGGTGGAGAACAACATCATCATCGACGGGTTCGGCGGCTTTCACATCTGGATGCCGGAATGCGACGACGTGATCGCTCGAAACATCTTCGTCAGCGACGAGCCCTATCAGTTCATTCGCGCCAATCCCGCCAACGCCAGGCAGTTCGACTACAATCTGTTTTACTCGCGAAACGGCCAGATCCGGATCACCGGCGTCGAGGACGGGCCCTTGACCCTGTCGCAATGGCAGACCAAGGGATTTGACACGCACTCGATCGTAGCCGATCCGCTGTTCATCGATCCGGACCGCGGCGACTATCGCGTCAAGGAAGGCTCGCCGGCGCTGAAGCTCGGGTTCCGGAACTTCCCGATGGATCGGTTCGGCGTTCTGAAGCCGGCCCTTCAGCGTGAGGTCGCGCAGGAGCCGCGTGTGTTTGCCGTTGCCGCGCGGGAACAACACAACGCCCGCGATCCGAAGCCGGTTACGTGGTTCGGCGCGACGATCAAGAATCTCACGGGCGAAGCGGAGAAATCCGCCGCCGGCATCGGCCGCGAGACCGGTGTGCTCTTCGTTGCTGTTCCGGCCCGTAGCAGGGCGGCTGACGCGGGATTCAGGCTCGGCGACGTCATTCTTGAGGCGAACGGCGAATCCACCGATTCGCTCGACGACCTGCACCGTATCACCACAGAGAGCAGGGGCCGGCCGGTCCAGTTCACGGTCTTCAACGCCGTCGAGCGGACCATCATGCTCCAGATGCCGGATTAGCGGAGCGTCAGAGCGGCCGGATGCGGATGTTTCGATACCAGGCTTCGCTGGGCGGGCCGCCGTGGATCTGGAGGCCGATCACGCCGGATTGCGAAATCGCGTCGTCCGGCTCGGTGTAATCGACGGTCTGAAAGCCGTTGAGCCAGAGCTGAATCCGCTTTCCTTCGCAGCGGATGACGTAGTCGTTCCAGTCTCCGGCGCGAACCACCTCGGCGATCTTCGCCGGGTCCGGGCAGGCCAGAACCTTGTTCCGGCGGGACTCATCGTACAGGCAGCCCCAGTACTGCTGGCCCATGTCCGCCTGGTAGCCGCTGACCTCGTAGTGGTCGGGCACGCGCCGGCTGCGAATCTGGATGCCCGCGTTGGCGTTCTCGCCCAGCAGCTTGCATTGCAGGCGCAGCTCGAAATCTTCGTACGATGCGATCGTGCAGAGGAAGTCATTGTGGGCGACGTTCGCGCTCAGCGTGCCGCCGACGACGGCGCCATCTTCGATGCGAAAGACCTCTTTCGAGCCTTCCCAGCCCGCGAAGGTCTTGCCGTCAAACAGGGAAACAAAGCCGTCCGCCGGCCGTAGGGGCGAAGAATCATTCGCCCCTACCGTTTTCCTCAGGCCGGCACACCCGGCCAGCAGGGCCGTCAACGCCAGGCATGTCACGATGGAATTGGTGTGCAATGCACACCCTACGATCTCTTTCTTCATCAGCGGTCCTTTCCTTGGGCGACGGCATCAAGCCGACGGATTGTTTCCAGACAAGCTCGCGTGTTGTGGTAGGGGCCTTTCCATTCGGACACCTTGGGCTCGTTGCGGTCGGGCGTTCCGTTTCGGTCGACCCGCCAGAACCATTCGCCGTGCGTGTGGTCCACGATAGCCCGCTCGATGAACTCCCAGCAGCGCAGGGCCGCCTCGAAGAAGTGCTCGTGGCCGGAGAGTTGGTAGGCGTTCAAGAAGCCCACGACCGCTTCGGCCTGAGGCCACCACTCTTTGTTCGTGTCGATCACGCGGCCCGCCTGGCCTTCGTAGAACAGCCCGCCGTCGGAGTCGAGGCCCTGTTTGTAAACGGCCTGCGCGATGTCGACGGCGAGGCGCCCGGTTTTCTCGACGAGTTCGGACCGACCCAGAACCTCGGCCGCCTCGCAGAGCAGCCAACTGCCCTCGATGTCGTGGCCGAATGTGTACGTGTCCGATCGCTTTTCCCAACGCTCGTTGAAGAAGTGCCCGAAGTGGCACGTGTCGCGGTCGAGAATGTGACGCTCGAACAGCTCGATCAGGTTGCTAAGTCTGTCCGCCACCTGCGGGTCGGGCCAGGCACGGTACAGATTTGTGTAGCCTTCGAGGAGATGCAGGTGGTTGTTCATCGATTTCTTTTCGTTCAGGTCCTTGTCGCTGAGCCGGACGTCCTCGGCCGCGGTCCAGTCGCGATTGCACGTCTCGATGTAGCCGCCGTCGGCCGCATCGCAACTGTATCGCTCGATCAGACCGAACAGTTCTGTGGCGCGCTCCAACGCGGCGGGCTCCTTCGTTGCGAGAAAGTACTCGGACAATGCATAGACATGGAAGGCTTGGCCGTAGATCTTCTTCTTGTCGTCCGCCAGAGCGCCGCGACAGTCCACCTGCCAGAAGGCGCCGCCGAAGCGGTCGTCCCAGAAGTGTTCCTCCAGATAGTCGTAGGCCCTGTGAGCCAATTGCAGGGGCGAATGATGATTCGCCCCTGCGATCTCGTTGCGGCGTAGCGCCGAGAACGTCCAGAGCAAACGGGCGTTGAGAATCAGTCCTTTGTTTGCCTGACGGTCGACCGACAGCTCGTTGGACATGCGGCCGATGAATCCGCCCTGTTCGTGGTCGACCGCGTGTTTCAACCAGAAGGGGAGGATATCCTTGCGCAATTCCGCGGCCACGCGCCGGCGAAAGCTCTCTATCTCGCGACCGGCCATCGCTTACCTGTCGCCTCCGTAAGTGATCTCGATTCGCGAGATCTGGGCTTCGCCTGTGAACTCGATCTTGATGAACCGGCCCTGTAGCGCCTGCGGCTTCGCCTCGTAGCGGACGGGTTTCCAGTAGCCATATTGGCCTTCGCCGCCGTAGAAGTCCTTTCGCCGGACTTCGGCGGCTTGCCACGTCTGCCCATCGGCGGAGACGTGGAAATGGAAGTCCGTCGGCTCTGCGGGAAAGAAGGTGTAGACCGTACAGGTCCCGATCACAGCAGGTAGTCTGTAGACCAGAGCCGCGCCGGTGGCTCCTTGCAGGCGGTCCATGTCTTCTTTGGCATTGCGCGTCTTGCCCGTTTCGGGCGTGACGTCGGTATGCTGGTACAGGAGCGAGAAATCGCGCATTTCATCGACGAGCGTGAAGTGCCGGACCGCGACGGGTCCGACGGTATTGGACGGCGCAGAGACACCCGTGCCGTTCTGCGCCGTAACGCGATAGAAGTACTGCCCGGCGATTTGGACATCGGCGTCGGCGAACAACGGGCGGTAGGGCACGGCGGCATCTGAGACGTTCCGACCGATTTCGGTCCATGGACCGTTCTTCTTCTCGGCTCTCTCGACGATATACGACTGTGCTCCGGCCGAGCCTTGCCAGGAAATGGCTGCCACGTCTTCGATGGGCAGCAGCACCGGCGCTTTGGGAACGGCAAGCGCAGGCGGCATCTGCCCCTGGATCTCGAAGGCCTTCTGCCGCATCAGCGCCATCAGGTTGCGTTCGTCGTAGGCCTCGCCCGAGGCGAAGCCGGGCCAGTGATACGCCTTGTAGCGATCCCCGCCGAACGGCTCGGAGTGCCAGTAGAACCCTCCTTCCCGACTGCGATAGCGCAGGCTCCAGATCAGTGCGCCGCCGGTCCCGTCAGCGATGATGTTGTCCAGCAGCGTCCGGACGGCGTCGGTTTCGACGAACCCGAATTCGCCCACGAAGTAAGGTTTCCTGCCCTTGCTCCGGGCGCGGTTCGACGCGACCTGCTCGAACATCTCGCGCGGGTCGCTCGGATAGTGGTGCGTGGTCACGATGTCCACGTCGGGATTGTCGATGGATTCATCGCGCAGAACGCTCGAAAAGAAGCCGTCGACCACCAGGTGGTTTTGATCGAGGCTCTTGATATAGCCGGCAATCTGGCGCGTCCATTCGTGCGGACATTGCAGCTCGTTGCCCGTCTCCCAGGCGAGAATCGCTTTGTCGTCTCTGTATTTGACGCCCGTGTAGCTGTTGGTCCGATTGACGACGTATTCGATGGTCTTCTTGAAATCGGCGATGATCTGCGGATCGGTCCAGAATGCCTCCTTGGCCTTGCCCCGGAAGGCGGCGTATTCCTGGATGCCGCCCCACCAGATCCAGTTGTCCACGAACGGGATAATGGCGCGGACGCCGGTGCGATGGGCCACCTCCAGCACCTTGTCCAGCGCGCGGAATGCCTCTTCGTTGAACCGGCCCGGGCCTAGCACGTGGCGCGGGATCTCGGGCCCGTCGCCGGCCGCTCGAACGGACAGCGTGTAGATCCGCGTGGCGCGCCCGCCCATCTGCTGGATCGCCGTCAGCGCATCGGTGATCTCGAATTCATCGGGCAGCCGCCAGGGGTTGGTCTCTTCGAAGGGCAGATGGTCTTCGACATAGTGGAGGTTGGGGATGTTGAAGGAGACGAAGCGGTACTCCTTCGGTCCCTCCATCAGCCGGTCGCCCTGACGCGTGATGAAATGATCGAAGCCCTGCGAGGCGCCGGCCGAGGCCAACAACACGGCAAGAGTGATGTAGATAGTTCTTATCATGGCACGATCTCCATCGGTAGGGGCGAATGATGATTCGCCCCTACGCTTGTTCTTTGGTCTCCAATCGCACGGGACAGCCGTCCTACCTCTGGGCCCATTTCCTGCCGAGGTCGGCGAGCCAGTCGTCCGGCAATGGGCCGTAGGGGCGGAACTTCTCCAGGCCGCCTTGCTCTTCACTGTAGAGCAGCGCGCGGTGGAAGCCCAGTTGGTTGGCGGCGGGCGAATCGATCAGGGTGCTCGAATCGGCGGCGCTCATCTGGAACAAGATGCGGTGGTCGAACTCGCGGATGGTCTGGCGATCGAACGTGCGCTCCAGGGTACCGAGGGTGTCGGCCCAGGCGATTACGTGGACACCGACGGCGGGACCATCGCGCAGGAGTCCGGCAAACTGCACGTCGGGACGCGGCGTTGCCTCGTCGGAGCCCATCGAGAATCCGAAAGCGTCCTCGCTGCGGCGGAGCATGCGGTATCGCTGCAAGCCGTAGACAAGCAGAACCACGGTCGCCTCGTCATTCCGATCGGCCTCGATTCGCTCATTGGCTTTCCGGCTCAGCTCGGCGATGGTCGCGGGGACATCGTTCCAGGCGACGATCCGGCAAGAGTGCGGCAGCCCGCGCGTTACGCGCTCGAAGGCGCCCGCCTGCGCCGAATCGGGCGCACTGCCGTCGAGGACCACAAACTCGATAGAGGAACACGGCAACTGGCTGGCCAGACAGACACAGGCGCCCGTCATCAGGTTCATCGCCACTTCGTCCCGCTGGCCGACCATCAGGATGTTGCCGCCGCTCTGGCGACGCAACACCACGGCGGTCGGCTCCTTGATGGTCACCGGAGAGCCCAGCCAGATCTTCGGGGCGGGCACCGGCGAATCACCATTCGCCGCTACGCAGGCGGCCAGTTGGCGGTTCTCCCGGATGTCGGCCGGAACATTGCCTTCGAATACGATCATGGGCTCACTCGGCTCGGGCCCGCGCGCCGCGATCCGGCCCAGGTACGAATCGCGAACCGCATCCGAGAGCCAGGCCACCTGGAAGGGGCTGTTGCCTGCAACGGCGCCGCCGGCATCGTTGTAGATCGCCTCGCCCGGTCGCGACAGCAGACGTGCGGCTGTGTTCTCGTCATCGAGCACGAGCTGAGAATCGACCTCCGAGCATTGCAGCGCGATCCGCACCGCCATCTGGCCCATCGTGCTGCGGGCCAGACCGAAGGCGCCGCCCAGCGTCTGCGAGCCGAGCACGACGTGAATGCCGAAGGCGCGGCCCTGACGCACAAGCTGCTCGAGCAGGACGATGGCGTCCTGGGCGAGCTTGTCGTCTTCGGAGAAGAACACCTGGAACTCGTCCACGATCAGCACCGTGCGGGGCATGGTCTTTCCGGTGGCGCTGCGGTAGGCGGCGATGTCCTGCACGCCCGCATCGCGGAACAGGTTGCCTCGATGGGCCATCTCGGCGTCGAGCCGCTGGAGGATGCTGAGCCCGAACTCGCGATCGCTTTCGATGGCGACGGCGCGGGCGTGCGGCAGACGGTTCGTGACGTAGGTTTTGAACTCGACGCCCTGCTTGAAGTCGATCAGGTACATCTCGACCTGGTCGGGGGCGTACCACAGCGCCAGATTGGTCACCATGACGTGCAGAAGAGTGGATTTGCCCGAGCCGGTCTTGCCCGCGATCAGCGTGTGCTGAGCGACGCCGTGGCCGACGCGGAAGCGCTGCAATCGCGTCGCGCCGGTCCGGCCCAGAGGAACGCTCAACTCTCGCGAGCTGTCGAGCGACCAGAGTTGCTCCTCGGTCGGTGCGATGGTTTGGAAGGGCACCTCCACGCGGGCGGAGCTGGCGCCCGCCTTGCCGATGGCGTGCATGAGGTTCGTCAGCACGCTCTCGGAAGGGGGCTTGTCTGGCGTCAACGGGAACCGCTTCAGGACAGGGTCGCGCCAGACGAATCGGTCCTTGTCGAACACGAGGTGGATGCTGCCGGCGCTGATGTCCTCGATGTCGATCCCGCTGGGCAGCTCCTGCCGGGCGTCGTAGGCGATCAGCGTGTGGACGCCGCAACGCGGACCGCTGTGGATGATACTGCTCAGACGGCGAGCCGATTCCTCGTTGAAGTTCACCGGGAAGTCGGCGATGACGAGAAAACGGTACGGCTCGGCCAGCTCGCCCGCCTGCTCGTTGTATTGCTCGATCGTCTCGAATTCGTTGCGGAGGTACTTCTGGATGACGTTCTCCATGTGTCCGGTCAGGTCCTCCAACTGCTGGCGGATCTGAGCGGCTTCGGTCCAGATGCGTCCGCCCACGAGCGATTCGAGGTAGTCGCCGGCGTGCATGAAGCCGGCGAAGCTCTCGCCCAGGCCGACCGGGTCGAAGATGGTGAACCGGACCCGGCCCGGCGGAAGGGATGTGAACAGCCGCGCCATCGTCGCACGAAGCGTCTCAATCGCCTCCTGTCGTCCCTCCCGCCCCGACTGCAGGAGCATCGAGCAGTGCTGGGGGAACTCCAACACGGCGGGAAGCTCCATGGGACTGGCGGTGTCCAACGTTTGGCCTGCGCGGCCCCGGACCGAATCGGACAGCGGCTTGAGATCCAGCCGGAGTGTGCCGAATCGCACGGCGGACGCCGACGCGTCCGTCATCGTCGGCGACCGATCGATCAGATGCTCCCAGTCTGCCACGAATGTCTTGTCGAGTTCGGAAGCTCTGTTCAGCAGGGCGCCGATGCGTGCCAGCCCTTCATCCCATCGCTGCTGGAGATGTTGCCGGGACGTCTCGTATTGGCTGCGGCATTCGCTCATCTCCCGGTCGTACCGCTGCTGGATCTCCGCCAGTCGCTGCCGGCACTCCTGGTCCAGCGCCGACCGCTCTTGTTCGTACTGCTCCTGTGCCTGATTGAGGGCGTTGTCTCGCTCCTTCTTGAGCTGGTCGAAGGCTTCCATGCGGCGGTGCTCGATCTCCTGAAGCGACGTGTTGCGCTGCCGGGAGATGTTGGCTCTGGCGGTCTCGAACGTCTCGCCGGAGCGCTTCAGCTCGGTCTCTTTCTTTTCGACGGAACGCTTCAGCTCGGTCTCGATTTCCTCCAGCGTGGATCGGTGCCACTGTCCCATTGTTGTCCGAGCGCCGGCCAGCGCGCCGTGGAAAGCGCGGTACGTCTGCTGAACCTGCGACCTGGCCTTCCGCCAGATCACGCGCTCCGCGAGACCGGCGGCGATCAGGCCGATCCCGGCGGCGATCGGATATGCGATTTGTGCGGATGGGAGCCCCGGGACCTTTAGGCCGTATAGAATGGCCAGCAGGACCAGAGCAACACCCACCATCCCCGCCGCCAGCAGTGCAGGACGTGTGCCGACGAAGATCTGGGCGGTCCAAAGACGTTTCAGCGTTGCCAGATGCTGCTCGGCGAGGACCTGCTGCGATGCGTAATCGCCGCCCGCAGACGGCGTCACAGTCTCATTCGCCTCGATTCCGTGCTGCCTGTAGAGACGCACGAGTTGGCTGGCCTGCTGTTCGAGGCCGTCGAGATAGTGACGAGCGCCGGCGACCGTTGATTCGGTTTCCTGCCGTCGCTGCGTGCTCCTGGCCACGGCGCCTTCGGCCACGAACTCGGCGACCAGGACCTGGTCCTGGTGCTCCTTCTCGGCTTTTTGTTCCAGTTCGACGGCCGTCTGGTTGACTTTCTTTCGCCGATACTGGATGTCGACCTTGACGTCGCTGAGCTGTTTCTCGTAGTTGGCGCGGATCTCCTCGACGCGGTCGTCGTAGTGGTCCTGAATCTCCTTGCCGCGGGTGTTGCGGTGCAGCTCGATGCGGCCTCGCTCGGCGTCGAATCGATCCTGGGCCTTGTGCCTGGCCGCCTCGTAGTCCGACTCGATCCGTGCTTCCAGCGGTCCAACGACCTCAGCCGACAGTTGGATTACCTCAGCCAGCGCCTGACGCTGGAGGTCGGTGTAGTTGTCGGCGGCCACAGAGGCCGCGCCGCGCAAATAGGCTTCGAGATCAGCGTTCATAGGCCGGGTTCCGAACTATCCTTACAATCATGGCGCGCTGCCTCAAGGGCACTGCCGATTCGTTCCATCGCCAGAACGGCCGACCGGATGTTCGCCTCCAGCGGCGTCATGTACTGCTGCTCGAAGCGCCGGGCGTTCTCGTCGCGCCAGTTCTCCCTGGTTTGCTGCCAGTCGGCCAGCAGCTTCTTGCTGGCCTGAACGAGTTTGGCTCGGCTTTCGGTAGCACTCATACGGTACCGTCATTCGCATCGAAGACTGTCAGGGTCGCATTGCGACGGTTTATCACCACCAGAGACCCTTCGGGCAGGCTCAGCACGTTTCGCAGTTGAGGCTGCGCCTGCAACAGGTCGGCCGTGCGCACGGCGACACATTCACTCGATTGGGCCTCATCGCCGGCGCCGACGAACCATCCCGAATCCCCGTCTGCGGCCTTGGTGCGAGCAAGGAAGACCACCTCGGGCTGCCGGCCTGTGCAGGCGATCAGAACCCTATCCTCCGGCGCCGGAGCATAGGGTTGGTCTTCAAGCGATGCCTCAGGCATCGCGATTCCCGTGATCCATTCGGGCACTGCCGCCGCCGGCGCTTCTGTTCGCATCTGGGGGGCAGGAGTCCTGCGGCGAAGACGCTTTGCGAGCGCTCGCAGGTCCGGCGGGGCCGGCGCAGGCGCCGGCCGCAACACGCTTTCCTTCGCGGCCTTATCGAACTCCACCGCCGTTTCGGGCGGCGCCAAGGCGACATAGGCCTCCAGCGAGTCGATCATCTTCTCCAGTCGGGCCATCGCGTTGGGGATGTCCGCATCGATCGCCCCGACCAGACCTTGAACGCCACCCCGGTAGTCCGACTGCAACTTGTCGATCTGCTGAATCCACGACTGTGTCCGCGCGAGCTTGGCCTGGGCCTCGCGCAGCCGGCGTTCGGCGATGGCCAGCGCCTTCCTCTCCTCGACGGCTGAACTCGTGGTTCCGGAGAGCGCCCGATCCAGGACGTTCTTCTGTTTCAGGGCCAGTTTGGCCTGCGTCACGCGATCGGCGCAAACGTGAACCTGGTTCGACCAGTATCGCTTGCGATCTTCGTTCAGCCAGGCCAGCGTCCGCTGAACGTCGGTGCTGACTTCGTCCAGCGCGACCGCCGCCGCGTCGGCAAACGTGGCCAGCGAAGCCTTCAGAGACTTCAGCAGGACAACGGAATTGACTCTCGCGTACTGGCTCATCGACGGCTCTTAACGCTGCTGGAGGTAATCCTCGATATGGCGAGCCTTCTTCATCAGAAAGGACGCGTGTTGGGCCGACGATTCGAGGAAGCGACTCAGCGCCTTAACCGTCTGCTCGAACTCCTGCGTGAACCGCTTCTGCTCCTGATCCATCCAGCTCTTCTCCAATCCATGCAGTCGGGTCTGCAATCCGCCCATCAGAGCCTCCAGATCGGAGTTGAAACGGTTCAAATCTCGTGCGAACCGCCGCAGCTCGGCCGGGTCAACATTCGCTTTGGCCATGATCGCCTCCGTGTCACGGGACCGCGTGTCCCTTCGAAATCCAATCGTTCGTAGTGTGCACGACCCATATCGTTATTATACCGCATCGGGGTGGCCCCTGCCACTGGTCGCTGGGTTTCGCGCCGCCATGAACGGTTTGCAGCCCAACGTGGGGGCGGCTATAATGCGGCGCCATGAGCGATCCGCGAAATGGCAGTGCGAGGATTCTGATTGGTGACGACCAGCCCGATGTGCTGCGCGCGCTGCGTCTGTTGCTCAAGCCCGAAGGCTACCGGATCGAGGCGGCCGGTTCGGCGGCGGAGATTCTCCAGGCCGTGGCCGAGCATGACTTCGACGCCGCGCTGCTGGACCTGAACTACGTTCGCGGCAGCACCTCGGGACAGGAGGGCCTTGACCTTCTGTTCAAGATCCAGCAGATCGACAGCACGCTGCCCGTCGTCGTCATGACCGCCTGGAGCAGCGTCGAGCTGGCGGTGGAAGCCATGCGTCGCGGGGCCCGCGATTTCGTTACCAAGCCGTGGAAGAACGAGCGCCTTCTGACGATCCTGCGGACCCAGGTCGAGCTGGGCCGGGCGCTGCGAAAGGGGCGACAGCTCGAACAGGAGAACCTCCTGCTGCGGAGTGAAGCCCGGCCGCTCTTGATTGCTCAGTCGCGGGCGATGCAGCCGGTGCTGGAGGTTATCGCTCGCGTCGGACCTTCCGAAGCCAACGTGCTCATCACCGGAGAGAATGGTTCGGGCAAGGGTGTGGTGGCCCAATCGCTCCATGCTGCTTCTACGAGAAAGGACACCACGCTGGTGACGGTCAACACCGCCAGCATCGCCGAGACGGTCTTCGAAAGCGAGCTGTTCGGGCACGTCGCCGGTGCGTTTACCGACGCCAGAACGGACCGGCTTGGGCGTTTCAAACTGGCGGACCGGGGGACCCTGTTCCTCGATGAAATCGCCAGCATTCCGGTGAACCTCCAGTCGAAGCTCCTGCGCGTCCTCGAAAGCGGGGAATTCGAGCCGGTCGGGTCCTCGAAGACCCTCCGGGTGGACGTTCGGGTCCTCTCGGCGACCAACGCAGAGATCGACGAAGAGGTGCGTGCGGGGCGATTTCGGCAGGACCTGTTGTACCGCCTGCAAACGATCCGCATCCACGTGCCTGCGTTGCGCCAGCGGCGAGAAGACATCCCGCTGCTGGCAGCACATTTTCTGCAACGTTATGGGGTTCGCTATCGCAAGAGCTTGACCGGCTTCGACGCGGCCTCAATGCGGGCGCTTCTGGACTACTCCTGGCCGGGCAACGTTCGCCAGCTCGATCACACCGTGGAGCGCGCGGTTTTAATGGCCCAGGAACCGATGGTGCGAGCGAGCGATCTGGGTCTGGAACCGCTCGCCGGCAGCCCGCCGGCGTTCGATGAGATGACATTGGAGCAGGTCGAGCAGGTGCTCGTGCGGAAGGCCCTGTCTCGGTTCCAGGGCGACGTCAGCAAGGCCGCCGAGTCACTGGGGCTCAGTCGAGCGGCTATGTACCGGCGCATGGAGAAATACCACATGGACTAACGACTCTCTTTCGTTGTTTGTTCTTGGTTGCCAGTTGTGAGTTGGGGGGTCGAGAGGAGCCTGAGATGGGAAGCAGTTACCGCGATCTGGAGGTGTGGCAGCGGGCTATGGACCTTGTTGTGGCATGCTATGGACTGACGAAGCAATTCCCGCCCAGTGAGTGTTATGGACTCGCCGGACAACTGCAAAGAGCGGCGGTTTCGGTCCCGGCGAATATCGCTGAAGGCCAGGCGCGTCAGTACACCAAGGAGTTCCTGCAACATCTTGCCATCGCAAATGGGTCTTTGGCCGAGATGGAGACACACATCCAGATAGCTGAGCGGCTCGGCTATATCAAGGGTTGCGTGGTTCGAGAGACGCTCTCGCAAAGCGATCAGGTCGCTCGGATGATCACAGGCCTGCGCAAGTTCCTGAAGTCCCGCCGACCTGCTACGCACAACCAACAACCAAGAACCAGGAACCAACAACCTCCAGTATGAGATACGAGCAGCGAATCTTCCTTCTGAGTCTCACCGCGGGGCTGATCGGCTCGGTGCCGGCCTTCTTTCTCCTTCTGACCTCCGACTACACGGTTGGGACGCGGGTAACAGTGATCGTGCTGCTCGTGCTCGTGGCGTTGGGCATTGCTTCCAGCATCGCCGGCAAGGTGGCCTTCCCGCTTCGGACACTGTCCAATCTGATGGGGGCCCTGCGAGAGGGGGACTACTCGATGCGGGCCAGAGGCGCCCGACACGGCGATGCGCTGGGCGAGGCGATCTGGGAGGTCAATGCGTTAGCCACCTCGCTGCGCGAGCAGCGGCTGGGGGCGATCGAGGCGACCGTGCTGCTGCGGAAGGTCCTGGCGCAGATCGATGTTGCGATGTTTGGCTTCGACAATGACCGGAGACTCCAGTTGGTCAACGACAGCGGCCGGCGGCTGCTGGCCCGGACCGAGGAAGAGCTGATCGGTTGCCGCGCCGATGAGCTGGGCCTGGCCGAGTGCCTCGAAGGCGCCACGCCTCGTCTGACGGACATTGCGTTTCCGGGCGGTTCGGGGCGCTGGGAGCTGCGCCGAGGCAGCTACAGAGAGAAGGGCGTTTCGCACCAACTCCTTTTCCTGTCGGATCTTACGCGCACCCTGCACGAGGAGGAGCGCCGGGCCTGGGAGCGGCTGATCCGCACCCTTCGTCACGAAGTCAACAACTCGCTGACTCCGATTCAATCCGTGGCCGAGAGCCTTCGGACGCTGATCGGTCGCCAGCCGCGACCCGACGACTGGGATGCCGACCTCCAGGAAGGCTTGGCGATCATCGCAGAGCGGTCGGAGGCGCTGGACCGGTTCATCGGGGCTTATTCCCGGCTGGCCCACCTGCCGCAGCCGCAGTTGGGCTCGGTGGACGTGGCGGACCTGTTCCGTCGGGTCGTGGGCCTGGAGAAGCGGATGCCGGTGGTCGTGGAAGGCGGGCCGGAGGTGAGCGTCCGCGGCGACCGCGACCAACTGGAGCAACTGCTCATCAACGTGATTTCCAATGCCGTCGAATCGAGCCTGCTGGCCCATCCTGCCGGAGACGGCCGCGTCTCGGTCAGTTGGCGGACCGACTCGCACGCATTCTGGGCGTATGTTGACGACGATGGTGTCGGCCTGGATGCGGATATCGACGTTTTCGTCCCATTCTACACGAGCAAGGAACACGGCTCGGGGATCGGTCTGACGCTGTGCCGCCAGATCGCCGAGGCCCACGCCGGGGCCCTGACGCTTGAGAACCACCCCGACCGGCCCGGCTGCCGCGCCACACTGAGGCTGCCGGCCGGAGAGGGTCTGAACTGGCGTCCCGCACAGGGGTAACCTGTGCGCCGTCTGTGCTATGGAACGCTGGAGTGATTTGCGGAGGATGGCAGGGGCGAATCATTATTCGCCCGTACATCCCCGAGAAGATGTTGGTCAGAGGAGAAATGCATGGGGACATACCGGCCCGACATTGGATGCCGTGTCCGTGTACGGCTGATGGCTGCCGGCTTGGCGGCTGTGGTTGTGACTTTGCTCACGCTTGGCGCTCACGCCAGTGCAGACCAAGCCGACGGGTGGCAGGCGGCTGTGCTGGAGGCGCAGGCTCGGGCAGCTTCGCTCGATCCAGGCAGTGACGCATTCACCGCCGCCGCCGAGGAACTTTCGGTCATGGGTGAGCGTCAGTTCCCCCGCCAGTGGGATTGGTGTGTGCAGGATGCAGGGCCGGACTTCGGCCAATGGCTGTCAGCTTCCACCGCGTGCGCGACAGCGCGGAAAGCGGCGGACAAGGCGATCGCAGAGCTCGGAGCCGATGGTAGCGACCTTCGGAATGACTTCGACCGCCTTGCCAGTCAGTCCACGCCCGCCGGGTTGGGACGATGGCTCGAGTTGTACCTCCGCGCCGCCGGAATGCGTCGCGAGATGCGTCTGCGAAACCTCTGCCGGCGGTATCCCCAGTGGGTCTTCACGAAGCACTGCATCCTGGGCGGCTCGCACTACGCCTACACCGAAGGCCAATCCGATGCTCAGCACGAGCGGCAGTTCGAGCCGGGTGCGGCCCTCTGCCGGCTGGAGATCGAAGGCGCCGAGATCCGCGTGCGCACGCTTCTCGACGACCCCGACGGCGTCATCCGCGATCCGGACGTGTCCTGGGACGGCCGGCACGTGCTCTTCGCCTGGAAAAAGTCCGACCGCCAGGACGACTATCACCTCTACGAGATGGAGGTCGCGACAGGCTCGATCCGGCAGTTGACGGACGGACTGGGTTTCGCAGACTACGAAGGAGTCTATCTGCCCAACGACGATATCGTCTTCAACTCGACTCGCTGCGTCCAAACGGTGGATTGCTGGTGGACGGAGGTGAGCAACCTCTACACGTGCGATCGCGACGGCCGGTATCTGCGCCGCCTCGCGTTCGATCAGGTCCACGACAACTTTCCGACGGTGATGCCCGACGGCCGGGTGATCTATACCCGCTGGGAATACAGCGATCGCGGCCAGATCTTCGTGCAGGGCCTGTTTCAGATGAACCCCGACGGCACCGGCCAGACGGAGTTCTATGGCAACAACTCGTGGTTTCCGACCTCGCTGCTGCACGCTCGCGGCATCCCCGGCACGCAGAAGGTGGTGGCGACCTTCTCGGGCCATCATACGCTCCAGGTGGGCAAGCTGGGGATCGTGGATGCGGCAAGGGGCCGGCAGGAGAACAGCGGGGCTCGACTGATCGCGCCTGTCCGCGAGACGCCGGCCGAACGCATCGACTATTATGGACAGGATGGCGAGCTGTTCCAGTATCCGTATCCGCTGGGCGAGTCGGAGTTTGTGGTTGCCTGCTCGCCACTCGGCTGGTCCCGCAACCCGACGCGATTCAAGATGTACTGGATCGCCGCCGACGGCCGTCGGGAGTTGCTGGCTGCCGATCCGGATGTCTCCTGCAATCAGGCTGTGCCCCTGGTGGCGCGGCGGCGCCCGCTGGTTCGTCCCAGTCTCGTCGATTACAGTAAGACCACGGGCACGTGCTATCTTCAGGACATCTACACAGGCCCCGGCCTGGAGGGCGTGGCCCGAGGCACGATCCAGAGGCTTCGAGTGATCGCGTTGGACTATCGCGCAGCCGGCATGGGCTGGAACTACAATGCCGGTCCGGCCGGTGACGCGCTGGTCTGCACGCCGGCCGCTATCGGCAACGGAAGCTGGGATGTGAAGATCGTGTTGGGTGATGCCACTGTGCATCCCGACGGCTCGGCCTTTTTCAATCTGCCGGCGCGGACGCCCGTGTATTTCCAGGCAATCGACGCGCGTGGATATGCGGCACAGACGATGCGAAGCTGGCTCACGGTGCAGCCGGGCGAGAACGTTTCCTGTCTCGGATGTCACGAATCGAAGAACAGCACGCTGACTGCCCAGGCGAGGCCGAGCATGGCTCTTGCCGCCGGTCCACAGGAGTTGGCTCCATTCCAGGGTCCGCCCCGAGGCTTCAGCTTCTCACGCGAGATCCAGCCCATTCTGGACCGCAGTTGCGTACGCTGCCACAACGACACGGGGAAATGGCAGGAGAGGCTGGGGGGTGCGACCGCTTTTGTCACCCTGGAGCCGCAGGCTGCCTCTTGTGGCATGGGCTTCCAGCCCATGAAGCATCGGCAGGATGCCGATGCCACGAACAACCGCGGGCACGATGCGCGCAACACGCAAGGGCGGGACGCCCTCGCCACGGAGACCGCTTTCAGCCTGTGCAGCACGG
The DNA here is from genome assembly GCA_964575615.1 of uncultured Pirellulales bacterium. Classification (GTDB taxonomy): domain Bacteria; phylum Planctomycetota; class Phycisphaerae; order Sedimentisphaerales; family Anaerobacaceae; genus Anaerobaca. Next base: position 1,242 of record CAZNSM010000065.1, on the reverse strand, counting down.
CAGTGCACGAGAGTCTTGCGAAAAGGCAGTGGAGCGCGAGCTATCTGGCTCTCGTCCAGGCGGCGCAGAAGACGCTGGAAGGGCACCTCTATCTGGCGGGGACGAGCAACGCCTTGGTGGACTGGATCAGCGCGCAGTCAGTGCCCGACATGCTGCCGGCGTACTCGGCTGGGGCGGCCCGCAGCCGGTTGCTGAGCTTGCTGGCGGACGGCCACTACGATGCCCAAGTCACGCCGGAGGAGATCGAGAGACTTGCCTGTTGGATCGACCTGCAAGTGCCTTTCTGCGGCGACTACGAGGAAGCGAGCCAGTGGACCGGCGAGGAGAAGCAGCGATACGAGCACTTCCTTGCCAAACGCCGGCGCATGGAGGAACTGGAGCGTCGCAACATCGCCGCGTGGCTGAGCGTTCGCAGCCCCGCGATGCAGACCCCAGTGCCCCGTAGTAGCGGCAAAGACGCTCGCCTGTCCCCCTCGGCGATAGCGGTAAATGCCGATGGAAACGAGCTTTATATCGCTGCAACCGATGGTCGGCAGATTCTCGTCATTGACAAGACGACGCATTGCGTCCGTCGCAGGATCGAGCTGCCGGAGGCGCCGTCGGGCATTGCAGTTTCTGCGGACGGCACGAGTCTCTATGTGACGGTTGGCATGCCTGAAGGGCTTGTTCTGGTCCTCGATCCGCAGACCGGCGCCACGCGGGCGCGGATTCCCGCCGGGCATAGTCCGATGGCGCCGGTGCTCAGCACTGACGGGCGTATGCTCTTCGTGTGCGACCGATTCCGTTCGCGACTGCTGGCCATCGACCTGGCTACGCAGACAGTCAAGGGTGATCTGCCTGTCGGTCGCGAACCTGTCGCCGCCGCCTTGACGCCGGATGGTCGCCGCGTGCTGGTCGCGAATCTGCTGCCCGTCGGGCCGGCCACGAGCCCGCGCGTTGCGGCGGGAGTGGTCGCGGTCGATGCCGCCGATCTGACGCTTGTCGGCCGCATCGGATTGCCCAACGGCAGCACATCCGTCCGGGGTATTTGCGTATCTCCCGATGGCAAATACGCTTACGTCGTCCACTCTCTGGCCCACTACCAACTGCCCACCACGCAGGTCGATCGGGGCTGGATGAACAGCAGTGCTCTGAGCATCATCGATATCCCCGGCTTGCGCCGGCTCGGCACGGTGCTGCTGGACGACGTGGATCGCGGTGCAGCCAATCCCTGGGCTGTGGTCTGCGCCAGTGAGGGCCGGT
>CAZNSM010000064.1:16526-24996 GCA_964575615.1 uncultured Pirellulales bacterium | reverse complement strand
CTCGATGGCGTCGGCCGCCTTCTCTTCGCCCAGCGTCGCCAGCATCATCTGCGCCGAGCAGATGGCGGCCAGCGGATTGATCACGCCCTGGCCCGTGTACTTCGGGGCGCTGCCGCCGATGGGCTCGAACATGCTGACGCCCTCGGGATTGATATTGCCGCCGGCGGCGATGCCCATGCCGCCCTGCGTGATGGCGCCGAGGTCGGTGATGATGTCGCCGAACATGTTGCCCGTGACGATGACGTCGAACCACTCGGGGTTCTTCACCATCCACATGCAGGTGGCGTCGACGTGATAGTACTCGCGCGCCACGTCAGGATACTCGGCCTTGCCGATCTCATGGAAGGCCCGCTCCCACAGGTCGTAGATGTACGTCAGGACGTTGGTCTTGCCGCACAGGGCCAGCGTGTTCTTGTCGCCCTTGCCGCGAGCCTTCTTGCCATGCTTGCGTGCGTATTCGAAGGCATACCGCAGGCAGCGATCCACCTGATGCCGGGAGTAGACGGCCGTTTGCACCGCCACCTCGTGCGGCGTGCCCTTCATCGTGAAGCCGCCGGTGCCCGTGTAGGCGTCGCCGGAGTTCTCGCGCACGACCACGTAGTCGATCTCGTTCGGGCCTTTGTTCTTCAGCGGGCACTCCACGCCAGGATAGAGCCGAACCGGACGCAGATTGATGTACTGGTCCAGTGCGAACCGGGCCTTCAGCAGAATGCCCTTCTCCAGGATGCCCGGCGCGACGTCCGGGTGGCCGATGGCCCCGAGCAGAATCGCGTCGAACTTCCGCAACTCCTCGACGGCGCTGTCGGGCAGCGTCTCGCCCGTTCGCTTGTATCGTTCACCGCCGAAATCGAATTCGGCCAGATCGACCTTGAAACCGAACTTCGTCGCGGCGGTCTTCAGCACCTTTACGGCCTCGGCCGTCACTTCCGGCCCCGTCCCGTCTCCGGGCATCACTGCAATCTTGTACACCTTCGGTTCTCCTTCTTTCACAATGTCAAACATGCTTCGATAAGATTTCAGACCCCATGATTCGGGTTTGGCGTGGGCATGGCCGCCCCGACTTCGTTGCGCCATTCGCGCAGCATCCGGCGAAGCTCGGCGGCCTTCTCGGGCATCGCCCCGGACAGATCCTTCTTTTCGCCGAGATCGTCGCGCAGATTATACAGTTCGACGTGATGGTCCTCATAGAACTCAATCAGCTTATAGTCGTCCAGCCGGACCGCTCCGCCGGGCGATCCGCCCTGGTTGCCATAGTGCGGATAGTGCCAGTACAACGCGCGGTCCTTCTGTGGACCTTGCTGCCGCAGCAGCGGGACCATGCTGCGACCGTCCAGATGCTGCGGCGGCGCGGCAGGCAGACCGGCCATCTCCAGCATCGTTGGATAGAAGTCCGTGCTGATCACCGGCTCGTCGCACACGCTGCCCGCCCGAACCTGTCCGGGCCAGCGCACGATCATCGGCTCGCGAATCCCGCCCTCGTAGAGCCAGCCCTTGCCCGCTCGCAACGGCAGATTGCACGTCGGATGACCCTCGGAGGTCGCCAGCCCGCCGTTGTCCGACATGAAGAAGACGACCGTGTCCTTCGCCAGGTCCAAGCGGTCCAGCGCATCGAGCACCTTGCCGACGGCCTGGTCCATCGCCTCGACCATGCCCGCGTAGACGGCGTGATCCTGCACGAGCCGGACCTCGCGGTCGCCTTCCTTGCCCCAGGCCGGACCATCGTGCGTCACGGTCCTGGCCTTCGCCTCGTACTTGGCCTTCAGGTTCTCCCTGGCCATCAGGGGCGTGTGCACCGAATAGAACGCCAGGTACGCCAGGAAAGGTCCATCCCGATGTTCCTCGATGAACTTGCACGTCTCGGTCGCCAGCCGGTCGGGCAGGTGCTCGCCGTCGGGCCCATCGGACAGTCGCGGATTGCCATAGGGCGAGAAGTATCTCTTGCCGCCGTAGGGTCCGCCCCGGTCATGTCCGCCTTTGTTGATGTCGAAGCCTTGGTCTTCCGGCCAGAATCCCTCCGGCCCCAGGTGCCACTTGCCCGCGAAAAATGTTGCATACCCATGCTGCTTCAAGGCCTCGGCGACAGTCACTTCCTCCAGCGGCACTCGATTCTCATATCGGGCCGGCAGCAGCGGTTTGTCTTTGGTCCAATGCTTGTCGACGGTATCGGGTTGCGGCGCGCCGAAGTAGTTGGTCGTCCGAAGCCGAGCCGGGTATTTGCCCGTCATGATGCTCGCCCGCGTTGGCGAGCACACCGGGCACGCGGCGTAGGCACTCGTGAAGCGCATCCCCGTTGCCGCCAGGCGATCCACGTTCGGCGTTTCGTAGAACGTGCTGCCATAGCACCCCAAATCCGTCCAGCCCAGGTCGTCGACCAGAAAGAACACGAAGTTCGGCCTTTGCGGCTGGGTGTCACTTGCCAGAGCGCGCGATACGCCGCAGGTTGGCAGCAGTGCGGCCGTTCCGAGGGCTCTTAGAAAATCGCGTCGGTTCATCAGTGTCTCCCATCCTTACGGCGCGAAGCGAATTCCCTTCGCGCGTTCGATGGTGAAATGGCCTTCTTCAGGGTTGCGAACGAGTTGCCCGTTGATGCGCAGGTTCTCAATCGTGACATTCTGCACGCTGTGTTCATCGTTGTCATAGCCGATCAGGAACGATACGGGCGGCTTGTCTGCGGTCACGTCGATGTCCTTGAAGTGCACGTTTCGGATGCGTCCGCGCTTGGCCGCATACGTGCTCAGTTCCTTGTCCGTTACGGGCATCCACTGCCCGAGCGGGCTGCGCTTGCGGTCCGGGTTCTGCCGATGATATTCCTGGGGACAATCCCCGCTGTAGATCGACAGGCCGATGCGAAACTCGATGAGCTTCTCGCGCGAGTCCTCTACGCGGATGTCCTCGAACCGGATGTTCTCGACGGTGGCCCAGTCCCCGTTGTGGATCGTGAAGGTGCCGCCGCGTTCGACGTGGATGATGTCGCAGTTCTTGAACAGGATGTCGCAAACGGACTCGGTCTGGAGTTCGAAGCCGATCTCCATCGCGTTGCCCCACTCGGCGTTCCACAGCACGGAATTGACGACCGCCACCTTCCGGACGTCGCGCAGGCCGCTCTCGCCGCCCTCGAAATACGCCGGCGAGGCCTTGACGGAGATGCAGTCGTCCTTTGTCCGCAGGAAGGAATCGGAGATCGTCAGGTTGTGACAACCGACGATATCGACGCCGTCGTCATTGTCGCGCCAGCCGACGATCTTGACGTTGGTGATCTTGACGTTGTCCGACTTGACCGGCACCACGGTCCAGCCGTAGCTGCCGAGAATCACGATGCCGCTCACCTCGACGCCGGTGCACCGAGAGAACTTGAGCATCTGGGTCTTGTAGTCGCGGGGCGTGCCGTCCAGAATGCCGTAGCCGGCCACACGCACATTCCTGGCATTCTCGGCCCTTACGCGGCCGCGCACCACGGCACCGCCGGCGATGTAGAGCGTCTCGCCGCTCTTCAGGATGATCTCGCCGACATCGTGGACCTTGCCCGGCCCGAAGTAGTGCACCCGCTCGTGGTCCGGCCTTGGCGCCTTCTTCTCCGGCGGATTGGCGAACAGAAACAGCGGCCGCTTGATGTCTCCATCCAACTCGATGCTCAGTTGGCACGGACGATCCAAATCGAAGCGGATCGTTCCATCCTCGACGGTGAAGCCCACATTGCGGCTTCTGGGCCGGAGGTCTACCCGCGCGAATGCCTTCTGAGGCGTCACCGAAACGTGCACCTTGTCTCTAAACGAGAAGGTGCAGAAGGCCGCAATCGCCGAGTCGTGGACGAACTGCTCCTCGCCGTCGACCTTCACCTGGAAATCTGCGGCCTGCGGCGCACCTTCCGGCGTCGGATAGGTCACCACGGCGGCGCGCACAGCGGTCCCAAGGCCCATCGCTACGGCCATGACCAGGAACGCGGTCCCTCGCATGGATTGTCCAGGTCTCGAAGGCATCGATCTCAGCCTTTCAATTCGGCGGCGATCTTGTTCAGCAGGCCGCCGGCCGCGATGATCTCCAGTGCGAAGTCAGGCAGCGGCTGGAACTTGATCTTGCGGCCGTTGGTCTTGTCGTGGATCACGCCGGCGTCATAGTCGATCTCGACCTCGTCGCCGTCGCCGATCTTCTCGACGGCCTCGGCCGATTCGATCAGGTAGAACCCGCAGTCGATCGCGTTGCGGTAGAAGATCCGTGCGAACGACCGGGCGATCACCGTCTGGACCTTCGCGCCGCGAATCGCCCAGACCGCGTGCTCGCGGCTGGAGCCGCAGCCGAAGTCGTCGCCGGCCACCACCACGTCACCCGGCCGGACCTTCTTGACGAAGTTCACGTCGAGGTCCTCCAGACAGTGCGTCGCCAACTCCGCCTCCGCGTCCGTATTCAAATACCGCGCCGGAATGATCTCATCGGTGTTGATGTGATCCCGATTGTACACATGTGCCTTGCTCATTCCTCTATCCTCACTTCTGATGGAGCCACCATGGCATTGATATCAAGAATCAAATCGCAAATATCAAAACTACAGATCAAGATGCAAAACTATCTTCTTCCCTTCAGGGTCAGGATGCTGGAGGCAAAGATGTTGGCGATTTCATCGAGTTCGCCGAGGAACCACTGGACATCCTTGGGTCTTGCCCGCTTACTGTCGCGGAGCAGCGCAAACCACAGCTTGCTTTCGTTTGCCGATTTCAGGCAGATGTTGAAGAAGTTCGTAAAGTCCTTCCTGCTGCTTGCCGCCTGGCCTTCCACGTAGTTGGCAACGATGCTCGTGCCACTTCGCAAGAGTTGATCCCCAAGGCGTCTTGACACGTTGTCGTTCGGCAGCCGATCGAGAAACTCAATGAGCTTCAAAGTGAAGCCATACAGGCGCTTCTTGAAGTCCTTTTTGAGTTTCTCTTTGTCGTTTTGCATTTTGCCTTTTGCTCTTTGATTTCTTCACAGGTATTTGCGTGGGTCGGCGAGCCGGCCTTCGACGGCGCTGGCGGCGACGGTGGCCGGGCTGGCGAGGTAGACCTCGCTCTTGGGACTGCCCATCCGGCCGACGAAGTTGCGGTTCGTCGTGCTGATGCACTTTTCGCCGGCAGCCAGCACGCCCATGAACCCGCCCAGACACGCGCCGCAGGTCGGCGCCGAGATCACGCAGCCGGCGTCGTAGAACGCGTCGAACAATCCCTCGTCGGCCGCCTGCTTCCAGATCTCGGGCGTGGCCGGCACGACCAGCGTCCGGATCTTCACCTCTTTGCCCTTCAGGATGCCGGCGGCGATCCGAAGGTCCTCGATCCGACCGTTCGTGCAACTGCCGATGTACGCCTGGTCCATCGCCATGCCGGCACAGTTCCCGATGGCAACCCCGCCGCTGGGTAGGTGCGGCAGGGCCACCATCGGTTCGATCGCCGAGCAGTCGAATTCCTCGACCGCCACGTATTCTGCATCGTCGTCGGAGGCGACGACGGTATAGTCCTGTTTGCCTTTCAGCCGCCCGTCGAGATAGGCCTTCGTGACGTCATCGAACCCGATGATGCCGTTCTTGGCCCCGGCCTCGATGGCCATGTTCGTGATCGTCATGCGCGCTTCCGTCGACATCTCGGCCAGCGCCGGCCCGACGAACTCCATCGCCTTGTAGAGCGCGCCGTCGGTGCCGATCCGCGCGATCACCGTCAGGATCACGTCCTTGCTGTACACGCCACTTCTGAGCGACCCGTTCAAAACGAACTTCATCGAAGCGGGTACGCGGAACCACAGCCGGCCCGTCGCGATCGAAGCCGCCAGGTCGGTCGAGCCGATCCCGGTGCTGAAGGCGGCCAGGGCGCCGTAGGTGCACGTGTGCGAATCGCCGCCCACGATCACCTCGCCCGGGCGGATGTGTCCCTGTTCGGGCAGCAGCGCGTGGCAGACGCCCGCCCGGCCCAGCTTGTAGTAGTACTTGATCTTGTGCTGCTTCGCCCACGTATCCAGACGTTTGTGCAGTTCGGCGCTCTTGACGTCTTTGGGCGGCTGGAAGTGGTCCGGCGTCACGATGATCTTCTCCCGATCGAACACGCGGTCGATGCCGCGCTCGACCAGCATCGAGATCGCCGGAGGCGTCGTCACATCGTGACACATCACCACGTCGATGTTGGCGTCCACCAGTTGTCCGGGCGCCACCTTCTTATGCCCGCTGGCCCGCGCGAAAATCTTCTCCGTTATCGTCATTCCCATGATGTAGATTCCTTTTTCTTACGGCTGAAGTTATGCGTTCGTCGTCGCCTGGCCGTTGGCCTGCTGGACGGCGGTCATCCGGTTGATGGCGTCGACGTAGGCCTTGGCGCTGGCTTCGATGATGTCGGTGGAGACGCCGCGGCCGATGAACGTCCGTCCGGCCTCGACGATCCGCACCGTCGCTTCGCCCAGCGCGTCCTTGCCTCCCGTGACGGCGCGGATGGAGTAGTTCTCCAGCTTGGGCGACAGGCCGGTGGCCTCGCGAATCGCCTCGTACGCCGCGTCGACCGGGCCGTCGCCGCAGGCGGCCGCCTGCCGTTCCTGGCCCGCGATCTTCATCCGCACGCTGGCGGTCGGCAACGTGCCGGTGCCGCACGCGACGTGCAGGTATTTCAGCTCGTACACCTGCGAGACGATGCGGACCTCGTCGTTGATGATCGCGGCGACGTCCTCGTCGAACACTTCCTTCTTCTTATCCGCGATTTCGAGGAACCGCGCGTAGGCCTGTTCAACCTCCTCCTTGGTGAGCTTATAACCAAGCTGTCGACAGCGGTCGGCAAATCCGTGCCGACCGGTGTGACGTCCGAGCACCATGCGCGACCCGCCCAGCCCGATCGTCTCCGGCGTCATGATCTCATACGTGCTGCGCTCCTTGAGGATCCCGTCCACGTGGATGCCCGATTCGTGCGCGAACGCGTTGGCGCCGACGATGGCCTTGTTGGGCTGGATGACAAACCCGGTCAACTGGGACACCAGTTGGCTGGTGCGGTAGATTTCCTTCGTGTTGACGTTTGTGGTCAGCCCGTTGGCGCCGCCGTCGGCGAAGAAATTGGCGCGGGTGTGGATCGCCATGACGATTTCTTCGAGCGCGGCGTTTCCGGCCCGCTCGCCGAGCCCGTTGACGGCGACTTCAACCTGCCGGGCCCCGCTGCGCACGCCCGCCAGCGAATTGGCGACGGCCAAGCCGAGATCGTTGTGACAGTGCGTGCTGATGATGCACTTGTCGATGCCCGGGACCTTGCTCTTGAGCTGGGCGATGAGCTGGCCGTATTCGTACGGCAGCATGTAGCCGACCGTGTCCGGGATATTCAACGTGGTGGCGCCCGCTTCGATCACGGCGGCCAGGATCTCGATGAGGAAGGCGACTTCGCTGCGTCCGGCGTCCTCCGGCGAGAATTCCACGTCGTCCACGAACTGCCGGGCGCACTGCACCGCCGCGACCGCCATCTTCACCACCTCGTCGGGTTTCTTGTTGAGCTTGTGCTTCATGTGGATCGGCGAGGTCGCGATGAACGTGTGGATCCGCCTCCTCTTGGCCGGCGCGACGGCCTTGCCCGCGGCTTGGATGTCCACGTCCTTTGCTCGCGCAAGTCCTGCAATGACAGGACCTTGCACTTGTTCCGCCACGAGCCGCGTCGCCTCGAACTGCGCCGGCGAGGAGACGGGGAAGCCCGCCTCGATGATGTCGACCCCGAGACTGGCCAGTTGCTGGGCGATCTCGAGCTTCTGCGGGATCGAGAGCGAGGCGCCGGGCGATTGCTCGCCGTCACGTAACGTCGTGTCGAAGATGAAGACTTTGTCGTCAGGCATAGTAGTTCTCCGGAAAATCATTTCGAGCCGCCGGCATTATGCCGCAACAGGGGCCGAAACGCTACGGTTTTGCGTAAGATTGGAGACTGCAACGAGTTGTGGTGGTTCTGTTATTTGCGCCTTAGCGGCGCAGGATCAGGGCGATCAGGCCGATGCGGCCGTTGAGGATGGAACGAATTGTGCCCTTCGTAGTGCCCATAGATCAATCAAGTATACATATCGGCCGCCGGGACGCAAGACTTTTCCAGAAAAATCCTGCAATTATCTCCAGATTGGCCCCGGCGGCGCATCACTGGAGGGATTTCCAGGGGTCTTCGACGTCGACTTGTGCGGCGGTGGCGGTGATCTGGCGCTTCGTGGGCAGGGGAGTCATCGGCACGGTCAGGATCAGCGAGGTCTTGCCCGGTCGGCGCCACTGCCACTTGTCACGGGGCGGAACCACCTCGCCTTCGACGATCAGGGTGCCGGCCATCGTTTTGTAGACGCTCGGATCGGCCACGCGGATCGGAGCGGTCGATCTCGTCGCCGACAGCGTGAAGACGACGCCGGCGGCGGCGATCTTGGTGAAGTCGAACTCGCGTGTCACGCCGTTGTAGAGGACCACGTCGATCCAGGCGCCCTCGTCGTCGCGCCCGGTCTCCATGCGGACGGGCAGCTCGTC
>CAZNSM010000064.1:0-16426 GCA_964575615.1 uncultured Pirellulales bacterium | reverse complement strand
CGGCCGGCGCTGGTTCCAGAGGTCGCCGCAGTTGACCGAGCCGATCGTGAAATCCGGATGCAGGTACGTCCGCCCGATCACGTCGTGCTCGCCCTGCGGATTCAGAACGAACGTCTCGATCTCTTCGCGAGCTTCGGCCAGCGACGTGAAGTAGGGCAGCAGGTCCACGGGGCAGGCCAGAGGAATGCGGTGGGCGTCGATGGATTCGTACGCCTCGGCTTCGGACATGTAACTCACCTTTCCTTTGGTCCCTCGCTGGATGAAGGCCAGGACGCTCGGGTGCAGCAGCGTCGCATAGGACCGGCTGTGCGGTCCGGCCCACTGCTTCGTCGGCGCGTGAAAGCGCCGGGCCAGATGGTACCAGGCGAAACCGTGAAGATCCTCCGTCAGACGCCTGCACTCGGGGTCTTTGACGTGGGCCAGGATGCGGGTCAGCTCGCTGATGGCCACAACGGTGTACTTGGGGCTGTTGTACTCGCTGAATGAACCCTTCTGCTCGGTGTAGTCGTGGAATCGCTGGAGGCGCTGCCTGCCGTAGTCGAGCAGCGCGCTGTCCTTGAATCGCTCGCCGGCGACCAGGGTGACATAGGTCCCCATGATCGCGATATTGGTGTAGCCGGGCCCGACGTTGCGCCGCTGGATGGAACGAGCGGCGTGCAGGATCGACTCTCGCACCTTCTCCTGCAACGGTCCGGGCAGGCGGTCCATGTGATCGATCGCCACCTGGAGCAGTTGCGTGCCGCAGAAGTCGGCCCAGTTCCAGTCGGGCGGCGACATTCGATCGAGCGGCTCTTCGAGGAACCACGACCAGATGCCGTAGGTGCGGCTGTCAGGGTCCTGGTCCTGGAGATCGATCACGCGGTCGAGGATCTGTTCGGCCCGCTCCAGGCGGTTGGGATCGCCCGTATCGAGCAGGGCCACCGCGTAGATCAGCGAATCGCGGGTGCGGTGGACCGTGCCGGATTCGAGCGTCGTGTGGTAGCCCGGCGACGAGAACGGTCCCGCCAGCATCCTGGCGGTCCCGTCGTAGCTTTGATCCTGCGCCGCCAGGGCCTTGAGGAAGCCCTCGCGTCGCGCCGACGTGGGGAACCCGTCGGCGCCAAGGCACGAGGCCATGTGCGTTGCCACGATCAACCCGATCCACGCGATCTGTCTGCGGCGTATCATGGAGGAGACTCCTTCTGTCGTATCCGAGCGATTGGCCACGGCCCCATGATACGTCGCTTCGTCATCCCGATCCAGCCTTTCCTGTGTTGCCGTGTCTGTGCAGATTTCACGGCAAGCCTCATTCAGGCGTAGAGAGCGGTGTGTGGCAGCCTCAAGCTCGAAGAGCTTGGGGATGGTTCTATGGATAGGCGATCTTCTCCCATCGCTTCGGCAGTCAAGTCCACCATCCCCAAACGTCCGCTGCGCTACCGTTTGAGGCTGCCACACGCCAGCCTTTCCTGTGTTGCCGGCGGTCTGTGGCGAACTTGTTGTCTGTCGGGCCGGCGCGTATAATGGTACTGACGAATGAACGTGTGAATCCAGCCGCACTTTGGGAGATGTGATTTGACGACCGAGCGCATGGAAAACCCGCAAGTGACGCCGCTCAAGCGGAACCTCCAGAACGTCATCTTCGGCAAGAGCGACAGCATCGACGTGATGGTCGTCGCACTATTGGCGGGCGGCTCCGTCCTGATCGAGGACGTGCCGGGGGTGGGCAAGACCACGCTGGCCAAGGCGCTGGCGCGGAGCATCGACGCCAAGTACCGGCGGATTCAGTTCACCCCCGACCTGCTGCCGGCCGACATCCTCGGCTCGTCCATCTACAACCCGGTCAGCGGCGATTTCCGCTTCGATCCGGGACCGATCTTCTGCAACATTTTGCTGGCCGACGAGATCAACCGCGCTTCGCCGCGAACGCAGTCGGCCCTGCTCGAAGCGATGAACGAGAACCAGACGACCATCGAGGGCCAGTGCCGCCCGCTGGCCCGGCCGTTCATGGTCATCGCGACGGAGAACCCCATCGAGTTCCACGGCACCTATCCGCTGCCGGAGGCGCAACTGGACCGCTTCCTGGTCCGCCTGGCAATCGGGTATCCGACGGCGGAGGTCGAGGTCGAGATCCTCAAGTCGCACGCGAACCGCGAGCCGCTGGATTCCATCGAGCCGGTGATGGACCTGGACCAGGTCCGCCGAATCCAGGAAGAGGTGGCGAACGTGCACACCGACGATGCGATCCTCGAATACATCGTCGAGATCGTCCACGCGACGCGGAACGACAGCCGGCTCCAGTTGGGCGTCAGCACGCGCGGGACCCTGATGCTCTCTCGCGCCGCCCGGGCCAGAGCCTACGCGCTGAATCGCGCGTTCGTGATTCCCGACGACGTGTCGTGGAGCCTTCCGCACGTGCTGCCGCATCGCCTGCTGTTGACCGCCAAGGCGCAGCACGGCGGCGCGACCGCCCAGCAGATCGTTGCGGAGATCCTGGGGCGGATCAAGGTTCCGGTGTAGGACAGGCACTCGATATGGCCGCCACCCGTGCGAGAATGCGTCTTGGTCTGACGGAAGCGGGACGGATGCTTCTGATGGGGACGGTGTTCTTCGGCCTGGCGGCGCAGCTCGTTCCGGCGTTCGGCGTTCTCTCGGCGCTGATCGTGGTCCTGCTGACGGTCCTGGCCGTCGGGTTTGTTCTGCGGCCCCGGATCGAGGTGACCGCCCACCTTCCCGATTACGTCGTGGCAGGGCAGGACGCCCAGTTTCGCTACACGCTCAAGAATGTGGCGCGCGTTCCGGCCTACGATCTGCACGTCCGTTTCGTCGGGTTGCCCCAGACGATCGAACCGGTGGCCGGCGCCCAGATGGTCGCGCGCCTGGGGCCGGGCGAGTCGACGGAGGTGGCCGTCACGATGCGGGCCCGACGACGGGGCAACCATCTGATCCCGTTGCCGATGTGCCAGTCGAGCTTCCCGTTCAACCTGCTCGTTTTCGGCTCGCATCGCAAAGACAAAGGGACGCTCACGGTTCTGCCGGTGTTCTACCAGCTCCAGATGCGTCTGTCGCGTCTGAGCGGTCAGGGGCGCAGCGGCGTGGCCGGATTCGCCGGGAGGGCGGAGGTTTCCCCCGAATATGCGGGCAACCGTCCGTTCCTGCCGGGCGATTCGCCGCGACGGATCGACACGCGCGCCTGGGCGCGCCTGTCCGTTCCGGCGACCAAGGAGTACCACAACGACGCCGACCGCTGTGCGGCCCTGGTGCTGGACACGCGAATCCGCCCCGACAGGAAGAGGGCGGGCGGCGAGGAGATCCCGGAACTCGAAGCCGCGGTGTCTCTTTGCGCCTCCATCGCCTTCAGCATCCAGCGGGACTGCCTCGTCGAGTGGTTCCTGGCCGGGCCGGAACTGCACGACTTCACGGTGTCGCGAGGCCGGCCGGCCCTTGGCGCGCGGGCAGGACGCGTGCGACAGGGGGCGCGCGTCGACGCGATCCATGAGATCCTGGCGACCGTGGAACCGGCGGAAAACTACGACCTGGACCGGACGGCGGCCGCACTGACGAGCCATTTCCATCGTATTTCTGAGGTCGTCTTCATTCTGTTGCGACCGGACCGGGTGTATCTGGACCTGTTGGGATTGGCCGCCGCATCCCGTTGCCATTGCAGCGTGTATCGGGTGGCCGGCTCCGACGCCCAGAGCCCCGAGAGCGACGCGCTGCCGGGCGATTCGGTAACGCTGCTGTCGCCCGAGGACATCCTGGCCGGCCGCCTGGGGCCGCTATGAAGCCGCAGAAGATCATTGCCGTCATCATGGTTCTGGCCAGTTCGGCGGTCACCGCCTGGGCCTCGGTGGACATCGCTTATCCGGCGATTCTCTGCATGCTGGGTCTGCTGGGCCTGTCGCGGAAGTTCACGTGGAACTTCAAGCCCGAGCGGCGGATCATCACCTCGCTGCTCATGCTGGTCCTGGCGATCTTCTTCGCCCTTCACTACAGCTACACGCGTCCGCACAGTTGGGTGGCGCATGAATTGGCCATGAGTCTGGCCTGGCAGACGGTCGCGCGGTACTTTCTGGCCGGGATGATCCTGATGCTCTTCCTCGGATCGCCTCGACAGCTTCCGGCCTCGCTGGGACTCTTTCATCTGGCCAGCACGATCTGCGCCGGCCAGGTCCTGCTGCTGAACGACCGGTTCATCGCCTTTCGTCTGCTGGAGCTGTTCTCGGCGGTCCTCGTGGTGCTCTACGCCGCGACCACGTCCGGCCCGGTCCCCCTGGGGCCCGAGCCCGATGCGCCGCGGCCCCATGAGGATGCCCGGCGCATTGTCGCGCGCCGTCGCAGGATGCCGCGATGGGCCGCCAGCGCGCTGATCCTCGTGGTGGCCGCCAACGCCGGATGGATCATCAGCTCGATTCTCTATCGGCACGTCGAGCTGCTCGAGTACCTGCCCGCCTGGTTTGGCAAACAGGTGATCAACATGGACTCGACGACGGCGGACGCGGCACGCATCGCGTTTTCGACTACGGGACGCCTCTCGAGCCTGGCTTCGGTTCTCGAAGAGCAGGATACGACCGTGGCCCTGGAGATCGAGAGCGAACAGTCGCCCGGCTATCTGCGCGGCCGCGCGTTCGAGGTCTACCGTCAGTCTCAGTGGCACGATCTGTCGTATCAGGAAGCCGTCTTTCCCCAGCCGGGCAACCTGTACATTGCGAACCGGACGAACATCTTTCGGTTGCACGAGGAGGACGCCTCAGACGCCGAGACGATGGTGATTCGGCATGCGTTTCAGTTTGACGATGCGGCGTTCGCGCCTCTGGGCCTGTCGTATGTCGAGGCGCCGTTCAAGCTGCTGCTGCGCGATGACGACGACATCATCTACACTCCGAAACTCGCGCGGGGCAAGCGATATCGGGTTGCCTGCCTTTCGGCGCCGAGGCCCGTTCCGCCGCAAGGGATGCAGTTGAGCCGGTCCCTGGATGTGCCCGCTTCGCTCGATCCGCGCGTCGAGCAGCTCGCGAATCGGATCTTCTCCGGTCGCCACAGCACGGCCGAGAAGATCGAGGCGGTCGTCCGGCACTTCCGGAGAAACTACACCTATGCGTACGACCCGCAGGTCCCTGCCGGCCGCGACAGGCTGACGCATTTCCTGCTCGAGGGTTCCCAGGGTTATTGCGAGTATTTCGCCTCCGGCGCCGCCATCCTGCTGCGTCTGGCGGGCGTGCCCACGCGGTACGTCGTCGGGTTCCTCGTCACAGAACGGGACAGCCGCACCCGTGCCTGGATCGCGCGGAACATGGACGCGCATGCCTGGGTCGAAGCGTGGGACGAACAAGAAGGTCGATGGGTGACGGTCGAAGCGACGGCGCAGAGCGGCGACGCCGCCGCGGCCGCCGAAGAACAGGCGGATGCCTCCGGCGATGCGACGAGCGTATGGCTCGGGCAGTTTCTGCATGCCTTGTACGAGTACGGCCTCATCGGCGCACTGAGCTGGTTGTTCACGTACCACGGTGGATCGATCTCGCTGCTGGCGCTGGCGGTGCTCTCGGTCGTGGCGATGTGGTGGGGTCTGTCGCGACGCTATCGAAGGACGACCGGGCCGAGTGCGTCACGATATGGGCGCGACCCTTCGGTTGCCGCGTTGCACCGGATGCTGGCTCGCATGGATCGCCGGCTCAAGGCCCTCGGCGTCCCGCGCCCGCTGACGGAGACGCTGCACGCCTTCGCCGGCCGGCTGCGCACATACGATTCAGGCGGGACCGAGAGCCATCGGGACTGGGCGGGGGTGTCGGAATGGTACGTCGAGTACGCCAACCTGCGCTATGGCGGGGCCGTCCGCTCCGAACACGTCGAATCACTCCGGCAGCGCGCCGGCAGATTGCAGAAGTCATTGTAGGGTGGGCACCGCCCACCATCTCCCTGCGCAGGTGTGCAGTGCACACCCTACCTCAGAAACGCGATGGAGATCGGGTAGCGCCAGAGCTGCCCTTTATGGGCCTTCAACGCGCCCAGAACGATCAGGACGAGGTGGACGACGATCAGCACCGGGATGAGAAACGCCCCGACGACTGTGACGCCTAACGCCGCCAGATAGATCATAAGCGAGATCTGGTAGTTCATGGCCTCGCGCCCGTGCTCGTCCACGAAGCGGTGCTTGTCCCTTTCGATCAGCCAGATGACCAGCGGGCCGAAGAAGCCGGCCGCACCCAGAATGTGGCACAGCATCGCCATATTCCGCGCGTCCTGGGAGGTCTCGGTCTGCTGCCCTGGGTCTGCGTCGTAGCCGGAGGAAGACACCGCCTGCGACCATCGGGAACCGCTTTCTTCTGCCATGATTCGACTCCTGCTCTGCACGCCGTGAAAACCGTTACGGCTTTATAGCAAAGGCCTTACGCTCAGTCAAGACGGAAGTGCGCAAGGCCGGCAGCGTGGTCCTATGGCCGGGGACCGGCGCCGCTGACGTCGATCGGCTCGATGCCCAGGGCCCGTGCGGGCGAATCGGCCGCGAACTCGACCTTGCCGTCGCGGTAGGCGATCAGCTTCGGGTCCGCCAGGACGTTGGCCGCCTCCGGCTGCATTGCGTACGCGCCCGTCTGCGCGTACTGATCGAGCTTCTTGCACTCGACCTGGCCCGCGACGCTGTAGAGAATGTTGCCCGCCAGGGTGGTGATGCCCTCGCGGTTGTCGAACACGATCTTGCCTTTGGCCCACAGGATGTTCTTCTCGAAGCGATAGTCGGACGATTTGGGCCAGGTCAGGCGCAGGTCGCCGTCGTTGACGAAGACGTTGTTGCGGATCGTGTTGCCCCTGGCCATGTGGTTGTGGGAGGGACGCACGACGTTGACGGACAGGTTGCCCTCGACCACGCAGCCCTCCGACTGTTCGTCGAGGTAATAGGCCGAGGCGCCATAGCCGCCCGTGTCGATGATGTCGTGGATGTAGTTGGCGCGCAGGACGAGGTTCTTGCCTCCGAAGCAGTAGATGCCGCCGCCGTCGTGGAGTTCGAGCATGGCGTCGTGGATCCGGTTGCCCTCGATCACGTTGTTCTCGCCGCCGCAGGTGACCGCCGAGTACGGCGCGTGGTGCACGTGGTTGTGCGCGACGAGCGAGTCCTTGCCCCCGCCGGTCAGGGCGATCGCGCTGGGGTACGTCAGGCCCACGTCGTGGATGTGGTTGTCAGATATCTCCAGCTCGGTGCCGTTGAAGCGGATGCCGCAGGCGCCGACGTGGTGGACGTGACATCGTTGGATTCGCAGGTTCGTGCCCGTCGCCTTGATGCCCTGTCCGCCGACGTTGACAATCTCCAGGTCGCGGAGGGCACAATTCTCCGCTCCGCTGACCGACAGCGCGCCGTCGAAGAAACCTGCGCCGAAGCCGCCGGCCTTGAGCGGCGTGGTGGTCGCCGAGAGCGTCAGTCCTTGCAGGGTGATGTCCCGAACGGGCTGGTCGCGGCGGCCCTGAATCCGGAGGATCGACTCGACGGCCGGCGCGAAGACCTTCGCTTCGCGCATGTCCTCGCCGGGCAGGGGCCAGTAGACCACCTTGCCCGCGGTGCGGTCGAGATACCACTGTCCGGGCTCGGTCAAGCCCTCGCGGATGTTCCAGACGACGTAGGTCTTGACGCCGAACGCGCCGGCCGGATGCCCCGTCGGGCTGGAGAAGGTCAGCGTGTGCGTCTCGGTGTCGATCGCTGCGATGCCCACCATCGAGTCGTCCCACATGTGGTAGACCGTGATCTCGGCGTTCCTGATATCGAGCCATGAGCCCAGATCCTCGGGCTTGTACTTCATCGTGGTCAGCTCGGTCTCGGTGGGCTTGCGTTTCCAACCGCCGCCGGTGGTGCTCATCCACGGGACGTCGAAGACGCTGCGATGCTCGAAGCGGCCTTCCTTCGGCAGCCGGGCCCGGGGGCAGTAGCGGCCGTTGACGATCAGCGTGCGGAAGTCCCATTGGCCCTCTTTGACGCCGGGCAGCGCCGCGGCGTAGAAGTCCGGGCCGTCTTTCTGCCACCCGGTGACCCTGCGGCCGCCGTACAGCGTCACGTCGGCGCCGGCCGCCGCCTCAATCGTCAGCCCGCTGTCCTTGTCGGTCAGAACAATGGGTTCATCGATGTAATACTCGCCTGCCTGGACGACGATCCGCCGTGGCGCCCCCGTCCCCAGCGTGCGGGTCGCCTGGCACGCAGCGCCCAGCGTCGCCAATGGTCCGTCCGTGCGTTCCGCATTGGGCTGCGCCGCCCGGCCCGACCAGCCGTCGTTGCCGTTCGGGGCGACGTACAACGTCGCAACTTCGTCGCCACAAGTTCGACCGGTCACAAGGGCGGTCAACACCAAGACGGCGGTCAGGGCCATAAGGGTTCTGCTCATCTCTATCACTCCTCTGAGATCGAATCACCGATTCTATGCCGGTCACTGTGTCCGGTCATTCTAACCGATCCGCCGGCCCGGTGAAACGTCTCGCTTACGACGCCGGGATCGCTCTGAAGACACACGGGTACGCGCGTGGCAGCCTCAAACGCGCAGCGTTTGGGGATGGTAGACGCGCCCGTCACGCCGATTCCGACAGGCTGCCCATGCCAAGAGCCATCCCCAAGCTTCGCTTGAGGCTGCCACGAGTTATGTAAAAGGCGGCGCGGGCTTGCCGGCGAAAGACGTTTGCCAAACGGGTGGTCGCGCGTCTATAGTGTGGCCATGTCGGCTTCGGGAAACATCGGTGTCGCTCTGGGTTTGACGTTGCTGGCCGGCCTCTCGACGGGGATCGGCAGCGCCATCGCCTATTTCATCAAGCGGCCCAAGATCGTCTACCTCGCCTTCGCGCTGGGTCTGTCGGGCGGCGTGATGATCTACATCTCGTTCATGGAGATGCTTCCCGATGCGATGGAGACGATGGGCGAGAAATGGGCGCTGCTGGTGTTCTTTCTCGGCATCGGGGTCATGGCCCTGGTCGATCTGGTGATTCCCGAGCCGGAGAACCCCCACAACTTCGAGGATATGGATGAACCGAGGGTCGCCCACGGCAGTCACAAGCTCATGCGCACCGGCGTATTTACCGCGCTGGCGATCGGCGTGCACAATTTCCCCGAAGGACTGGCGACGTTCGCGGCGGCGCTGAGCGACCTGAAGCTGGGCGCGTTCATCGCCCTTGCGATCGCGATCCACAACATCCCCGAAGGAATCGCGGTGTCGGTCCCGGTCTTCTACGCGACGGGCAGCCGGAAGAAGGCATTCCTCTACTCGTTTCTCTCCGGCGTTTCCGAGCCGGTCGGCGCATTGCTGGGCGTGGTCGTGCTCATGCCCTTCCTGACGCCGGCGGTGCTGGCCGGCACGCTCGCTTTCGTGGCCGGCGTGATGATCTACATTGCGCTCGACGAGCTGCTGCCCACCGCCCACCGCTACGGCCACGGCCACCTCGTCATCGGCGGCATCGTCTTCGGCATGCTCGTCATGGCCGTGAGCCTGCTGATGCTCTGAACAGCGAGGCGGGAAGCCTCTTAGGACCTTTGCGTCCCTTTGGTCCCTTTGAGACCAAGAAGGACCTAGAGGACCATAGAGACCAAAACGACTCTATGCTGCGGCACCCGCGCCGGTCGCCGGTTGGATCACCGACGTGGCGGTCTTGATCACGCCGGCGATGTTGGCCAGGTCCGACGGGATGATCATCGTGTTGTTCGTCTTGGCCAGCTTGCCGAACTCGCCGAGATACTGCTCCGCAATCCGTAGATTCACCGCGGCGGCGCCGCCCTTGTCGCTGATGGCGGCGGCGATCTTGCGGATGCCCTCGGCCGTCGCTTCGGCGACGCGCTGAATCTCGACCGCGCGGCCCTCGGCCTCGTTGATGCGCTTCTGCTTCTCGCCCTCGGAGCGGGCGATCATCTCCTGCCGGTCGCCCTCGGCGCGGTTGATCTTGGCCTGCCGGTCGCCCTCGGAGACGGCGATCTCCGCCCGCTTCTCGCGCTCGGCGCGCATCTGTTTCTCCATGGCGTCCTTGATGCTCTGCGGCGGCAGGATGTTTTTGACCTCGTACCGCGTGACCTTGATCCCCCACGGCTCGGACGCCTTGTCCACCGCGCCGACGATCACGCTGTTGATGTTCTCCCGTTCCTCGAACGTCTTGTCGAGGTCGAGCTTGCCCATGACGCTGCGCATGGTCGTCTGGGCCAGTTGGATGGACGCGAACCGATAATTGTCGATCCCATAGGACGCCTTCTTCGCATCGACGACCTGCATGTAGAGAATGCCGTCGACCTCGACCGCGATGTTGTCCTTGGTGATGCAGGCCTGTGACGGGACGTCGATCGCCTGCTCCTTGAGCGTGTGGCGGTAGGCCACTTTGTCCACAAACGGCATCAGGACGTGAAAGCCCGCCTCCAGCGTCGCGGCGTACTTTCCGAGGCGCTCGATGATGAAGGCCTGCTTCTGCGGCACGATGCGGATCGTCTTGACGAAGACGATGACCGCGAAGACCAGCAGGCCGATCAGGATGACGGTCCAGGGACTGAAGGTAGATTGCGCCAGCATGGTTGGTGTCCTCTCAAAAGGGCGTTTCGTGTTCTGTCCGGACGACCTCCGGCGGCAAGCCGGCCTACAGCGGCTTGACCGTCAGCGTTCCACTGCTCTTGTGTATAATCTCCACGACCGCGCCGGGGGCGATCTCCTCGTCCGCCTGGGCGGTCCAGTGGGTCCCGTGGAATTCCACCCGCCCGGCCAGCTTGGGCGTGATCTGGCTCGTCACGATGGCGCGCTGCCCGACGTACTCGTTCAGATCGACGTTCGCATTCTGCTTGTCGGTGGCAAAGCCGCCGAACATGCCCTTGACCCAGCGCCGCGCCCCCGCGAGCAGCACGACCGAGGAGACGATGAACAGGCCCAGTTGGGCGTTCAGCGAGATCGGCGTCGCCAGGCACACCCCCGCGACGATCCACGCGCCGACCGCGAAGAACGCGACGATCAGACCGGGGAGGAGGAATTCCGCCACCAGCAGCACCAGACCCACCGCGAACCAGATCAGCTCCGGTCTCAGGAAGTCTTTCAACCAGTCCATATCTCGTCCTTTCCAGAACGCACGTGTGTCGATGTCACAGGCCGGCTTCTACGCCACGACCACTGCCGTACCGTAGGCCAGGATCTCGGCGGCGTGCGTCATCACCTCCGACGTCGAGAACCGGATTCCCACAATGGCGTTGGCGCCGAGCTTCTGCGCCTCCTCGATCATCCGGTCGATCGCCTGCTCGCGCGATTCGCCCAGCAGCTTGGTGTACTCGGCGATCTCCCCGCCGACAAGGTTGCGCAGGCCCGCCAGGATGTCCTTGCCGAGGTGGCGGGCCCGAATCGTGTTGCCGCGCACCAAACCGAGGTGTTTGGTGATCGTCTTTCCCTCGATCGTGTCCGTTGTCGACAGAAGCATGGGTCTATCTCCTTACCTCTTTGTAGCGGTCTCTGCTCCAGAAATAGATTCGCTCCCGGACCACGGAGACGAACAGGATGGCCAGTCCCGCCAGCAGCGCCAGCAGGCCCACCTTCAGCAGGGTGCTGACGGTGGGGTCCTGGATGACGTTCTCTATGGCCGTGAATCCGCCATAGATCAGCAGCAGAATACCGGCCACGGAGAACACCATCCATCCGATCCCGCGCTCGATACGATTGTACAGCCCACCCCAGTACTGCTGCCAGAGGCGGTCTTCCGGTTCCACCAACGTCACGTCGTCGGTGATCTGTTTGAGCTTCGTGAACTCCTCGATCTCTTTGCGGCAATCGGAACAGGAGGCCAGGTGGGCCTCGAACGCCCGTCTCTGCGCGTCGTCGAGTTCGTTGTCAAGATAGCCCATCATGAGGTCCTTGTAATCCTGGCAGGTCATGCGGTCTGACCTCCTTTCCCGGGCTCGGCCCGCTGATCGTCGGGACCCGCATCCATGTCGGGTGAGCCCTCTAATATCTCTTTCAAGCGTTTGCGTGCGTAGTACAGACGGCTGGTCACCGTCCCCCGGTTGCAGAAGAGCACTTTGGCCATCTCCTCGTACGACAGGTTGCGAAAGTGTCGCAGCACGATCACTTCGCGGTGCTTCTCATCCAGCCGGCTGATGGCCCGCCAGACGCGGTCCTTGGATTCGTTTCTCTCGGCCACCATTTCGGGATCGAAGACATCGGCCGGACCGCTCGGCATCGGCTCGGCGTCCATTTCGTCCAGACTCTCGGCCCGCCGCAGTCTTCGCTTGCGAAGGTGACTGAAACACAGGTTCCTCAGAATCTGATAAAACCATGGGAAAAACTTCTCCTGACTGTTGAGCTGGTCGAAGTGCTTGTAGGCCCGATAAAACGCCTCCTGCGAGAGTTCCAGTGCGTCTTCACGATTGCCCACCAGGCCCAGCGCGATGAAGTAGGCGTCTTTCATGTGCGTCTTGACGACCACCTCGAACGCCTCGCGCGGGCTCCGACATGAGCCCCATACCACAGCGGTATTCTGTTCGCATAGACTGTCCAACGTACGGCCACTCCCGGCCCCCCGGCGTTCACGTCCGACCCTGATCCTGGTCGCTGCCTATATTGACCTCACAAGGGGTCTTTTTCTTCAAAAAAAATGTTGGAAAATGCGCGCCCGGATTCGGGTCGCGCGGCACGACCGGCTGGGCAGACCCTTCCCAGTGCGTTCGTCCCTGGGTACTATGGCTCCGAACGCGGCTGTCCCAGGGGGTCTGCGGTCGTGCTCTGGTGAAGTGAATCGACAGGTGGACGATGCTCTCGATGGTGCAAGGCAACACCTTTTACGAAACCGCGATCATTCTGAGTCTGGCGGCAGTGCTTGGCATCCTCGGCCAGCGTCTGCGCCAGCCCCTGGTCATCATGTTCCTGGCGACCGGGATTCTGGCGGGCCCGGCGTGTCTGGGCGTGATTCGCAACTACGAGCAGATCGAGCTGCTGGCGCACATCGGGATCGCCTTGCTGCTGTTCATCGTCGGGTTGCGGCTGGACCTGAACCTGATCCGCACCACCGGCGCCGTCGCCCTGGCCACCGGCCTGGGCCAGATCGTCTTCACCTCCGTCATCGGGTTCGTTATCGCGCTGGCCCTGGGGCTGCCCCTGGTCGGCGCGGTCTACGTCGCGGTGGCGCTGACGTTTTCCAGCACGATCATCATCGTCAAGCTCCTGTCGGACAAGAGGGAGATCGACGCGTTGCACGGGCGCATCGCCGTGGGGTTCCTGATCGTGCAGGACATCGCGGCCATCCTGGCCCTTGTCGCCCTGACGACGTTCGGCTCGGGATTGTCTCGTGGCCAGTCGCCCGTGACGACGTCGCTGCTGATGGCCCTCAAGGGGGCCGGTCTGCTGCTCGGCATCGGCCTGCTCATGCGATACGTTCTGCCTCGTCTGCTGGCGAAGCTCGCCCAGTCGCAGGAGATGCTCGTGCTCTTCGCGATCGCCTGGGCGGTGCTGGTCGGGGCCGTCAGTGAAAGTCTGGGATTCAGCAAGGAGATCGGCGCGTTTCTGGCCGGCATCTCGCTGGCGACGACCGAGTTCCGCGACGCGATCAGCGCCAAGCTGGTGAGCCTGCGGGATTTCCTGTTGTTGTTCTTCTTCATCGATCTCGGCGCCCGCCTGGACTGGTCGACGGTGGGGGCCCAGCTCGGGGCCTCGCTGTGGCTGTCGCTGTTCGTGCTCATCGGCAATCCCCTGATCGTCCTGATCATCATGGGCGCGATGGGCTATCGGCGCCGCACGAGCTTCCTGGCCGGTCTGACGGTGGCCCAGATCAGCGAGTTCTCGCTGATCGTCGGGGCGCTCGGCGTATCGCTGGGCCATATCTCGCTGGAGACGATGGGCCTGATCACGCTGGTGGGAGTGGTCACGATCTTCGCCTCGACGTACATGATTCTCTACTCGCAGCCGTTGTATCAGTTCCTTTCACCGGCGCTGAGAATCTTCGAACGCAGGAACCCCTATCGCGAGACCACCGGCGACACCGCCGGTCCGGCCGGCCCGATAGATGCGGCGGTGGACGTGATTCTCGTCGGACTGGGCAACTACGGCAGCGGCCTGGCCGAGCGGCTCCTGGAGCGGCGCATGCACATCGTCGGCGTCGACTTCGATCCGCAGGCCCTCGAGCGATGGCGCGCCCGAGGCGTTTCTGTTCTCTACGGGGATATGGCCGACCCGGAGGTGTTCGAGCAACTGCCGATGCGCAACGCGCGCTGGGTCGTCAGCACCGTTCGCTCGAAGGACGTGAGCTTCGCTTTGCTGGCGGTGCTCAAGCAGCGCGGCTACCAGGGCAAGGTGGCGCTGACCGCCGCCGACCAGGCGGAAGCGACGCTGTACGAACGTGCGGGCGTCCACGCGATCCTGCGTCCGTTCAGCGACGCCGCCGAGCAGGCGGCCGACGCTCTGACCGACGCGATGCATCTTCTGCCGCAAGATGTGGACTGGCCCGTGGCCTTTCAGGAGGTGCGCCTGCGATCGGGCTCCGCCTTCGCCGGGCAGAGCCTGCGGGACATCCCGCTGCGCTCGCTGACGGGCGTCTCAGTCCTGGCGGTCAGCCGGGCCGGACACGTCCACTACGAACCGGTCCCCGATTTCCGCGTCTATCCGGGCGACCGCATCATCCTCATGGGCTCGCCCGGCGTGCTCAAGCAGGCCGAGGGACTCATCAATCAGATGGAGACCGTCGAGTCGGTGAACCGGCGCGAACGCTTCGAGGTCGCCGAAATCCCCCTGGACGGCAAGCCCGCCTGGACAGGCAAGACGCTGGCAGAACTGCAATTTCGACAGCGCTACGGAGTCACGGTGGTCGGCATCCATCGAGGCGACGAACGTCTCACCTCGCCCGGTCCCAACGAGCAACTGCTGGAGCAGGACCGGCTCATCGTCATCGGCACCGCCGACAGGATCGCTCCGCTCAAACACGGCGAGACGCTGCGATAGGCTGCCGGAGCATTGACGCCGGCATAGAGTCTTGTCGGCCAATAGAACAGGGTGGATTCTCCACCCACGCGCGACGGGCCTCTTGAGAAGGACCTCGCGTGGGACAGGAACCCACCCTGTGTTTCGGCCGGACGCCTCACTGGCTGTCGATGACTTGACGACAAGTCATGCGGTGCGGCCGGTGCAATTCGTCTTGACCCTTCCGGAGGTCAGACCATGTCCTTGAGGTTCTTCAGCGGGCGAATCTTCACGATGTTCCGCGCCGGCTTGGCCTTGAACATGGTCTCCTCGCCCGTGAAGGGGTTGATGCCCTTGCGCGCCTTGGTGGCAGGCTTCCGCACGACCATGAGCTTCATCAGACCAGGGACGGTGTACGCGCCGGGGCCGCGACGACCGAGGCTCTTCTTGATCTGATCGGCCATGGCCTCGAAAACGCCGCTGACCTGCTTCTTCGTCAGACCGGTCGCGCTGGCGATCCCGGACACGATTTCCGTCTTGCTCATGGGCTTTTCCGATGCTGTTGTTGCCATAACACAGGGTCTCCTTACACGGACAAAGACAGAGTGAATACTCCAAACGCCAACCCACGGCCCTACCGCAGGAAGTCTGGGCAGACATATGCCCTTTTGACGCGATTGTCAAGCAAGAAAGCGCCGCAAACACCGAAATATGTGGTGATTTCCGTGGATATCGTCGATTCTGATGAGGTCGAACCGGCCCTACAGAGCAGCCGCGAAGGTGACGATGCTTCGGGCGGTCATGTCGAAGCAGGCCTTATCCCTCCAAGAGACCCTCGGCCATGGCGAGTACCTGGGCTGCGCGTTTGACACAGTGTTCGCAAGTTGAGACGTCGGGCAGCGAATCGGGCAGTACGGAGTCCAGCGGGTACTTGGAACTGACGTAGATCGAATCGAATAGATCGCAGTCGTCTTCGCCAAGGCCTGTCGTCACTCCGGATGCGACGAGATCGCGATTCAGGTCGCGTATGCTATGGGTTCGCTTTAGCGCCAGACCTCGGCGCCCACGGATTGCCTTGAGGGCTTTCTCAACGGCCTGTTGCGCGTTTTGCAGGCAGGGATTCAGGAGCCCTGCGTGTAAGGTCATCTCCGCGACCTTCAGGTTCTCACGGGCATACTGCAGCCATGTGGCCGATTCACCGCTCATAGACGACCTGTCCCTTCTGTATTTCCACCAGGAACGGACCGGCGGCGGAGCCTGGTCGAACGGGAATCACATCGATCGGAATCTGATCGGCGATCCGGCGCAGCAAGCGCCGGTATTTCAGAGCCAAAGGGAGATAAGGCTCGTCGCTGTCCTGAAAGATGGCTACGTCCAGGTCGTTCGGCGTCGCGCTGGTCAGGAACGATCCGAAGACAACCACTTTGCAGACCTCTGCCTCTCGGCTCAGGCACGCGGCCAAGTCGTGCAGGATCTCTTCCTTCTGTCGTTTGGTAGCGACCATATGAAGGGATTATACCTCCTGGCGACGTCGATGTCATCGATCAACATGGTCCACAGCAGCACCGCCAGGGTTGCGCTGGCGC
>CAZNSM010000063.1:4523-26130 GCA_964575615.1 uncultured Pirellulales bacterium | reverse complement strand
TGGCCTCCGTGCGATTCATCTGCGGCACGCAGCAGATCCACAAGGACCTTGAGGCGGCCGTCACGCGGTTTCTCGGAACCGAAGACACGATCGTCTACGGCTCGTGCTTCGACGCCAACGGCGGCCTGTTTGAGACGCTGCTGGGTCCGGAAGACACGATCATCAGCGACCAGTTGAACCACGCGAGCATCATCGACGGGGTGCGGCTGTGCAAGGCGCAGCGGCTTCGTTACAACAACAGCGACATGGCCGACCTGGAGGAGCAGCTCAAAGCCGCCCGGTCCGCGCGGTTCCGCCTGATCGCCACCGACGGCGTCTTCTCGATGGATGGCTATGTCGCCAGACTCGACGCCATCTGCGAGCTGGCCGACCGCTACGACGCGATGGTGATGATCGACGACTGCCACGCCACCGGGGTGATCGGCAAAACCGGCCGGGGCACGCCTGAGTATCGCGGCGTCACCGGACGCGTCGACATCATCACCGGGACATTTGGCAAAGCACTTGGCGGCGCCAGCGGCGGCTTCACCTCGGGGCGTCAGGAGATCATCGCGATGCTGCGGCAGCGCAGCCGGCCGTACCTGTTCTCCAATACGCTGGCTCCGGCGGTGGCGGCCGGATCGATCAAGGCCCTGGAACTGCTCGACAAGTCGACCGAGCTGCTGGACCGTCTGGCCGACAACACGCGGTATTTCCGCCAGCGCATCGCCAGGACGGGACTGAAGGTGCTGCCCGGCGATCACCCGATCACGCCGATTATCCTTGGAGAGGCGACGCTGGCCCAGGAGATGGCGCAGCGCCTGCTGGCCAAGGGCCTGTACGTAATCGGCTTCTCGTTCCCGGTCGTGCCCAAGGGACAGGCGCGGATTCGCACACAGGTCTCGGCCGCCCACACGCGAGACGATCTGGATTTCGCGGTCGAGAGATTCGCCGAGGTGGCGAAGGAGCTGCACCTGACGACATAGAACGAATCGTTGCGAGGGCAGAACCATGACCAGTGCACTGAATCGCCGTGAGTTCCTGGAAGCCGCAGGAGCGACTGCGATCGGCTTGTCATCGGCCGCGACGCTCTGGGCGCAAGACGGTCCATCGGGGCAATCAGCCATCCTGCCGGCAGAGTGGCTCAATCCACCGACAGAGTTCTCCCAGGCGCCGTTCTGGTTCTGGAACGACGATCTGTCCGAGGCGGAACTGCTTCGCCAGATCGATGACTTTCGCGCGCACGGCGTCCATGCGTTTCTGGTCCATCCGCGAGCGGGACTGCCCCGGACCATCGGCTGGATGAGCGAACGCATGATCGAACTGATGCGGTTCGCCATCGAGCGGGCGGCCGAGCGCGACATGTGGGTGATCCTATACGATGAAGGGATGTACCCCAGCGGCTCGTCCAGCGGCCAAGTGGTCGCGGAGAATCCCGCCTTCCGGACACGCGGCCTGGTCTGCATCGACCTGGACGAAGCAACTCCAGGAACCGAGGTGCAGGGCGTGCGAATCGACGCGGAGGGCAAGCCCGATCTGGCCGCCGCTCAGACGCTCGTGGCGACGACTCGCCGCAAGAGCAACGGCCATCGCCTGGCCATCGTCGACCGGCCCGCCCGCGAGGGCCGCTCGGTCATTCGGGGCCTTCACTTCGTGGACGATGACCCGCCGCGACGCACCGACCGTCGGGAAGTCCCCGAAAACCAGCCGCCGGGAGCCGATATCCTCAATCCCGAATCTGTGGCGTGTTTCATTCGGCTCGTCTACCAGCGGTACTACGACGAGTTCGGCCCTCATTTCGGCAAGACCGTCAGGGCCATCTTCACCGATGAACCGTCGCTCCTGGCGCGAGGCGCCGAGCGCGGCATGATCCCAGGCACCACGGGCATCCTCGAACACATCAACCGCTTCCTGGGCTACGACTTCACGGAACACCTGCCCGCTCTATGGTATGAGGACGAGCCGGAAGCCCAGATGCGCCGGCGCGACTACAACCGGGCCATCCAGGCGCGGCTCGAAGAGACGTTCTACCGGCAGATCTCCGATTGGTGCAGCACACACGGCGTGGCCCTGACAGGCCATCCGATGGGCCCGGACGACATCGGCCACCTGCGGCACTTCCACATCCCCGGTCAGGACATCGTTTGGCGCTACATCGAGCCGGGCAAGGCCAGCGCCATCGAGGGCAACCAATCCACCACGGGCAAGTGCGCCTCGTCCGCGATGATTCACCTCAAGCGTCGCCGCAACCTGAACGAGTGCTGCGGAGCCTACGGACACAACTTCACCTTCGAAGAGATGCAGTGGCTGGCCCACTGGCTGCTGGTCCGAGGGTGCAACCTGTTCGTTCCGCACGCGTTCTACTACTCCATTCGCGGCCCGCGGATCGACGAGCGGCCGCCCGACGTCGGCCCCAACAGCTCGTGGTGGCCGCAATACAAACCGTTCGCCCAGGCGACGTCGCGCCTCTGCTGGCTGAACACCGACAGCACGCACGTCTGCGCGCTGGCGATTCTCGGAAGGAACGACCATTTGCCCTGGCAGGCGGCGAAGGTCTGCTTCCAGCATCAGCGTGATTTCAACTACCTCGAAGCAAGGCATCTGTGGGAAGACGCGCGAGTCGATTCGGAGGGCATTCGCATTGCCGGGATGCACTATCGCGTGCTGATTGTCGAAGACGATATACCCGAGAAGGCCAAGCGCGCGATCGACATCCTGACCGGGGCCGAACGCGTGATTCGGTGGCACGAGACGCTCCAACCCGAAGCGTTCGTCGACGCCATCGACGAACAGATTCGGCCGGACGTACAGGTTTCACCGGCCACGCCGGACCTGCGGGTCCGGCACGTGCGCAAACTGGGCACGGACTACTACCTGCTGTTCAATGAAGGCGAAGGCGACCTCGACGTGCGGCTGATACTCGCCGCAGAGGGCGAACGAACCCTGCTCGACCCGATCACGGGACATCCGCAGGCGGCAGCAAGCAGCGAGGCTGTGTCGTTGGCGCGACACGCAATGCGTGTGCTGGCGGTTCGGCGGAGTTGATACCCCTCTCACGGAGCGTACCGGCCTCGCGCGGCGCCGACCGAAGGCGTGGCGCCTTGCCAGTTGTTCGGATCGTCGCTGTAGCGATCGGCCCTCGTTCGCGACAGCGACAGGCCCAGGCCGTCGGCCCCGCCAGGCCATAGATCGTGCCCGGCGGGAAAATCCTCATGCCGGGAGCCGTCACTGTAACGAACACGTTCGAGGCAGATCCATTCGCGCTGCCCATCGTCCGCAAGATCGCCCGGCGCGCTGAGCTGGATGGTCCCTGTGGCGTTGTTCAGCAACCCCGGCCCCCACTGGAGCACCTGCGCGGAGGCGCCGATGGAATAGGCACGCGTCAGCACGGCACGGTCCTTGGTCAGCACAAGATAGCGTTTCGGCGACAGAACGACCGGAGGATCGTCAGGGAAGAGAAACTCGACGCTCGGGTTGCCGGGGTCGTCGCTGACACGCCACGGCGTCTCCCTCTCGAAATCGTAGAACACCACGTCGCTGTCGCCGATGTTGAGCAGCTCAATGTACTCGGCGTGCTGGGACAGCCCCGGATTGTACATGATCTCGCTGACCACGATCGGCCCGACCTGGGGGTAGGCGTTGCCCTGTCCCGGCGTCGGCTGGCTCATGGCCACGAAGTGGCTGGCACCGGCACTGATCCGGTGACGGCCGAAGGTCACGCCCGATGCGGAAGGCCCGAACACCGCCGCCTCGCTGTAGCCGGTCAGAACGCCGGAAGAGCCGGAATGCAGGTACAGGGTTTCGCCACTGCGACTGAGGCCGAACGCCCTGTGACATCCGGGGTCGCCCTCATTGCCGAAGTGCTGGTCTTCGGTCAGGACAAGGTACCCCTGCGCCGGGATCGTCGTGCCCGGCGCAATCTCGTACCGAGTCAGGTCGTTGGCGCTATCGCTCAGGAACCAGCCGCCGACGTCGACCGGCTCGTCGGTGGTGTTGTGAAGCTCGATCCAGTCGGAAACTCCTCCGGAGGAATTGGCCAGAAGCTCATTGATGACGATCGCCCCCGGAGCCGGAACCAGGCCGGTGTCATCGAAGCCGGGCGAACCGCCTGCCACGGCGCTGGGACGCCAGGCATCCTGGCGACTCCAGGCATTCGTTCCGCGAGGGTTCCGAGCCGTGAGGGAGAAACCGGCTCCGTCGGTGATCCTGTACCAGTCGTCGCGGTAGCGAACCGTCTGGATGACCGCACCGGCCGCGTCGCACAGCTCGATCCGCTCGCCCGCGTTGTTCAGGCTGCCCGCATACTGCCCGACGACGGGAAGGCCGCCGCCATAGTCCGCCTCGAACGTCGCAAGGTCCTTGACCACCAGAAGATGGCCTCCCGGCGTCAGCTCGACGTCCGGGAAGGCAAAATCGATCCCGTCGGTGAACCGGACCAGGTTGAGGTTGACGGTCACAGACCCGACGTTGGTCAGCTCCACGTACTCGGCATTCGGATCGGCCGGATGGTACATGATCTCGCTGATGCGAAGACTCTCGGCGACCGGGCCAACCGCGAACGTCGCCTCATTCAGCGCGCTCCAGACGCCTCCCACCAGGGCGCGGGCCTTGATGTGCGCGCTGGTTGTCAGCGGGATCGGACCGGTGTAGCGAAGGGCGTCCTCGGGTTCCTCCGCCGTCACCTGGTCCGCCGCTTCGAGTTCCACGGCAATCAGAAAATCGGAACTCGTCACGGAGACGTTCAGGCCGTGGATGGCCAGGAGGTTGCGGCCGCTGCGGAGCCGGGTGATGGACGACGAAACGTCGATCGCCTCGAAGACCACCGCGGCGGCATCGTCGTGGGATGCGCTGGCGACAGAGTTCCACGCCGGCGTCCCGCTGAAGTTGCGGCGCGCAATCTCGGTCCCGTTGAGGTAGGCGACGAACCCGTCGTCGTATCGCATCTTCAGCGTCATCGTATGGAGGGCGTTCCGATCGCCCGCGAACTCGAACGGAATGCGGATGTAGCACGAACCGTTAACGCCGTACATCTGCTCTTCGACGTCGACGCTGATGTAGCTCTCGTATCCGCTGCCTCGCTCGAAGCCGATGCCGCCCGGCGAGCCGCGAGAGATCGTCCACTGCGAGTCCTCGTAGGCGCGTGGATTCGTCCAGTTCTCCAAGTCGGGGCCCGTCGGGACCCGCACGTACTTGGCGGCGTTCTGAGGCACAAGTCTGGTGATGGTCGGCGGTGTGGCCGCCTGGGCCTCGCCCGGATCGCTCCCGTCCAGACTGTAGTAGACATTGACGCCATTGTACGGCGGGATCAGATAGAGCAGGTCGCCGGCCGAAGCGTAGCCCCCCTGCCGATACGACGTGTTGACCGCAAAGATCGGCCCATCGAACGTGTACAGCCCCTCGTTCATGCAGGCGGCCATGAAGATGTCCGCACGGTCGGGCAGCCACGTGTTGAGGATGTAGCTGTTCATGTTGCCGATCACGCCCTGAAGCTCGTCGCGAAGCGCGTTGAATCGCGCATGCACGTTCTGCGAGGCCAGCGCGCCGCCGTTGTAGAAATGCCTGTAGAGTCGGTCGCCAAAGAGCTGGCGGAACTGCCGGCTGGACTTGAGGGCGCGGTAGAGAATCCCGTTGGCGTTGCTTTGGCTGTTAAGCTCGGACAACCGGTTGAGAGTCAACTGGTTCGACTCGAAGGTCCCTTCGGCGTCCCAGACGAAGAACCTCCATTGGCCGGTCGGCGACCGCTCGGCGGCGGCGGCCCAGTTGTTCTGCGGCCAGTCCCAATCGTTGGGCCACAGGCGGATGATCAGGTAATCGACGAACGAGGGGATATCGAGCAGCCGGCCCATCTGCTCGTAGTCTGCGGCGGCGTCGAGGTTGTGCGTGCGAGCGAACTCCATCATGGCGTCCCACGACCGCGTGTCGCCGTCACGGATGCCGTTCATGGTCATCACGTCCCACGGCTGGTCGCTGTCGAACCACTGCTGGCAGGCCTCTTCCTTGATGTGCTCGGTCGGATTGAAGTAGCCCTTGTATTCGCCGTTGATGAAGAGGTTCGCCATGGTCCCGAGGGCCGCCGTATTGCCCATGTCCTTGTGCAGGCGGCGCAGCAACTCGTCCTTGATGAAGGGATTGCTCTGGTCGTTGTGGCCGGCGCGAAGAACGATGCTCTTGAACCGTTCGGCGTTCGATTCGGCGAACAGCGGCTGCTCCAGCCAGCTCGCCCCATACTGGCCCCGGAAGTAGAGCCGGAGGCTGAACTTGCCGCTGCCCGACCAGCGGCCGCTCTGTCGCACGTAGCGGGGACGCATGTAGGGGCTGCCGTGGACGCGCAGGCCGCAGTCGATCTGAAACGCGCCGTCGTCCTGCGGGACGAGCCACTCACACGAGACGGGCCTCTCCAGATCGCGATTCGTCGGGTTGTTGTAGCTGTCGGGCCCGCTGGCCGTCCAGACGCCGTTGACGTAGGAGCCTCCGACGATGGCCATGACGCCGTCCGGCTCATAGAAGGTCTTGCCGGGATCGCCCACCAGCGAGATCACCGGCAGCGACCGGATGCTCTCCGAGGCGCCGAGGATATACGTGTGCGTGTAGACCTTGGAGGGCTTCCAGCCGGGCTTGACCGCCATGGCGCGCAGGCAAGTGGTCGCGCCGATCCGCAGGGGCGCCGTATAGGGCCGACCGGGCGGGAAACGGCCCGACTCGTCATTGGGTACACGGCCGTCGGTGGTGTAGATGATCTCGGCCCCCTCGGTGGCGCACGTGATGACCAGGTCGAACGTCCCATCGTAAAAGCCGCGCTCGTGGCTGAATCGCAGCGGCCCCACCTCGCCGAGATAGCCTTCGTTGTTGGGCTGGCCCGGCGTTGGAAGACTGAAGAATCGCAGCGTTTCCCCGCCGTCGGGATAGCGACCGAACGACACGTCGGCCGTCTGTTCGCCAAAGGTCAGACGATCCTTCAGGGTCGTCCCATCGGCGTCGAACAGGCAAACCTCGTCCCCGGAGGCGTCCAGCTTGAAGCTCGCGTGAAGCTTGAACATCGGGTGGATGCCGCCGTCCGTCACCTCCTCGTCGGCCCAGACAATCAGATATCCCCCAGGCCCGATAGTGGTCACATCCGGCTCGTTGTCGGGGAACCGCCACCGGGTCGGCTCGGCCGGATCGTCCGTTAGGTACAGGCCCCCCACGTCCACGGGCGCCTGGGCAGCGTTGTAGATCTCGATCCAGTCGTCGAAATCCAACTGAAGATCGCGAACGGCACTGACATTCGAGGCCATGACCTCGTTGATGAACAGCCCAATCCCCGCGGCGCCCGGCTCCTGCGTCAGATCGGCCGCGCCACCCGGGCCCGCCAGGATCACCGCCAGACATCCACAGAACAGACACGTCGCAATCGCACTTCGCATGATTGGTCCTTACACCCCATCTCCTCACCGGCAGCACGTGGGCATGCCATAGTATAGCAGATGCACCCGCGAAAATCGAGCGACATCTGCTGTAGTCCGGCCAACAAAACAGTTGCTCCCCAATGCCGAGGGGATTATCTTGACCGCGACGTCGGTGCGTTCTTGGCGACGCCTGTACTTTTGCGCGACATTCAGTGACAACGGCTACGGAAGGGTAGTGCGCTCGTAAGATGGCGGAATTGCAGGAACAACTGCTTCAGGAAATCGAGCCTTTGCTCGACAGCGAGAACCGGGCGACGCTCCGCGAGCTGCTGTACGACTGGCGCACCAGCGACATCTCCGAGATCGTCGAGCTGGTCGACGATGACCGCCGGCGGCTGATCTTCGACGTCCTGGAGACCCCGGTTGCGGCCGAGGTCATGGAGAAAGCCAACGAGGCGACGCGGGCCCGTCTCTTCGAGGTCCTCAAGGAAGAGGAACTGCACCGGATCTTCTCCGAGATGGACTGGGACGACGCCGCCGATCTCCTGGCGGAGATGCCGGAGGAAGTCGCCGACAAGGTCCTGCACAGCCTGTCGCAGACGGATCGCCTCCAGATCCACAAGCTGATGCGGTACTCGGCGGACTCGGCCGGCGGCATCATGGACCCCCTGGTGATCAGCGTGCCCGAGGATGCGACGATCGCTGAGGCCATCAGCAAGATTCGCATGGCGGCGATCGAGGAGGATTTCTACTGTATCTACGTGGTGGACCGAGATGGGCGTTTCATCGGGGACGTGCGCATTCGGCTTCTGCTGACCCGGCCCGAGAACACGCGCGTCGGCGACCTGGTGGATCCGGACGCGATCTACGTCCGAACGGACACGGACCAGGAAGAGGTTCGGAACATCTTCAGCAAGAACAATCTGATCGTTGTTCCCGTTCTCGACGCCGACCACAAACTCGTGGGGCGTATCACGGCCGACCGCGTCATTGAAGTGGCGGAAGAGGAGGCGGCCGAAGACGTCTACACGATGGCCGGCACGGACGCGGACGAGCTGGAGACCTTCTCCGCCGCGCGTGCGGCCCGGATTCGGATGACCTGGCTGCTGCCCTGCCTGCTGGGCACGGGCGTCACGGCGACGGTCATGAGTCTGTTCGGAACCCACCACGCGCCGATCTATCTGGCCGCCGCGGCCTTCGTTCCCATGATCGCCGCCATGAGCGGCAACGCGGGATTGCAGACTTCCGCCATCGTCGTCTCCGGTCTGGCCACCGGCCACCTGGCGGCCCTGAAGCTCAGCACGGTGTTCACTCGCGAGGTGCGAATCGCGCTGCTGGTCGCCATGTCCTGCGGCATCGTGGGCGCTGTGATATGCAGCATCCTGATTCACTACCGCCCGGCCCAACACACCATCGAGCCGGTCCGGCTGGTTTTCGCCTTCGCAACTGCCATGTTCTCGGCTATCATGGTCTCGACGACTCTGGGCCTGATTCTGCCCTTTTTGTTCCGCCGGATCGGCATCGATCCGGCCATCAGCTCGGGACCGCTGGTGACCACCGCCAACGATTCCATCAGCGTAGCCATCTACATGACGCTGGCCGTGACGCTGGCCAGTTGAACGCCCCCTCCCCCGTGCTCACCTGGAAGCCTGACGACGTCGCAGAAGCTGGCGGATGTTCCGGATGCGAAGTTCGAATGTCGGATGGGTGGAGAAATACTCGCCCAGATCCAGCGGGCCGGCCGACGTCTTCAATTCGGCCAGGCGTTCGAGCAATCGTATCGACGCCTGAGGATCATAGCCCGCAGCAGCGGCCAATCGCACTCCCAATTTGTCCGCGTCCAATTCGTGGTCCCGTGAGTAGGCTGTTTCCAGGAACTGCACGCCCACTTGCCGCAGCCACCCGCCCAAGAGCCCCTTCACGGGAGCAGCGCGCGAAGCGACGGACACCGCCGAATTGGTCACGATCCGCTCGATGGCATGACCGCTGATGATATGCCCCATCTCGTGGCCCAGAACGAAGGCCAGCTCGTCGCGCCCGCCGCGGCACAGGTCGATGATGGGCCGGCTGACAAAGACGAAGCCGCCGGGCAGCGCAAACGCATTCGGCTCGGCGGCGGAAAACGCCTCGAAATGGAACGAACGCTGCTTGCTCGCCACGCATGCGGCCAGCCGCGATCCGGCGTCATCAAGGGCCTCTCTGACCGCAGGATCATCGTCCAGTGGAACCTGCTCGTGGACCTCCCGGGCCAGATCCAGTCCGACATCATGTTCCAGCCGGATCATCTCGCCTTCGGTGGCAGTCAGCGATCCCCAGAGCCATCGAGCTTTGCGGACTGTGGGACCGGCTTTCCTGCCCAGGTTGTAGAACAGATTACCCGCCATGTGTCACATCCGGATTCTTCATGGACGCCCTGTCCCTCCTATGGGCGACGACCGGGCATCCGGCGTTCACTATAGCATCCGTGACGGAGCCATCAAAGCAAAAGGACCGCACCCGCCTCGTCGAATCGTTCGTCCGGGCATCGCGGACCAAAGCGCGTTCACCACGGGAATGGCCCTGTTAAAAGGGGGCAGGAATCCACTGCCTGCCGAGTGTATCAAGCTTGACAACAGCCGCCATTGTCTTATAATATGGGATTGTAAGGGTTTGTTTCTGCAAATCTTACCGTAAGAAATGGGTCGGCGAGTGACCCGTCCGTGCGCTGCGGTCGTCGTGGCGTGAGGGTAGGTTTTCTCGTCTTTTGGAGCAGGCCGCACGATGACGTCGGACCAACCGCTGGACGCCCACATGGCGCTCGATCATGAGCCCCAGTTGGACAAATACTTCAAGGTCGCCATCAAGACGCTCGCCAACGACATCCACCTGAAGGTCGGCCAGCCCCCGAAGCTCCGGCTGCAAGGCGTCCTGAAGAACACGACCGGAGACGTGCTGACGGCCGAGCGCATGGAGGAACTGGTGTTCGAGATCATGAGCCCCAGCCAGAAGGACTTCTTCCTGAAGAATGGGACACTGGATTTCGCGCACGAAATCGGCAAGGAGCATCGGTTCCGCATCAACGTCTTTCGCCAGCGCGGATTGATCAGCCTGGTGGCCCGGCGTGTCAGCGCCCACGTGCCGTCGTTTGAGAGTCTGCATCTGCCGCCGGTGCTCGAGAAGATCGCCGAGGCCCACCAGGGCCTGGTCCTCGTGGTCGGCGCCACCGGCTCCGGCAAGACCACCACGATCGCCTCCATGCTCGATTACATCACCCGAACGCGGGCCTGCCATATCGTCACGGTGGAAGATCCCATCGAGTATCTCTACAACGACAACAAGGCGATCGTCTCCCAGCGGGAGATCGGAATCGACGTGCCGAACTTCGAAGAAGCGTTGACGTACCTGATGCGACAGGACCCGGACGTTGTCTTCGTCGGCGAGATGCGTGACGCCCGGACGGTCACCGCCGGGATGCGGGCCGCCGAGACGGGGCATCTGGTCATGGGAACGATGCACTCGGCGAACGCTTCGCAGGCCGTCCACCGCCTGCTCGATCTGTTTCCGCAGGAAGAGCGAGAGCTGGTCCGGCAGGCGCTGGCCCTGGCGATCAAGGCGATCATCAGCCAGGCCCTGATGCCGTCCATCCGCGAGGGGATCAGCCGCGTGCCGGCCGTCGAGGTCCTGCTGGCCAACGCATCGGTGCGGAAGCTCATCGCCGAGGGCCGCGAGGCCGATCTTCCCAGCGTCATCCGAGGCGCCCAGAGGGAGGGGATGATCGACCTGACCGACAGCCTTTGCCGGCTCATTCAGGACGGATGGGTCGATCCGAAGGATGCCTATCCCGTCGCGCCCAACACCGAAGAACTCAAGATGGCCCTGAAGGGAATTCGAACGACCGCCGGAGGCATCCTCTAACGCCAAGCGGACCACGCGCATCCGCCAGGGGTCGCATGATCGTAACCTCATGGGAATGGAGCATTCAATGCCAGATATCCTGCTGCTGTCCGTCGAGTACGGCGGATACGTCTCGATCGTCAAGCTCATCCTCTTCCTCGTGATGTACTTGCTGTGGCTCCTGCTGATCCGCTGGGCGGGCAAGGACGCCAAGGCCGTCGACACCAACATCGGATTCTGGATCGGTCTGATCCTCGGCGCCGGAGCCCTGGCCATCCTGCTGTGGTGGCTGATCCCGGTGTTCATTGCCGGCCTGCTGATCTACGTGGTCGCCATCGCCGCGACCGGCCTGGCCTACGTCAGACACCGCAACACACGCGTCCTGGATTTCGACCGCGTGCTGACGGTCGAGCACATCAAAAGTCTCTTCGCCAAGTCGGAGAAGCTCGAGGCGATGGCGAGCTTCCTGTTCATCACCGCCAACAACAACGAAGTGCCGCCCCCGGAGCCCCGGACCCCGATGTTCTTCGGCTACCGCACCGCCTATGACGTGCTCACCGACGCCATGTGGCGCCGCGCCAGCACGATCACGTTCGCCCCCAAGGGAGACAATTACGAGGTGACGTATTACATCGACGGCGCGGCGACCAAGCAGCCGTCGGTGCCCCGAGAGCAGATGGAGTATTTCATCCACTTCGTGAAAGAGCTGGCCGCCCTCGATGCCAACGAGAAACGCAAGCCGCAGAAGGGCAAGTTCCGCACGCGTCAGAAGAAGGAGAACGCCGACTGGGAGGTGTTCACCGCCGGATCGACCGCCGGTGAACAGGTCCGTCTCAAGCACGTCTCCAAGGAGCACGACCAACGCATCACCGATCTAGGCCTGGCGCCCGACCAGCAGGAGCAGTTCGAGAGCCTCACCCAGATCCGACAGGGTCTCTTCCTCATCGCCGGTCCGCGAAAGAGCGGCATCACCTCGACGCTCTACGCGCTGTTGAGAAACCACGACGCGTTCCTGAACAGCATCAACACCATCGAAAAACAGCCGGCCGCCCAACTGCTGAACATCACGCAGAACGTGTTCGCCCTGACGGACACCGGAACGACGACATACGCCAGGAAACTCCAGTCCATCATTCGCATGGGCGCCGATATCGTCGGCGTCGGGGAATGCGAAGACGCCGACACCGCCAAGATCGCCAGCGCGGCCGCCGGCGACGGCAAGCTCGTGTACGTCGTGATGAACGCCGACAATGTGCTCCAGGCGCTGGGCAAGTGGATCAAAATGATCGGCGACAAGAAGCTCATCGCCGAGACGCTCATCGGCGTCAGCAACCAGCGTCTCATGCGCACGCTGTGCGAGGAATGCAAACAGGCGTACGCTCCCAACAAGGAGCTGCTCAAGAAGTTCAACCTGCCGGCGGAGAAGGCCAAGGTCCTGTATCGTCCGGGCAAGGAGGTCTACGACAAGAAGGGCAAGCCGTCGGTGTGCGACCACTGCCAGGGGACCGGTTATGTCGGCCGCACCGGTGTCTTCGAGATGATCATGCTGAACGACGAGCTGCGTGCGGCCGTCCGCCAGGTCAAGCAACTGCCCGAGCTGGGCATGCAATTCCGACGGGCCAAGATGCTGTACCTGCAGGAACAGGCCCTCAGAAAGGTGATCGTCGGGAAGACCTCCATCAATGAAATGCTGCGCGTGCTGGCGTCGGGGAAGACCCAGGACGGTGCGGCGTCACAGTAGGAACGAATCGGCGTCGGCGCCCGGGGGCCGACCCGCAAGAGAACCGGAGAACGTGGAATGGCCAGTCTGGTAATGCTTGTAATCATCGTGGGTTGTGCCGCTTTCCTGTACCTCAAAGGAACGCTCGTGCAGAGCGTCGCGTGGGTCTTCAACGCGCTGTTCGCCAGCTTTGTCGCATTTGCCTTTTTCGAGATGCTGGCCGCGATGCTGATGAAGTACTCGCCCGCGATCGCCGCATGGGCTCAGATGATCTGCTTGCTGCTGCTGTTTGTCCTGACGTTCGCCATCCTGCAAACGGCCGCCCTCCAGATCGGCAAGGAGAAGGTGGATCTGGGCCTGTGGCCCGAACGGATCGGGCGCATCGTGTGCGGCGTCATTCTCGGCTACGTCATCACGGGCCAGTTGCTCGTGGCGCTGGCAACCGCTCCCCTGCCGAGCGCGTATCCCTATGCCAGATTCGCCGAGCGCAATCCGGATCCCTCGAAACCGAGATCTCCGTTGCTCAGTCCCGACGGGTTCGTGACGGGCCTGTTCAGCACGATCAGCAAGGGCAGCTTCGCCGCCATGGGGACGCCGAAGAGTTTCGCCGTTCTTCACGCGAACTTCCTGGACCAGATCCATCTGAATCGCATGAAGGGTTCGCAGGATGTGTCGATCATGACCAGTTCTGCGGCCATCACCGTGCCGTCGAAGGCGGGCGTCTGGGAGGCCCCGAACACGCTGCGTGACGAAGAAGGCAAGCCGCTGCCCGCGCGTTCCGGCGAGAACCTGTTGCTCGTCCGCGTCGGGATCAAGAAGAGCGCCCTGAAAGACGCGGGGAAGTTCACCCTGTCACAACTGCGTCTGGTCTGCACGCCGAAAGGCACGGCGGAACATCCGCTGGCTGGGCAGGGTCACGCCGTCCACCCGATCGGCTACGTCGGGCCCGGCGGCCGCCTGGTGCAGAAAGGGCTGACCGAAGTGATCGCCATCCAGGCTTCCGACGTGCCCGACAACACCAGGGACATCGACTTCGCCTTCTATGTGCCCACGCAACTGGTGCCTACGCTCATCCAGTTCAAGCGCAACAACGTGGAGAAGGTCTCTGCTCTGGTCTCGGGAGAGGATGCTCCGCAGGTTGTTCCCTTCGGAGGCGCGGCGCCCGCCCCGGCGGAAAGTCCCGAGCCTGAGCGACGCGAGCGGAGGCCGGACAGCGAGGCGCCGGACGCGCCCGGCAACTCCCGTCGCGGAAGCGGCCTCAGTCCGCCCAGTCGTATGCTCACGGAAGGAGCACTCGAAGAGAATTGACGCTTGAGGGAATGGGGCTTCGGAATACCTGGTGTCGTGGGATCCTGTGACGCATCGAGAAGCACGGCTTGACGAATCTGCAAGGTCCGTCCGCCGTGTGGCTCCGGCCGGATGTCACGACACCGCATGACATCACCCTCAACCCCGCGCCGGCCGGGCGATAACGGTCAACCGGACCTCAGCTACAGATCGCCAGCTCCTCCAGGTTCAGTTCCATCAGGTGATCGAGGTAGGCGGCCAGGTCCTCTTCCGAAAACTGCGAGAGGAACT
Source organism: uncultured Pirellulales bacterium (assembly GCA_964575615.1). Taxonomy (GTDB): domain Bacteria; phylum Planctomycetota; class Phycisphaerae; order Sedimentisphaerales; family Anaerobacaceae; genus Anaerobaca. The sequence goes on along the minus strand of CAZNSM010000063.1, from coordinate 11,595 downwards.
CTGTCTTGGCGGTCGTGTTGATCTCGCAGATGCGGTCCATCAGTTCCTTCTTGTCCATCCTCAGTATCCTAAACACGAACAGGGCTCTCGTAAAAGACTTGTGGCATATCGGCAGGAAATCCCCCTTTTCTTTAGCGGCCGCCCGACGGCAATGGCGAATGCCCCATAACCCCATGCACGATATGTGCGACCGAGGCCAATGACGCCACCACATGTTGGGAGCCACAGGCGAGACCTGCGATCGGCCCGCCAACTGTCCAATAAAATCCGAGATCGTACCGGTCCTCCTCAGGCGAAAAATTCCATTCCGCTGCGCGTTTTCTTCCATCGACCTCGCTGGCGCAACGCATGGGCAAGGCCGTAACGCGACAAGCCAATGCCGCGTGGATCACAGAACTGCTGCAACGCGAAGGCCGACACAAGACCTTGTGGCGACTGGACCCGAGACAACTGAAGGAATACAATGAACATGACGCATCAGACGCTGCGTCGTGGCAACGGGCGCCGCTGCGGCGGTCTGCTGACCACGGCCGAATCGGACGACCAATGACAGAGCGAAGCAGTCACCAGCGTGGGCCGGGCAAATGGGATCGGGCCATTCAGGCCGACATCCGGGCTCTGAAGAACATCGACTTCGAGTTGGCCTATCTTGCCCTGCTGACACACGAAGGGCTCAAGCCCCTCAGTCGCTGGGAAAAGCCTCTGGGCGAGCCGGGCCAGGCCGTCCTGACCCGAATGGGCCTTCACGTCGAGCGCGTCCACAGAAAGCTCCGATCGGGCAAGGCCTTCGACGAGACGATCTTCGGCAGGTCCGCCGCACACCTGGAGATCTACGCCCAGCACTTCCGCAATCGGGCGGTGGATAAATCCGCCGAGACAGTCCGGATCGAAGGATTTCTGTTCGGGTATCCCCCCTGCTGCATTGCCCAGTACATCAGACAGGCCTACGCGCCGCATGAGTTCCCCGTGGACCAACAGAGGATCCTGTTCCACTGGAGTTGCAGGGGGTGCGTCATCACGCCGACGTTGATCCCCCATTACGAGCGGATCCACCGCTTCGTCTGCGATCTTGGAACGGCAACTCCCTGACAGACAAAGGCCTCTACCGGCGTTTTTCCACCGCAAAGCGCCCCGAAGTGGGCAAATTGCGTAAAAACCTCTTGAGAACTCCCCTGGGATTCTTATAAGATTTAAGGTTTTGGAGGTAGGCAGGCGCAAGCGGTCAAGAACCTTTTTGGAGGTTAGACAGTGACAGCAACGGGCGACATTCGGAACGTGGTCCTCCTTGGACACGGCGGCAGCGGCAAGACCTCGCTGGCCGAAGCGATGCTCCACAAGACCGGCGCGACGAGCCGGCTGGGCAGCGTTGACGACAAGACCAGCACCTGTGATTTCTACGACGAGGAGAAGGAGCATCATCATTCCATCCTCTCGGCCATCGTCCATGTCGAGCACGCCGGAAAGCTCATCAACATCATCGACACGCCCGGCTACCCCGATTTCACCGGTCCGGCTATCACTTCCATTCCCGCCGCAGAGACCGCGATCCTCGTCATCGGCGCCACCGCCGGCATCGAAACGAACACGCGTAAGATGTTCCAGTTGGCCCGTGAGGCGAACAAACCGGTCGTCATCGTGATCAACAAGATGGCCGCCGAGAACGTCGAAATGGGCGAACTGATCGGCACCATCCAGGAAACCTTTGGCTCCCAGTGCCGTTGCGCCAACCTGCCCGGCGCCGACAAGAACAGCGTCATCGATTGTCTGGTCAATGCCGACGGCGATTCCCCTGTGGCGGACGTCGCGCAGGCCCACACCGACCTGATCGAGAGCGTCATCGAGGCCGACGACGCCCTGATGGAGCGATACCTCGGTGGCGAAGAGATCGGCGCCGACCAGGTTGCCTCGGTGTTCGTCAAGGCCCTCAACGCCGGCACGGTGATGCCGATCGTCTTCACGGAGGCCCGCAACGAAGTGGGGATCACGGAGCTTCTGGACGTGATCGCCAGGTACACGCCGTCCCCGATCGAAGCGGCGCCCGCCAAGCTCGTCGCCGGGGAGACCACCACCGAAGTGAAGGCCGACAGCAATGGACCGCTGGCCGGCCTGGTGTTCCGCGTGGGCTTCGATCCCAGATCCAACATGAAGTACTCGACGATCCGCGTCTTCAGCGGCACGCTGAAGTCGGACACGAACATGATGTACAACGACGAGAAGAAAGGGTTGCGTCCCGGGCACGTCCTCAAGAGTCAGGGCGGCGAGCACGCCGAGGTGCCGGCAGGAGTGGCCGGCGACCTGGTCACTCTGGCCAAGATTGAGGAACTGAGGGTCGGCGACCTCGTGCATGACGGTCGCGTCCACGGCCGGTTCGTCATGCCGCCGGTCCCCCAGCCGATGTTCTCGCTGGCGCTGGAGCCGGCCTCACGCGGCGACGAGCAGAAGATCGGCGGCGCCCTGGAGAGACTGTCGGAAGAGGACCTCTGCTTCAAGACCACGCGCGACCCGCAGACGAAGGAGCTGGTGGCCCAGGGACTGGGCGAGCTGCACCTCCGCATCGTCCTGGAGAAGATGGAGAAGCGATTCAAGCTGGCGGTCCATACGAAAGAGCCGAAGATCCCCTACCGCGAGACCATCACCGGCAAGGCCGAAGGCCATTACCGGCACAAGAAGCAGACCGGCGGCGCCGGGCAGTTCGGCGAGGTCTATCTTCGCGTCGAGCCGGCCGAACGCAACAGCGATCCGCCGATGCAGTTCAGTTGGGACATCTTCGGCGGGTCGATTCCCGGCCAGTTCGAGCCGGCGATCATCAAGGGCATCAACGATGTCATGCAAACCGGCGTGGTGGCCGGCTATCCGTTGCAGGACATCAAGGTCTCGGTCTACGACGGCAAGTACCACCCCGTCGATTCCAAGGAGGTGGCCTTCCGCGCCGCAGGCAAGGGCGCCTTCATCGACGCCATCAGCAAGGCCAAGCCCGCCCTGCTCGAGCCGATCGTCAACATGGAGGTCACCATCCCGGCCGAGAACGTTGGCGACATCACGGGCGATCTGTCGTCGAAGCGCGGACGTGTCGTCGGCCAGGAGATGCTGCCGGGCAACTTCATCGTGATCAAGGCCCAGGTTCCGCTGGCGGAAGTGACGCAGTACACCAGCCAGCTCAAGAGCGTCACCGGCGGTCGCGGCAGCTACGCGATGACACTGAGCCACTACGAACCGGTCCCGCCGAACGTGCAGCAGCAGATCGTCGCCGCCCACAAGAAGGCGCAGGAAACCGAATAGTCGCGGCCAATCGCCACGACCGACCGATTTCTCAACGGGCCCTGGAGCGCAATTCTCCAGGGCCCGCTTCTTTTCGTTCCGATCGACACGGAAAACGCATCCGCCGACAGAAGTGTCATCAGGATTGATGACTGCAAAAATCCGGCCGACGCTGGACGAATCGCAGGTTGGGTATATCCTATTGTAGAGCGACTGCCCGCCGGCAGGTCGTCTGCACGGACAGTCAACCGACTATGACGTAACCCTGTTCGATCCGCAGGAGGAGGATTCGCCGATTTGCCGAACGCGGGCCCTGCCGGGCCGGTAGTTCCTGAGGAGAGTGGTGAAAAGCGTTCTCGTTTCCCAGTCATGTCCAAACGGAGTGAAAGGAGAAAGCTATGGAAAGCCACGCTTCACAAAGCCCTCGGCAGCACGGCCTCCGATTCGGCGTGCTGGTCACCCTGATCGTGCTGGTCGTTGCGGCGGGGGCACCGGCCGAATCCCAGATCGCCGAACTCGAACCCGGACCGTACTCCTATCAGCACGCGCAGCTCATGGCCGATGCCCAGGCGAGGTCGTTCGGCCAGCGCCGACCGCCGTGCCCGGCACCTTCAGCCATGCGGGCGGAGGAATTGGAGAACCTGTGCCGGCATCTGGACTCCCTGCAGGAGCAACTGCGGCAAACCGAACAGAAACTCGCCGAACTGAGCATCGCGACGGCGCCCGCGCCGCAGTGGACGCCGGAGATGCCAATGCCGCCCGCGCGCCAGCACGACGTTGATGCCGGAATCGCGGAGCTGAGCCAGCACCGAGAAATGCTGGCCGAACGGGCGGATCAGCGGACGATGGAGCTGCGAGAACTCCGCGAGCACGTCATGAATCGCGAGCGGGAAATCGCATCGGAGCTTAGCGATATCCACGAGCAGTTGCTGAGCATCGAGCGAGAGCTCGTCGGCCTCGACCGCCAGCGTCAGGAAGACCTGGAGCGCCTCATGAACGCACAGAATCGTGCGGCGGAACTCGAAGAGCGGCTACGGCGTCTCATGGCGGAGGTGGACGAACTGCGGCGGCACGTCGCCGACCAGATCGGAGCCAACCATCGACGAGAAGAAGCGATCCGCATCGAAATCGAGCAGACTCGACAGAAGGCACAACGGGTCCGTGACCAACTCGAAGAGATCGGGCGGGTCCCCGAACGCGCCCCCACGCCGATGCCGCGTCGTTGGCCGATGTATGTCCCGCCTGCTCCCTGCCCGGCGCCGGTCCCACCTGCGCCCTGCCCAACGCAGGTCGTCTCCGTGCCCTGCCCCGATCCGGCTCTCCAGACCGAACTGAAGCTTCTGCGCGAAGAGGTGAGCCTGCTGCGAGAGCAACTGCGCCAGCCCCCGACACGCGTGGAAGTGCTGCACGTGGAGAATCCCTACGCCGTGGGCAGCGCACGATATTACTGCTGGCCCTGCCGGTAAGCCGACCGTTCGACACCGCTCAGGGAAAGCGGCTTGATTCAATAGGTCCTATTGGTCCGATAGGACTAATTGGACCTATTCAATGTTATGCAAAAGATTTTTTGCGAGAGGTGGATTTTTTTGTTGCAATCTACTATTGGCCATAGTACGATTTGCCACAGTAGACAGGACACGAGCTGATTCAAAGGAGGTCCGCGTCATGAGCAGACACGCACTCGACGATCTGGGGCAGTTGCAGCGGGCGGTCATGGAGATCATCTGGTCGCGCGGCGAGGCCACCGTCCACCAGGTCCGCGATCGGCTGGACCGCGAGAAGGAACTGGCCTACACAACGATCCTGACCACGCTCCAGAAGCTGGAAAGGGCTGGCTGGCTCGAACACCGTGCCGAGGGCAAGAGCTACGTGTACGTGCCGAGACGCAGCCGCGAGCAGGCGGGCGCCGGATCGGTCCGCGGCTTCCTCAAGCGCGTCTTCGACGGCAACGCCGTCGCCATGTTCCAGCACCTGATCCGCGAAGGCGATCTGGGCGAAGAGGAACTGAAGGAGCTGCGCAGAATCATCGACGAGAAGAGAAAGGAGATGAGAAAATGAGCGGGCAGATTCTCTCTACCGGTTTTCTCTGGGCCCTGCTGCTCGCACAGGGCACCGCCTGCATCGCCGCAGGTCTTGCGGTCAGCTATCTGCTGAGACGCCATCCCGCCAGGGCCCACCAGATCCTGTTGCTCGCTCTGGCGGCGTCGCTCTTGATGCCGGCCTCTTACCTGTTGGTTCGGCACTTCGAACTGGGCGTGCTCGTGCTTCCTGCATCAGAGTCCATGGACATCGACCTGCCTGCCGTAGCGGGAGCATCCCTTCCCGACTCGCCGGTGGAGGAGACGGACAGCGATTCAGCGGAGATCGAATTCGCCGACACACCTCTGCTCCTCCCGGTCACGCAGGCCGAGGATTCTCCCCTGTCCTGGACGACGATCCTGCTTGCGCTTTGGGCAACCGGTTCGGCGATTCTGCTGGGCCGCATGCTGCTCCAGTTCGTGCTGGGGTTGCGGCTGCTGCGCGCCAGTGAGCCGCTGGAGACGGCGTGCGTACAGGAAGCTCTGGAGATCGCCAAGGCGAGAATCGGCATTCGAAGGCCGGTCGTGATCCGGAGCAGTCCAAAGATACAGAGTCCCGTCATCTGGTGCTGGAGCCGCGTGCCCGTGCTGCTGGTGCAGGAGGCCGGCGAGGCGACATGGAACGATTGCGACTGGGCTGGCGTGTTCTGCCACGAGCTGGCGCACCTGAGACGGCGCGACCATCTCAGCGGGCTGTTCGCCGACCTGTTGGCCGCCGCGATTCCGTGGCACCCGCTGCCCTGGTGGGCCCGCGAACGCCTGTCCCAGCTGAGCGAAGAAGCCTGCGACGACTGGGTCCTGGCCGGCGGTCGGTCAGGCGTGGACTACGCGGAGTCCTTGTTGAGTCTTTCACCGCAGAGACGAATGGCGTTTCTGCCCACGGTTGTAGGGAAGGAGAAAACCATGAAAGCGAGAATCTACCGAATCGTGAGGGATCAGTGCAGCGACCCGAGAATCGGCCGGCGATGGGCCTTGGGCCTGTGCGCTCTCGTTGTCCTGGCCATTGCGGCAGTGGCGCTGGCGCAGCCTCAGCCGGAGCCTGCGCAAGCGACTGAGCCTGCTGCCGAACCAGAGATCGCCCAGCCGGCGCCTCCGCAGGCGCCGGCCGTTGCGGGCCGACGCAACGTCCTGCAACGGATGCTGGACCAGTTGGTCGCCCAAGCCGAGGAGACGGAGGCGGCCTTGCGCCGGCGTGGCGGCGAGCGGAGCGAAGAGACCGAAGTCCTGCGTTCGGAACTCCATACCTTGCGTGATCAGATCGGCCGTATCGAGCGACAGCTTCGCGACCTCCAGCAAGGTCCTCGCCTGGCCCCGCCGCGGCGACCGACACTTGAAATAACGCAGCCGCGACAGTCGGAGGATGCTCTCCGCGATCTTCAAAGCCGCCGGGAACGGATTCAGAGCCGGATGGACGATATCCGCGATGCTGACAGCGAAGAGGCCCGCGAGCTTCGTGAGCAGTTGGCGAGATTGGATGTCCAGACACGACAAGCCGAAGCTCGTGCGAGAGCTGCGAGAGCACGGCGAGAGGCGATCAGTCGCGCGCCGCAGCGGGAAGAGCCCGGTCGTGAGGCGGACGACCGCGTGCGCGACCTGAGCAACCGCCTGCGGGAACTCCAGGAGCAGGTCAGGGAGAATGCCCGACAGCTCGAGCGACTCGATGACGCGGACAGCGAGGAAGCCCGCGACCGCCGTGCGGCCATCGAAACCACGCACCGCGAAATGGCCGAGATCGA
>CAZNSM010000063.1:0-4423 GCA_964575615.1 uncultured Pirellulales bacterium | reverse complement strand
CCCCGAGACGCGCTCGCATCGCCAGTCCGCAGGCATCGCCCGACGTGCAGCGGCAGGTCGAAGAGCTGCGTGGGCAGGTGAACGGCCTGAACGATCAGATGCAGGAGATGCGCGAGATGCTCCGGCAACTGCTCGAACGCCGCCGCGAACAGAATACCGAAACGCAAGAGATGAAGCAGTATTGACGTTTTATACGGATTGTGATTAGCTTATGCGCTCCATCCTGTCATCCTGAACGAAGTGAAGAGCCTGCCCTGAGCTTGCCGAAGGAATCCGGGCGGCGGACGAGACGAACCTCTTCTGCGGTGGCCAGATCCTTCGCGAGGCTCAGGATGACAAAAGTTGTTTCCGCGCAAGGACCTTTTCTAATCCGTATTGCGCGGACCGCATTCCGAACCATCCAAGGCCCTTGCGATCGACCCAGTCGCGAGGGCCTTTCTCATTGGGGAACGCAACATTTTTCTCTATCTACGAATTTTTTCGTGGACTGACTACGAATTCGTTCGTATCTTTGCCGATAGATAGTGCAGGATGGAAAAGCGCAAGAAAAGGAGACACTCATGGCCAGACACCGAAGCCCCGGACCGACGGACCGAGAGTTGGCGATCCTCGGCGTGCTATGGGATCGCGGGCCCAGCACGGTCCGCGAGGTCCACGAAGCCCTAAACGCCGACAGCGACACGGGTTACACCACGACGCTCAAGCTGATGCAGATCATGGCCGACAAGGGCCTTCTGTCGCGTAAAGACGCCGGACGCCAGCACATTTACCGCCCCGCCGTCTCGCAGGAGAAGACGCAGACCCAGGTCGTCGGCGAGGTGCTGGAGAAGGTCTTCGCCGGCTCGGCGGAGAAGCTGGTCATGCGAGCGCTGTCGGCGCGGAAGGTCTCAGCCGAGGAGCTCAAACGCATTCGCGAGATGCTCGATGAAATGGAGGGAACATAGTCATGGCAACACTGGAAACCCTGCTGTCGCAGCAGATGATCGAGCGGCTGGGGTGGACGCTGATCCACTTCGTCTGGCAGGCGGCGACGGTGGCGCTGCTGCTGGCGGCCGGGCTGCGAGGCCTTCGCCGGAGCAGTTCGAATGTGCGATACGTCGTTGCGTGCATGGCGATGGCGCTGATCGTCGCGCTGCCGCTGGTGACGATGTCGCTCGTGGAGGTGTCGAGGCCCGTCGCGGAGGCGGGCCCGATCCTCAATCCCCCGCCTGTGATGAGGACGACCCTCGTCGAGGTGGTGGAACTGCCTCGTGAACCGTTCGACGCGCCGGTTCCGCAGATGCCGGAGCGGGTCACTCACATACCCTGGACGCAGCGGATCGCCACCGCGCTGGAGCCTGCCTTGCCCTGGCTGGTGTTGGGCTGGCTGCTGGGCGTCTTTGGGCTTTCCGCCTGGCACCTGGGCGGCTGGGCCCAGTTGCAGCGGATGAAACGGCGATTAGTCAGCGAAGTCGCCGCGCCGCTGCACGCAAGAGCGGCCGAACTGGCCGGGCGACTGGGCATCCGCCGCGCAATCGGGCTGTGGGCTTCGCCCTTGATCGACGTGCCTGCGGTCGTCGGATGGATCAAGCCGGTGATCCTGCTGCCGGTCGGCGCCGTCACGGGCCTGAGCGTCGAGCAGCTTGAGGCGATCCTCGCGCACGAGCTGGCGCACGTTCGCCGCTGCGATTACCTCGTCAACCTCGTCCAGACCGTCGTCGAGATTCTCGGATTCTACCATCCGGCGGTCTGGTGGATCTCACACCGCATCCGCGACGAGCGGGAGAACTGCTGCGACGATCTGGCGGTGCAGGTCTGCGGCGATTCGCGGCGCTACGCCCGCGCGTTGACCTGCCTGGAAGAGCTGCGCCACGTGGCGCGGGCGTCCCGCCCTCATGCCACAGAAGAAAGAGCTAGGGCAGGATGCCCTCGCCACACAGCGGTGGCCGCCAGCGGCGGCAGTCTCGTCGACCGTATCGCCCGCCTGCTCGGCCGCCCTCCCATCGACCACCGCCGCTTCGCCTGGCTTCCCGGCCTGATCGCCCTGCTCCTCGTCGCCGCCTTCCTCATCCCCACCGCCCTGCTCATCGCGGCACCGAATGCGCCAACGCGTGCGAGCCCGGAAGCGAATTCCACAGGACAGGTGGGCAGCCGTAATGTCGAGAGGACGCGATTCGCACATCGGAATGTCGAAGAACGGGTTGACCGCGAGTTCGGGTTTGAGCAGTTGATCCGCGAGGAAGGGGAACACTGGATTGTTGCCATGCCCTATTCGACTCAGTCGGTCGGGAAGATGCGCTGCCGCATGTGTGCCGACCGGGGCGAACAGCGTTTTGATGGAGCGCTGAATCAGCCCGCGCCGGACGGCGGCACATTCCGTGGCAACGTGGTCATTGAGATCACTTCGAGCGAACCCAACAGCATCGATGCGTGCACACTCTATCTCGACAAGGTGACCTTCTCTGCACAGAACAAGCGATTCACCAGTTCCGCACCGGTTCGCCTGGTTGCCGGCGCGACCGAACTGGCCGGCCGAGGACTGGAGCTGTCTTTTGACGAACCACAAGACCGGTCCGATCCGAGCCGACTCACGGTCATCGACGGCGTCGGCGTGCGAATCACCCCCTCGGGCTCTCTGATCGTCTCGCTCGGCAACCCCAAGACGGAATCCTCGGAGGCATCTGCATCCAGGCAACCCGTTTCGGTTCGCGTGCTGACCGAAAAGGCTGACGGTCGCGCATCTTCGCTGGACGAGAAGCCCACGGTCATGCTGGATATCGAGCTAATCAAATTCCTGACGGACCGGCCGCTACGTCCTGAGGCTGCGACGCAATTGTCGCGCCTGTGGGACCAGGTGTACGCCAGGCAAGAGATCGGACGAGGGCAGCGCGCTTCACTTCCCCGTGCGGACGAGTTGGAGGTCTCGCCTCGGGCGCTGCTCGAACGCTGCACCGAGAATGCGCAAGGAGACTCGGAGGCACTGGAGATCCTGGTCGATCTGCTGGCGTCCCACCAACACCTCAAAGTCGTCATGAACCCAAGGGTAGAGGTCTTCGACGGCCAGCAGGCACAAGTCATGAGCAAACAGTACGTGCCGAATCCGACCGCCCAACCCGGGGCACCAGAGGCGGTCGAATGCCGCGATCTTGTGACGGTCACGCCTCGCATCGATAGCGCCGGTCATATCACCTTGGACCTTGCGGCGGAGATCTGCGACGTCATACTGAACGACAGCAAGACGCCGCGCGTCAGCAAGCACCGCATCGACACCAAGGCCGTCGTGGACGAAAACAAAACGTTCGTCTGTCGCTTGGAGTCCGCTGCCGAAGGAGAGACGCAAGACAACGGAGTTCTCTACCTCCTGGCCCACCCGCGCATTGTCCGACCCGCGTCGTCCCGAGAGCCCGCCACCGTGACAGCCACCTTCGTCGACACGGATCTGATCGAGGCGCTCAGCGAGATATCCGAACAGACACAGGCAAAGATCGCTGTGGACCCGACGGTCAAACCCGAACGCATCACCGCGCGCCTGTCCGGAGCCTCGGTTGACATGGCCCTGCAAACCGTCCTGCAGGACACTGCGGCCACATCCAAGAAGCTGGGTGACACCAACACCTACATCGTCTTCCATCCACTCAGCGGAACATTCCAGGGCACCGATCTGCGTGAGGCCCTGAGACAAGTCGCCGAACAGGCCGGGGTCAACATCACATGGGATGCCACCGTCGGCGGAGAGGCCTGGGCCGACTTTGAGGGTGTATCTCTGGAAACGGCCCTGAGGATGCTGCTGGCCGGCAGCCCGTACGTCGCGACGAGGACACCGGACGGGTATGCCGTCACGAAGCGGAATGTGCAGCCTCCCACGTCACCAAGCCGGAGAGTAGACGCCGTCGCAGTCGAAGCGAGGCTCCTGCTGGTGGATCCCGATTGTCTGGAGGCACTGCGGCGGGGCTTGCCGATCCAGGGCGTCACCACGCCGGCGGACGTCAATGCGCTGCACGAGATCGGCGCCGACCTCACCGAGGGCCGAACGCCCCTGCTGAAGCCGGACCGGGTCGAGCTACTGCTCAGAGCGGTCGGCCAGTACGCCGGAAGCAAGATGCTGGCCGCGCCGAAGGTGACCGTGCGGGACGGCGAATCCGCCAGTGTGAGCCTCGCCAACCACATCCAGTACATCAGCGGGTACCGCGAACCCAACGACCTGTCACAAGATCCGATCCCGCAGCACGCATCGAAAGAGATCGGCATGCGACTCGACGCGACGCCGCACCTCATCGAGGACCAGAACAACATCCGTCTTCAGTTCGAGATAGAGATCACCTCGCTGCTCGGGATGCAGAAGGCCCTGTACGGGGGCAAGTACGAGTACGACGTTCCCACGTTCACGGCCGTTGCCACGGCCACCGAGATCGTCGTAGCCGATGGACAGACGGCCCTGATCCAC
>CAZNSM010000062.1:20432-26167 GCA_964575615.1 uncultured Pirellulales bacterium | reverse complement strand
TGCCGTCGGCCCCGCAGCGGCGGTCGTGCGGATGCATGGCCGGATCGATCCCCAGCCCCGTGACATAGGAGCGGTTGTAGTAGTTGCGGCCGAACAGGTGGGCGACGGCGTCCGACGCGGCGTTCAAGTACTCCGGCTTCGGCGAGAGCCTGTAGGCCACCTGAAGGTTCAGCACCTGCCGGGCGACGGTTCCGTTGCAGCCCCAGTAATAACGCCGCATCGCGCGGCCGTAGACGTCCTCATTCGCCTGGGCCACCAGCCGATCGGCCGTCGAGAGCACATCGTCGCGCACACTCGCCAGCAGCTCGGCGTTCTTCCCCTCGCGTTTCGACAGGACGTAAGTGAACATCGCGAGATTCCGCACGTTGCCCCAGTCCCAGTCCTCATCGATCTTGCCGGCCGGGGCAGGCCTCCTGGCGCGCGAGGGCGGCGCCGCAGCTCGCTCCTCGAAATCCCGGAGACACCGGGCGTCGCCGGTGGTCTCCCACATCTCAGCGGCCGCCCAGAGCCGGTCATCGGAATCGCTGGTCTGATATCCGCCCGTCCGGAAGTCGCCTTGCTGGAACCGCTTCTCTTCTGGGTTGGCCTGGAGGAACGCGTAGCTGGTCCGAGCAGCGTCGAGGCACTTCTGTGCGTAGGCAGCGTCATAGGGCTGGAAGTAGCGGGCGGCCATCGCCATCATCGCGACGAAGTCGGCGGTCGCGGCCGAGCTCCATTCGGTGAAATAGCGTTTGCCGTCATCCTTCTCGGGCATGATGAAACCCGAGAAGCTCGTCCTCGTCAGCTTGTGCGAGACCCTGCCCGAACCATCCGGGTACGGCATCTTCAGAAGCCAGTCGGTCTCCCACTTGAGCTCCTTGAGGAAGTCCGGATAGCCCGGCGCCGTGTCGGGAAGACCGAGCGAGATGTCCTTAAGCTTGTCCTGGAAATGGTCCCACGCCAGGAACAGGCAGCCCACGGTGATCCCGGCGTTGACGGTGTACTTGCCGTAATCCCCCGCATCATGCCAGCCCCCGGTCCCATCTCTCCTGACGCCTTCTCGGCCCAGGTAGTCCTCGTATCTGTCGTTCAGGTGGCAGGCGGCGTGGGCGTAGCGAACCCCGTTGTGCGTACCCTCGATGGCGCAGCCGCACCGCCAGAGATAGAAACCGCGCATCGCCGTGACATAAGCGAAATCATAGACTTTCTGGCCGATCTCAAAATCGACCGAGCGTCCCACGCCGGGGACGTTGAGATAAAACCTGCCGTTGCTGCGCAGCTCTGAAAAATCGGCGATCCAGACATCCTGGTCTACATCTTGCTGGTGTCGGGGTCCGGTCGCCCGGCCTGAGTATACCACCGTGCCGTCTGAGGTTCGCTTCACGGCAAAATCGGAGCACGACGCGGCAATCGACGCCTTCTTCGACAATTCAGGCAGGAAACCGAGCGAATTGAGACGGATGTCCGAATTCGCCGCCGGGAGCCCACTTGTGATCGACAGGGCAATCACTGCGACAAGCGACAGACGCCTCTGCATTCTCATACCTCCTTCAATCCGCGTGTGACCCACGGAAAGCGGATTCGATCTCGAACTGGCACACCGGGACAAGTTCGAAACGTCGCCGCCGATGGTTTAGCGTCCCCTGCCTCGCATCGGTCGGCCTCTCATGACCGCCTCGGCCCGGCTATTGACGTCTTCGGAGACGTTCAGGTCGCGAATCTTCTGCGCCAAATCGCGGGCGGCTTCCCGATCCCGGCGCAGCATGCTGCCCGCCAGTTCGACCGCCGCCAGGGCCGCCTCGGCCTTGAAATCGCCTTCCTTGGCGAGAGCCAAGAGGCGTTCGGCGACCTTCGGACTCGGCACCGCCCCCATCGCGGCCACAACCTGCCGCTTCTCGTCGTCGCGACGAGTACTGTCAAAGGCGCGAAAACAGAGACTCACACGGTCGTCGAGTGGAGCCGAGTCGCTGGTCACGATCAGACGCAGCGCCCCTCGCATCGCGAGGACGTAGTGCGTCAGCGACGTTTCCGAGTTCGATGCGATCTTCATCAGGACGTCGGCCGCGGCGAAATCGGGCCAGTTGCCGAGTGTGCGAATCCCCGCCTCGCGCAGCGCCTCGTCAGACGACTGCGCCGCCTGTGTGACGACCTCCAGGGCCGCCGGACCGCCCGCCGCGTCGAGGGACATCAGGAGCGCAACCTTGACCTCGCCGGTGGAGTTCCGGACCCGTTCGATAACCGCCTCGGCCGCAGCGGTCTTGTCAGACGCCTTGGTCAGCGCCGCCCGCAGGGCCGCGCCGGCGCTGCTGCGAGCACCCTGGCCGCTCGTCTTGGCGAGGAGGTCGGCCAGCGTCCCGGCATCAACCATGTCCGCAACGTCCACCATCGCCTTGAAGGCTGCTGAGCCGATCTCCTCATTCCCATCGGCGGCATAGCCCGTCAAGGCTTCCACAACTCCGGGGACCCGGCGTTTGCCCAGAAGACCAATCGCCGCGCTGCGCTTCTTCACATCGCCCGAGGCCGCACTGGCACGGATGACCTCCTCCACGCGAGGGCCGACCATCAATGCCAGCCCTTCACGGGCCGCCCGCTGAACTGCGCCCGAACCATTCACGGCGATGTCCAGCAGCGCCTCGGCCGACTCATCGCAACCGATCTCTGTCAGGGTGTCGATCGCCGCAAGACGCACCGCTTCAAAGTCGCTGTGCAGAACCCTCCTGACCGGACCGACGGACGACAAATCTCCACGGTCGGCAATCAACCCGAGGACCTGCACCTGATAATGAGGAGGCAGTTCCGCCAGCACGCGTGCAAGCGCCCGCATGGGGGCGGTCGTCGGCGCCTGGCGCGCCACCTGCACCGCGACGCGTCCGACTCTCGGATCGCCATCTCGAATGATATTGACGATCTCTCCGACGGCCTTGTCGGGGTCGCACGTCATCAGGCCGTTGATCGCGGCCACGCGGATGCTGAACGGGTTCGGGCTGTTGGGATCGCGAGTCAGCTTCGTCGCCCAGTTGTAAACGGCGACGTAGAGCTTGCCGGCATTGACCACGTCATTGTGCGCGGTCCTCTCCTGGGCGATGTCGATCAAGGCTTGGGCGACCTTCACCGACACCGGCCCCAGCGGTTTGTTGAGCGCGCCGAACAGGGCCTTGGCGCTCGCAGCGCCGCCGATGTTCGCCAGCGCGGAGGCGGCAGCAGACGCAACATTGGGGTCCGCATCGCCCAGCGATTCGGCGATTCGTTCGATCGCCTCGGCCGCACGGCGCTGCCCCAGCGAGTTGAGCAGGCCGATCTTCCACGCGGCCTGGTCCGCCGAGGCGAGTTTCTCTAACAGGGCCTCGGTCGCGCTCGGGTCCGGGTTCTTCTCCAGGGCGCGTCGGGCGTAGTCGGCCAGATGCTTGTCGTCAGCCGACATCAGCCTGACAAGGGCCGGGACCGACTCGCCCGCGCCGATCCGTTCGAGTTGCAGCACGAACCAGTGACGCACGACGTCGAGCATATCGGCGCGATCGAGATTCTCGATAATCACCTTGGCCAGTGCTTCGCGCTGCGTCTCAGCGCCGGGACGCGCGGCATAGGAACCCATGTCCTGGAACATGATCTGGTAGTTGTAGCGGCTGGGCACATCGTCGGCCGACATCAATGGCATCAGGTAGTCGATGGCCTTCTGGTAGGCCTGGGCCAACTGGGCGGCGTCCCGCACCGGGGCCTCGGCCTTGCCGCACAACTGCTGGACCAGGTCGGCGCCGTCCTGGGCCTGTACGCTCGCGGTCATCACGAGAAGGGCCACCAGGACGATTCCAAGATTTGCGATGCTTGAGAGCTTGTTCCTCATCGTCAATTTCCTTTCGATCGACGTCGATATCTGCAGGCCAAGCAGGGGCGAATGATTATTCGCCCCTACAGCACGTATGGTGCGCGGCGCGGGCGGTCGTACCAGCGTTCGGCAGCCGGATCGTCGAGGATTCGCTCCTCGGACGGGTCCCAGTGGATCGGCCTTCTCAGGCGTTCGGCGATGCCGCTGAGATGGCAGATCGTCGCGGTTCGGTGGCCGATCTCGGCGGGACAGATCGTCGTGCTACGCGTCCGGATGCAGTCGATCCAGTTGCCCTCGTGATCGTTCGAATCGTACAGATGAATCTCGCTGGGCAGCAGCGGAGCCTGAGCCAGTTCCACCGGCCTGGTGTCAAGACGACCGCCGCGACTGACCATCACCTCGCCCCGGGTGCCGATGAACTGGATCATGTGGCCGCCCCAGACGGGATGGTCGCGCAGAACCTTCGTCCCGTCGGCATAGTAGTGCGTCTGGTACTGGTGGCCGGGCCAGCCCTTCGGAACGAACTTGACCGGGCCGGAATCGTCCATGCCCAGAGCCCACTGAATGATATCGAAGTGGTGAGCGCCCCAGTCGCCGTTCTTGCGGGAGCCGTACTCCCAGAACCGTCGCCATCCGCCGCCGTAATCGCCCTTGACGCGTTCGGCGTTGTACGGGAACCAGGGCGTCGGGCCGAGCCATCGATCATAGTCGAATCCTTCGGGAATCGGCTGGGCCGGCAGCGTCGTCGGAGGGGCAAACGAGCCCAGGCTCGTGTAGATTGTATGCACCTTGCCGATCCAGCCGTTGCGAACGATCTCGGACGCCTTGCGGAAGGCCCATTCGGAGCGCTGCTGCGAGCCGACCTGGAAGACCGTTCCGTACTGCTTGCAGGCGTCGCTCATCAGCCGCCCCTCGCGAATCGTGAGCGTCATGGGCTTCTGGCAATACACGTCCTTGCCAGCCTTGATGGCGGCCAGCGAGCACATCGCATGCCAGTGGTCGGGAGTCACCACGAAGACTGCATCGATGTCCGGCCTGGCGCAGAGCTTTTCGTACTCCAGATAGGCGTCGCAGCCCTTATACGCGCCGTCGGCCGCCTGATTGGCATAGGCTCGTTCGACCTGGCTCTTGGCGCTCTCCCGTCGGCGCTGGTCCACGTCGCAGACCGCCAGCACCTGCACATCGTTGCGTCCGAGCATCCCGTGCAGGTGTCCGCCCATCATCAGGCCCATGCCGATCATGCCCATCGTGATCCGGTTGCTGGGCGCATTGGCGCCGAAGACCGTCGAGGGCACGACGTGGGGAAACACCGCGGCCGCACCGAACGCCGCCGCCCCTTTGAACATGAAGTCGCGACGACTCAGAGAAGGCTTCTTCTTCATCGATTCAATCTCCTGTCTGCATTCGTTCTCAGTCATCCTGTCGATACACATGTCAATTGCCGTCCGGCTTGAGATCCTCGCTCGCCGGGCTGGCCGTGCAGTAGTTGCGAACCGCCCTGCCCTCACGAGAGCCCTCGGGCGGCGTGGCATCACGGACTTGAGGTTCCAAGATAAACACGAGTGCACTATAAAGGAAATTCGGGCCAATTGCCATTGACCGGTGCAGACAAAATCCTGTGCCGCAAACCGAATCGGCTACGTCCATGGCAATAACTGCACCGCCCAATCCGTCCATGCACCAAAACCGACCCGACCGTCAGAAGGTATACAGACTCATCCAGGCGGGAGCCCGGACCCGCGTGGCTTGAGTGGACCAACAAACAGGGCGGAAACCGAAAGGAGCGTAGGATGAAGAAGATCGCAACAGCGGTCGTAACCGTATGTGGTTCTCTGAGCGTGATTTGTACGAGTGTCTCGGCAGAAACCACAGAGGAATACTGGCCGACCTGGCGCGGGCCTCAGGTCAATGGAGTCGCGTCGAAGGGCAATCC
>CAZNSM010000062.1:0-20332 GCA_964575615.1 uncultured Pirellulales bacterium | reverse complement strand
ACTGGCCGACCTGGCGCGGGCCTCAGGTCAATGGAGTCGCGTCGAAGGGCAATCCCCCTGTCACCTGGAGTGAATCGCAGAACGTCAGGTGGAAGATCGATCTGCCCGGACGAGGAACATCCTCTCCCATCATCTGGGCTGACAAGATCTTCTTCCTGACTTCGGTGGATACGGGGCAAGCCGGCGCGCCCCCTGCCGCGACAGCGCAGAATGGCCAAATCAGAGGGCCATCGCGCGGACGTGCCCCGACGACCCTGCATGCATTCGACCTTGTCTGCCTCGACCGGGCAACAGGCGCGCTGCTGTGGCAGAAGACAGCTACAAAGGCGGTCCCGCACGAGGGCCACCATCAGGACCACGGGTTCGCCTCGTACTCGCCCGTTACCGACGGCAAGCACATCTGGGCCAGTTTCGGTTCGCGTGGGCTCTACTGCTTTGACATGGACGGCAACCTCAAGTGGTCCCAGGACCTGATCCCAATGACAATCCGAGGAGGCTTCGGCGAAGGCAGCTCGCCTGCACTGGCGGGCGACGCCGTTGTCGTGGTGTGCGACCATGAAGGAGATTCGGCGATCTTCGCCTTCCACAAGGAGACAGGCCAACTCCTCTGGCGGAAGGACCGGGACGAGAGCAGTTCGTGGGCTACCCCGGTGTCTGTCGAGGTCGACGGCAGGATACAGGTCATTACCAACGCCACCAATTTCGTCCGCAGCTATGATGCCCGGACCGGGCAGATCGTATGGCAATGCACCGGCCAGACAGGCAATGTGATCCCGACCCCCGTCCTCGGTCTTGGCAAGGTCTTCTGCACCAGCGGGTTCCGGGGCAGCATGCTCCAGGCCATCCAGCTCGGCCGGACGGGTGATCTGACCGGCTCAGATGCCGTCGTCTGGCAGGTTGACGAGGCTACCCCCTATGTGCCCTCCCCTATCCTCTGCGACGGGAGAATCTACGTCTGCTCGGTAAATAACGAAATAATCTCATGCTATGACGCCCAAACCGGCAGGCCCCACTACACGAAACAGCGTCTCGAAGGCGTTAGGGGAATCTATGCCTCGCCTGTGGCCGTGGCAGATCGAATCTACTTCGCCGGCCGAAACGGCGTGACCGCAGTAATCAGAAGCGACGACACGTTCGGGGTCCTCGCGACTAACACGCTGGACGACGGGTTCGACGCCTCGCCCGCAATCGTTGGCGATGCCCTCTATCTCAAAGGCAGGAAGCATCTCTACTGTCTCATGCGCCCGTAATCGGCCGCTCGCTTGCTCGAAGGCCCCTGGAAGAACAACGCAAGATACTCAAAATACAAGAGTTAAGTGCACATGGATCGGAGAAGGTCCATAGAGCTGACCGTCGGCAGTGTCGGCTCCAAGGCTGCCAGGAATCGACGCCTTGGCCGGGAATCATGGCCCACCTTCGCCCTTGTCAGGTTATGGGACTGACTCTTAAGGCCTATGTAGCAAATCCGGCAGAAATCCGATTCGCCCCTCTTTGAATCACCGATAGACCCCATTCTACTGTCCCTGAGGTAAAATGGATAATATAATCCACGTTACAGTAGACCGTTCATCCGACGAAACCGTATATCTCTTTGAAGGAAATCCTGGAGGCCCGATAGAAAAGGGACCGGCTTTGCTGGGAATCTGCCAACGCACGGCGAATCGGCTTCTCAGGTAGCGTGGTCGCGGGCTTGCAGATCCCACAAACGCAACGTATTCGCGATATCAGGGCCGGTCCAAATCGGAGAGTCTTTCATACCCCGCTGGAAAGGCGGAAAAACGCGGAAAAAGCGTTACGAAACGCATCTTCAAAGGCACTAATCTGAGCCAGTCATATGTCCGACATTGAGAATCAGAAACGGATTCGTAGTCAAATGTCTTGGTTCAGAGAGGAGTTCGACATGAACGGTGCAAATCAATCGCGTGTGAGAGGCATCGTGGTCCTGGCGGCCCTGTGCCTCGTGGCTTCGGCGGCCTGTGGCGCCCCGACGAGCCTGAGCAACGGCGTTCCGGTCACAGGGATTTCCGGATCGGCCGGCAGCGAGCAGTTTTATATGATCGCCGTACCGGCCGGGCAGGACGACCTGGAGATCAAGATCTCCGGAGGAACCGGCGATTGCGATCTGTACGTGCGCAGAGGCGCTGCACCGACGACCACGACGTACGATTACCGACCCTACAAGGTCGGAAACAACGAGACGGTGCTCGTGGAAAGCCCCGCGGCCGGCACGTGGTACATCATGCTGCGAGGCTACACCGCATTTGCCGGTTTGGCCCTTCAGGCCACGTATTCGGCCAGCATCACCGTCGTAACGCTAAGCAACGGCGTGGCCGTGACCGGTCTGGGCGACACCACGGCAGGCGAGAAGTACTACAAGATCGACGTACCCAGCGGACAGACCAAGCTCCAGATCAGCATCTCCGGCGGGACTGGCGACTGCGACCTCTACGTCAAGCAGGGCGCCCTGCCCACCACGGCCAGCTACGACTACCGGCCGTTCCTCTCCGGCAACAACGAATCTGTCAGCGTCGACAACCCGACCGCCGGGACGTGGTACATCATGCTCAGAGCCTACAGCACCTACAGCGGGGTGACGCTGCTGGCCAGCTATACCGGCGGAGTGGGCACGCTCCTGAACAACGGCGTTCCCGTCACCGGCCTTTCCGGCGCCCAGGCCAGTTCGAGAATCTACCGCATTGAGGTTCCGGCCGGCCAAACCAATCTGGAGATCAAGACCTCCGGCGGCACCGGCGACTGCGACCTCTATGTCAAGCGCGGCGTCGCACCGACCACGACGGACTACGACTACCGGCCGTTCCTCTCCGGCAACGAAGAGACCGTCACCGTCAGCAATCCGACCGCCGGCACATGGTATATCATGCTCCGCGGCTACAGCGCGTACTCCGGCGTGACGCTCGTGGCCACTTACGGCACGATTCTAACGCTTGAGGACAACGTTCCCGTCTCCGGCATCGCAGGGTCCAGCGGCAGCGAAAAGGTCTACAAAATCGATGTCCCGTCGGGACAATCCGTACTGGAAGTCACCATCTCCGGCGGCACCGGCAACTGCGACCTCTACGTCCGTCGCGGCGCGCCGCCCACCACTTCGACGTGGGATTACCGACCCTACTTGGCGGGCAACAACGAAACGGTCACCGTCAGCAATCCGACCGCCGGCACGTGGTACATCATGCTGCGGGCCCGCACGGCCTACAGCGGGGTGACTCTCAAAGCGGATTACTGGTTCACCGAGTCGATCAAGGTCCTGAGCAACGGGGTGCCCGTGACCGGCATCAGCGGGGCCGAAGGCAGCGAGAAGCTCTATCGCATCAGCGTGCCTGCGGGCCAGACGAAGTTCGAGATCGAGATTTCCGGCGGCACCGGCGACGCCGACCTGTACGTCAAGAGAGGCGCCGAGCCGACGACCTCGGACTATGACTACCGTCCGTATGAGATCGGCAACAATGAAACCGTTACGGTCAACAATCCGCAGAGTGGCGACTGGTTCATCATGCTCCGCGGTTACCACGCCTACACCGGCGTGACGCTCGTGGCCACCTATGGTGGCGGCGGAGGCGGAGGCACTGTCACGACGCTGAGCAACGGCATTCCGGTAACGGGGTTGTCCGGCGCCACCGGCAGCGAGGTCTACTACAAGATCGACGTGCCCGCCGGGCAGTCGAAGCTGGAAATCCAGACCTCCGGCGGCACGGGCGACCTCGACCTGTACGTGCGCAAAGACAGCAAGCCCACGACCACGGAATGGGATCACCGCCCGTATCTGAGCGGCAATAACGAGACGGTCACCATCAACAACCCGGCGGCCGGCACGTACTACATCATGCTGCGAGCCTACCAGGCCTATACGGGCGTGACCCTGGTGGCGACGTACACTCCCATCTCGGACCCGACCGTGATCACGCTGAGCAACGGCGTCCCGGTTGCCGGGATCTCGGGCACGGCCGGCAGCGAGAAATTCTACAAGATCGTGGTTCCTGCCGGACAGGACTTCCTGAATGTCACCATCTCGGGCGGCACCGGCGATTGCGACCTCTATGTCAAGAGAGGCGCTCAGCCCACCACAACGAGCTATGACTACCGCCCGTATCTGATCGGCAACAACGAGAGCGTCGACGTCGCCAGCCCCGCCGCCGCCACCTGGTACATCATGCTCCGAGCCTATCAGACCTACTCCGCTCTGACGCTGGTGGCCTCCTACGGGACGAACAAGGTCGGCAACAATTTCGCGAGCGATCCGGCCTGCGTGGCCCTGTGGCGCTTCGAGTCGGGTCACCTGTTCGCCGATTCGATCGGATCCAACACGCTGAGCCCCGCTACGCTCAGTCCCATCGGCGAGCCCAGCGCAGACACCTCGGATTACCGGGAGGGCGAAGCCTCAGGCGACACGGAATTCGGCTACTTCCGGATCGATGACGCGGACCTGGATTCCGGCTTCCCGCTGAAGAGTGGTGTTGCCACCCCGCAGTTCTCCGTGGCGTTCTGGGTGAAGGCCCGAGAGGGGTCCAGCCAGACGACCGGAGCCGGCCTGTTCGCCAAGGGCGCGGAAACCGGCCCGTATGCTTACTCCTTCGCCATCGGCCTGTATGAGCCCGCCGGCGCCGGAACGGGCATGATTCGTCTCAACGTCGGACGCGACGGCGGCACGAACTTGTACATATACGATGTCACCCTGTCCAAAATCATCCAACGGAATCAGTGGTATCACGTGACCGTGACCTATCAGGAAGAGATTCCGACGTCGGGCACACTCAAGCTGTACCTTTACGATCCCAGCGACGACACGACGGCGACATGGACTCAGACCTCGGCGAATGTCCCGGTCCTCAATGGCCCTCTGGCCCTGGGGTTGTTCCGCTGGAACGACTCGCGATTCTATGGGCGGCTCGATGAAGTCGTTGTCTTCAAGGATGTGCTGACCTCGGCCGAGGTCAACCAGATTCGCCAGGGCAGCTACGGGAAACCGTAGAATACCCTGAAAAGGGCCCTGTCCCTGCGCAGATTGGCGTCTAACGTTTTCGATCGGCCCGGTCGTGTTGACCGGGCCGATCCGGCTTGATTGTGCGGAGCTGATATGATGCGTCGAAGGAATACGCCGGCAGAGGAAACCAACCAACAGGCGACCACCCGGAGCTTTCTCAAGTCGGAGTGGCCGCTGTTTCTGTACCCGGCCCTGGTGGTAGCCGCCCTTGTCCTTCTCCAGGCGGTCCACCAGTCCATCGAGAAAGACCTGACGCCATCGCAACGGCCGCCGGACCCATCGGCGTCACAAACCACGGCCGCGACAGAACAGAATGACCAGAACACATCGCAGGCAAGGTTGCCGCAAGACGGCTCGACGCTGCCTCCCGATGCGCTCGCGCCGTTGCCCGACACCGGCGAGACGGATACAACTCTGGCGGCCGACCCCGGCGCGCCGGGGAGGATCGAGGCTCTCCGGCGTCGCGCGGAATGGACCGCTTCCGGAGGCTTCGCCGGCGGCGGGGACCGGCCACAGGAACTCCAGGCCGTCCACGCCATACTCACGTCGCTGCGCCAGGCGGTCCGGGACCAGGACCATGCCCGAATCAAAGAAGCCATGGAGCAACTGGTGGCGCTGGGCGACGAGGTGGTGGGACCATTGAGTGACATCGTCGCCGCTGGAACGGACGAAGCGGCCGTGTGGGCGGCCGAAGCGCTGGCCCGAATCGGCACGCCGGCGGCAACCGCTGCCTTGTTCGAGACGCTCGCACAGATCGAGGACGGCCCCTACAAAGAGCAGATCGCCAAGACCGCGTCGAACATCAGCAACCACGACAGTTGGCCTCTGCTGCTGGACACCCTCCAGGGCACGGAGGACGCGATGGTGCAGCGTGCGGCCGGCGCCTCCCTGTCGCGAATGGCGGACACCCCCGTCCTGGATGAGATCGTCGCGCGATACGACGCCGCCCTGACGGCCGAAGAAGCGGCGCGCCTGGCACAGTTGGTCAGTGCCATCAGCTCCCCGCAGGCCAGCGAGTCTCTGCGGGCGCTGGCCGGTCCCGGCGCGCCGGGATCGCCCGTTCTGGACAGTCTGCAACAGGCGGCCATCAAGGCGCTCGCCAACGTCGGCGACGCCCCGTCTGTCAACTACCTCCTGAGCAGGCTCGAAGCCACATCGCCCGGCGAGGGCGGCTCGCTCTTCGACACCATCACCAGGATCAGCGCGCCGCAGGCCCAATCGGCCTTGCTCTACGCGGCGGCCGGAAGCAAAGGCGTCTCGGCCGAACAGGGCCGGGCGGCGGCCATTTACGCCCTGGAAAACTACCCCAACGCCGAGACGTGCGCCCTGCTCGAGCAGATCGTCGCCACGGAGGACAATACCGCGGTTCTCACCGCGGCCCTGCGAACGCTGGAGAGCATCCAGAAAGCCGTTCCCGCGGTCGCCGAAAACGCCACCTCCAAAGCCGATCCGGGCATCCTCCTCCCGCTGGACCCCCTCCAGAAGTAGGACGGGCTTGAGCCCATGCGGGTGATGAGGACGCTGAATGGGCCCTCCGGGCCAGCGAGATGCGGCGGATCGGCCTTCAAGCACGCTTGGTCCAGAATCGGTAGGAGAGCTTCGCAGATGGCAGGTCTCACGAGAACACTCCTGGTTTTCATGGTTTCCGTCGCCCTATGGCCGAATCCTGCGTCTGCCCAGCCCCCTCAGCACGACCCGACCGACGCGGTGCTGGTGATCAGTGAATTCGTCGCCTCGAACAACCGCAGTCTGCGCGACAGCGATGGCGACTACCCCGATTGGGTTGAGATTCAGAACACGTCAGCGGACATGGTGAACCTCGACGGTTGGTCTCTGACGGACGACATAGACAATCTGAGGAAGTGGGAGTTCCCGGCTGTCGACCTTGCTCCGGGCCGCTTTCTCGTCGTCTTTGCATCGGGAAAGGACGAGCGGGACCCCCAGGCCGAACTACACGCGAATTTTGCACTTGCGGCCTCCGGAGAATCGGTGGCTCTGGTGGCGCCGGATGGAACATTGGCCCATGCCTACATCGACTATCCGCCGCAGTTCGCCGACATCTCCTATGGACTCAGCGTCGGAAGCGTCAGTGGTCAGACCGAGACCGTTCTCGTGCCGGAAGAGGCACAGGCCAGGGCTTGGGTCCCCGCGGACGGATCGCTCGGGACGGACTGGATGCTGGCGCCGTTCGACGACAGCGAATGGCTCACCGGCACGACCGGGGTGGGGTACGACTACCCCGGCTACGTCGGGCTCGACGTCAGTTTCATGCGAGGCGTCGCCACCACCGTGTACATCCGCATTCCTTTCCACGTCGCCGACCCCGCTCCAGCGGACCGCCTGATTCTGTATATGAGGTACGAGGACGGCTTCGTCGCCTATCTCAACGGCTTTGAAGTCGCGCGGGCCAACGCTCCTGACGGGCCGGACGTGCCCTGGAATGCCTCGGCCACCGCCATCCGGGAGGACAGCGACGCGGTCGATTTCGAGGAGTTCGACATCTCGGCCTTCAAGGACCGGCTGGTCGCAGGCGACAATCTCCTGGCCATCCACGGCCTGAACGCAGACCTGGTCAGCTCCGATCTGCTGGCCCTTCCGGAACTGACGGCGATTCACATCGAGCGAATCGATCTGGAGGGTGTCGCAGAGGGCTATCTCCTTCAGCCGACGCCGGGAGCCGCGAACCAGGCGGCGATGGCGCAGATCGGTCCGGCGATACGCGATGTCACCGAGAACCCTTCCGCCCCGACCGACGATGAGGATCTGGTAGTCACCGCCCGGGTCCTCCCGACACAGGCCCCGGTCCTCGGGATGCAACTGGCCTGGGTAGTGGGTTTTGATTCCGACAGCCGGTTCATGACGAGCGACACCGTGACGATGGTGGACGATGGGACCGGAGACGATGCCGTGGCAGGAGACGGTCTGTACACGGCAACCATCCCTTCACAGTTCTACGAGCCGGGCGATATGGTGCGCTGGTGTGTCAGTGCGGTCGACACGCGGGGACAGCTCTCGCGAGTCCCTCTGTATCCGCATCCCACCGATTCGCCCAAGTACTACGGCACAGTGGTTCAGGACCCGCAGATCAATACGGCCCTTCCGGTGCTGTACTGGTTCGTGGAGAACGTCCCGGCATCGGAAACACGCAGCGGCGCCCGCTGCTCGGTCTACTATCTCGGGCAGTTCTACGACAACGTGGGTATCCACATCCGCGGCGGCAGTACCTCGGGCGCCCCGAAGAAGCACTTCAAGTTTCAGTTCAATCACGGCGCCAAGTTCCAGTATCGCCAGGACGTCCCGCGCGTGAACGAATTCAATCTGAACAGCACCTACAGCGACAAGGCCTACCTGAGGCAGAACCTGGCCTTCGAGTCATATGACTGGTGCGGCTGTCCAGGCAGCGAATCGTTCCCCGTCCGCGCCCAGCGCAACGGTGAATTCTACGGCGTGCAGATCTTCATCGAGGAGCCCGAGGAGGAGCTTCTCGAACGGGAGGGGCTCGATCCGGATGGGGCCCTCTACAAGATGTACGACACGTTCAATGCGTCCGGCAGCGCCGAAAAGAAGACGCGGCGGTGGGAGGGCCAGCAGGATCTGAGCGATTTCCGTCGGGCCATCAATAACGCCTCGGGGGCCGCAAGACACAACAACATTTTCGACTATGTCAATCTGCCCCTGACCCTCAACTACCTCGTCGCGACCGTCCTTTGCCACCAAAACGATCATCCGCACAAGAACCACTACCTTTACTGCGACTCGAACGGCTCGGGCCAGTGGTGCTTCCTGCCATGGGACCACGATCTGACCTGGGGCTCCAACTGGACGGGCAGCTCCTACCACGACTACATCTACGCCGACGATGACCAGGTCCCCGGCAAGCCCAGCGACGTGAAGCCTTCACACCCGTTCGTCAGCAAGGAAGACTGCAAGGAGTGGAACTTCCACTGGAATCGCCTGATCGACGCGCTGCTCAACGATACGGTCGTGCGCGAGATGTACCTGCGTCGCCTGCGAACGGTCATGGACGAATTCCTCAAGCCCCCTGGGACGCCCGATGACGAACTGTTCATCGAGAATCGGATCGACGAGTTGGCGGCGGCGATGACCTCAGACGTCGCGCGCGACTACGCCAAGTGGGCCAATCCCTGGACATGGGGCGGAGAGGGCGGCTACCCGCGAAACCAGTCGTTCAGCCACGCGATCAACGTCATCAAGAACGACTACCTGGCGGTCCGGCGGACACATCTGTTCGTCACGCACAACGTCAATCGCGTCGCCAGTTATCCGATCGCCGGGTCGTACTCGGCCGCCATTCCCAACGCCCAGCCCGACGACGCGACGATCCTTTTTGCCGAATACGAATTCAATCCGGCCTCCGGCAATCAGGATGAAGAGTACATCGTACTGGTCAACCCGAACTCCTATGCGGTGGACATCTCCGGCTGGCAACTGGCCGGCGGCATCGAGCATACCTTTCTGCCCGGCACCGTGATCGTCTCCGGCGGCGCGATCTACGCCTCGCCGAACGTCCGCGCGTTCCACAACCGCGCGACGGGGCCGAGCAGAGGAAAGGGGTTGTTCGTGCAAGGCAACTATAGAGGCCATCTGTCCAGTCGGGGCGAAACCGTAAACCTGCTGGACCGGTACGGACGCATGGTCGATACCCTGACAACCGCACGATCCTCAAATTCGGGTATAATGATGACGGGTCCAGCGGGGTGGACGGCCTGGGTGGCAGGCTCGGTTCCGCCGTCCCGGCGCGCCGGGACTGGGCTCCGCCTGGACGCGGGCGGCGTTCGATGATGCCCACTGGCTTCGTGGCACATCAAGTACGAGGACGGCTTTGTCGCCTTTCTGAACGGCTACGAGGTAGCTCGGTCCAATGCGCCAAGCCAGGTGACCTGGAATACGGCGGCTCTGCAGAACCGTCTGGATAGCGATGCGGTCGATGTCCATGAGGTGGATTTGTCGGCTGTTGTTGAAGTCGGCGTAATGTTGACCTGGCAAATCGACTTCGACGTTGTCGCCCGGACAGACACCCATGACACGGTCCCGATGGTCGACGATGGAACCGGCGGCGACGCCACCGCCGGGGACGGCGTGTACACCGCGATCATTCCCGCATCGGCCTATCAGGCGGGCCGCCTGATTCGCTGGCGTGTGGATGCTGTGGATACCGAGGGCCGCACGTCGCGCGATCCGCTCTTCCTGCGGCCGGACGATTCGCCGGAGTACGCGCGCGTCCGCGAATTCAACCTCAACAGCAACGGCTCGGACTCCAGCTATCTGCGGCAGCCGCTGGCCTTCGAGACGATGCAGAAGGCCGGCCGTCCGGCCTCGCTGTCGTTCCTGATGCTGTCGGTGTGCAACGGCAGCGTCTACACCACCCACCCGTTCCTCGGGGCCGATTCCCATCCGAAGGCGGGCGGCTCCCAGTGGAGCGTGTACCAGCATCCACAACACGACGAATCCGCCGGCGGGAGGCGTCGCCGGGATTCCGGATCCGCAGCCGGACGATGTATCCATCCTCTTCGGGGATTACGACGCCGACCCGGTCTCGGGCAACCAGGATGAAGAGTACATCGAGCTGGTCAATCCCAACGCCTACGCCGTCGATATCTCCGGCTGGAAGCTGGCCGGAGGAATCGAGCACGAATTCGCCCCCGGCACGGTCATCATCTCCGGCGGCAGCCTGTACGTCTCGCCTGCCGTGCGAACCTTCCGACAGCGCGAGACCTACCCTACCGGCGGACAGGGGCTGTTCGTTCAGGGCAACTATCGCGGCCATCTCTCCAGTCGGGGTGAAACGATCGATCTCCAGGACCAGTCACAGCGGCTCGTGGCGACGCTGACGTACCCCGGCGTCGACTGACCGAAGGGCGCTACTGCGGCGGGTCAAACTTGTAGCCGATCTCGCGGAGGGTGTGGATGTAGACGGGATTATGGGGATCGGGCTCGATCTTGTTCCGCAGGGTCGTGACGAAGCGGTCGATCGTGCGCGGGCCGGAGATCGAGTCATAGCCCCAGACGAGATTGAGGATTTCGTCGCGGCTCAGCGCCCGCCCGGGCTTCTTGACGAACAGCTCGAGCAGCCGGAACTCCTTGGGCGAGAGCTTGATCTCTTCCGCTCCACGCGTCAGTTTCCGGGCGGCGATGTCCAGTTCACAGTCGCCAAACCGGTAGACCTCCAGCTCCGCCGAACGCATGCGCCGCAACAGTGCCTCGGTGCGAGCCAGCAACTCCTTGATGCTGAAGGGCTTGGTGACGTAATCATCGGCGCCGAGGTTCAGACCCAGAACGATGTCGGATTCCTCGCCCTTGGCGGTGAGCATGATGACGGGCATTTCCAGCTTCTCCTTGCGGATCAGCCGGCAGACCTCATATCCGTTGATCTTCGGGAGCATCAGATCGAGCAGGATCAGATCGGGCCTTGCGTTCAGTGCGGCGTTCAGGCCGGCCTCGCCGTCGTCGGCGGTCAGAACGCGATAGCCGTGGAATTCGAAGTTGTCCTTCAGACCCCGCAGCATGGTGGGGTCGTCTTCAACGATGAGGATGGTTTCCATAGGGTCAAGGCATCTCGAACTGGTATCCGGTATCGCCGACCGCCGCAATGCGCGGCGGCTGCATCGGGTCGGATGCGATCCTGTCGTTCAACAGCGCGACGGTCTTGTCGATGTCCTTCAGTGAGATGAAATGCGAGTAGCCCCAGACGGCGGCGCGAATCTCGTCCCTGGAGAGCGGATAGCCGGCCTTGCGCAGGAACAGCCGGAGCATCCTGAACTGCCCAGGTGTCAAGGGCACGTCTCGGCCCTCCCGCTGGAGCGTTCCGGCTCGCACATCGAGTCGGCAGTCGCCAAACTCATACATCATTGGCTCGCACACCGTGCGACGCCGCATGAACGCGTTGGCCCGCGCCAGCAGCTCGCGGATGCTGAACGGCTTGCGCACGTAGTCGTCGGCCCCGACGTCAAGGCCCAGCACGGCGTCGGCATCCTGATCCTTGGCCGTCAGCATGATGATCGGCATGTCCAGGTCCTTCTCGCGGATGCCCGAACAGACTTCATAGCCGTTGATTCCCGGCAGCATGATATCCAGAATAACCAGGTCGGGCCGTTCCTTCAACGTCGTTTCCAGGCCCTGTGGACCGTCGCGCGCCGTGAGCACCTCGTAGCCGGTCATTCTGAAGTTATCTTCCAGACCCCGGATCATGACCGGATCATCCTCTACGATCAACACCGTTGCCATCGTGGTTGTCCTTTCCGCAAACGGTTCAGTTCTTCGCCGGCAGCGTGACGGTAAACGTGCTTCCATGCCCCGGCCGGCTCTCGACCCGAATCGTCCCGGCGTGGGCGTCGACGATGAACTTCGCGATGCTCAGGCCCAGACCGCAGCCCTCGGCCCGGCGCGACAGCGTGCGGTCCACCTGGTAGAACCGCTTGAAGATTCGGCCCAGAGCCCGACGGGGAATACCCACGCCGTTGTCCGAAACAGCAAAACGAACCGATTGATTCTCACTTGCGACACGCAGCGTAATGTGCTTGTCGTCGCGCGAGTACTTGTACGCGTTGTCCAGCAGGTTGACCAGAACCGTGACCATCGCATCCGGATCGGCCATGACGTCGGGCAACCCCTCGGAGACCTCCGTCTCGAAATGGCAGTTGGGCCGGTCGAACTTGGTGCGGACCGCCTCGGCGGCATTGTGCGCGATCACCGCCGGAGAGGCCCGGCGGATCTGAAAGGCCTGTTTGTTGCGTTCCATCCGCGAGAACGTCAGGAAGTTGTCGATCAGCCGGCTGAGCCGCCCGTTCTCCTTCGAGATCAGTTGCAGATAGTCCGTCACCTGCTGCTGGTCCCGATAGTGGCCCTCCAGCAGCGTGTCGACCAGGACACGCATCGAAGCGAGAGGCGTCTTGAGCTCGTGCGTCACGGTGGCGATGAAATCGTTCTTGAGCCGGTTGAGTTTGACCTGCTTGCCGATGGACCGGGCTGCGACCGCGCCGCAGATCAGGATCAGCAGGATCACGAGCGTGCCGATCCAGGTGTACACCGCGATGCGCTGCCCGGCAGCCCGGTCGAGTACATCCCCTTCCTTGAAGAACAGCTCGATTTTCCAGTTTGGGAAATACGCTCCAACCGGACCGACTGCGAAGGGCTCGGCTGGGAACTCCGCCGGTCCCATGACGAGCCGACCGGCTTCGTCCAGAATGCGGCATTCGACGTAGTCGTTCGGGAAGACGCCGATGAACTCATTCAGCGCCGCCCGGACCGTATGGTCCGAAAGCAGGGCAAGACTGACCGCCCGACCGGACTTGTGCAGAAGACCGTACGAAATCTCATCTCCCATCTTCATCGGGTGCAACTGGTCCGGCTTCCATGTCTCGAAGTCCGCCATCGTTCCAAACCGTTCGGCCAGCGCCAGCGACCGTTCCTCGAATTCGACCAGTCTTCCCAGCGATCGTTCCTCGAACTCGACCATTTTTTCCAGCGGCGTGCCGTGGATCAGCAGCCGGCGCGATCGGAGGCGCGGGCTCTGGCTCGCGAGGTCCATTGCCTTGCGTGCCAGAAAGAGGTTCTGATCGGCCGGCAGTGACACGCCTGCCTGGTTCGGCTGATACAGCATTTCCAGTAGTTTTGAGAACGTCTCTTCGAACAGGTCATCGTACTGCGCCCGGTCCTGCATCCAGGTCAGCATCAGCAGTCGCGCGTTGGCGATCCGCGAGAGGATGCCGGTATCGGTGCCGTCTGCGAGGGCACTGAAGGCGACCTGTCGGCACACGGCGAGCGCCTCGCCAATCCGGTCGAGCTTGGCCAGACACCGGCTCTGTCCTATCAAGGCGTCGAGAAGTCCGCGATCGTCCAAGGGCGGGTTCTTGCCGACCCATTCCGCCAGACGCCGACGATACCCGGAGGCCGAAAGAGCGTGCTGCTCGTACAGAGCCGCCGCTCCCGCGTAATCCCGATCCACGAACTCCAACTGCCAGGCGTCGGCCAGGACCTCGGAGGAATTGCTCACGCGGTCGGCCTCGCTGGAAGACACGGGGTACCGACGTCGGCCCGAGGGATCACACATCAGCAGTGCATCGCAGTCGCCCTGGGCGACAATCTCCGCCAGAAGACGATATGGATGAGCTTCGTCGTCTTCGAGCCGCCGACAGCGCCGGGCCCATTCCTCGTCGGCCTTGCGTCGGGCCTTCTCCAACTGGTCGTTGTGCAGCAGGACGAGCTTCTGGCGGATCACGAAACGCTCGTTGTCGATCGCTTCGTTCATGAACCAGAGCAAACAGACGGTGGGCAGCACCACCGCCACCGCAAGCAGCGATACCACCCACCGATACTGCCCGTAGTCCGCGTTGAGTTTCAGTCGTCGTCGCACGGGCTACCTCGTTGCCTCTGCGCCATCGTCATTTGCCTGCCAGCTTGGCGATCTGGGTCGCGTCGAGGGCGTAGTTGTACAGACGCACGTCATCAATCGAACCGTTCCAGAAGCGATCTCTCATGTCGTTGTTCGCTCCGATCTGAACGAGCGTGTCATTGGTGCGAATGGTGCCGGACGCTTCCTGCGACGCATCCAGAACGCCGTCGACGTACAGGCACATCTTTGCGCCGTCGTAGACCCCGGCGACGTGGTGCCACTGGCCCGGACCAATTTCTTTGACTCCGAACAGGCTGCCATATTCACTCCCGTTGGCGACGTCGAGACCCGAACAGGCAAACTCCAACGTGTTCTCTTCGTTGTTTCGCTGAATGCGCCAGGCGCTATCGCCCTTCGTGACGATCGCTTGCCAGGGCTTGTCAAACTGGTTCACCTTGATCCACGCCGCTACAGTGACGCCACCCATGCAATCGAAGTAGGACTCATCGGCCACCTCGAGGAAGTCCCCGTCGCCACCCAGCGCGATGGCGCCACCGACCTGGCCGGCCGCCCGTTCCCAGGTCGGGTCGCCCTGGACGGTCGCATCATGGCCGTTGCCGGAGCTGTCTGCGGCGGTCCGCCCATCTGTTTCGTCGAGCTTCCACCAGCCGACCAAGCCGAGCGGCTGGGCGACGCCGAAGGCTCCAGTGTTCTGCCAGGCGTCGTCCTCGACCGCGTTCCAGGCGAGCTTGGAATCGCGCTGGCCGCCACCGTCATCGTCGTTGACCTGGACGTCGAATCCGATCGAAACGCCCGGCGCGCACTTCGCTTTCAGCACGTTCCAGGGGAAGCGGACTTCCAGGCGATATCCCCCGTCGGTCCGGGCGAACTTGTATTCGGTCCCGTCGGTCCGTTCCTGGCCGCCCCTGCCCGTCGTGGGCGAGGTCGCATCCCATACGAAGAAGTACTGATAGTCATTGTCGTCGTAATCGCCCGACCGGCTGTTGTCCGCGTCGATGAAGATCTCCACGCCGTCGTCGTACCAGAATTCGGACGAGTCGTTGCACAGTTCGTCGTCGGCGACCTCGACCAGGACGTACAGGTTGTCCTTGTCGTACAGCGTTTTGAAGGAAGCGGAGCAATCGCTCTGGTCTGCAACGGAATCGTAGAAGTTGTGCTCCAGCGTATACGCCTGGGCCTTGGCCCAACAGCCATCGACCTTGCCATCGATGGCCGGGGTCTGGTCCGTCGGCGCGATGCCGGCGAACGACACCGGTTCGGCGCCCCACTCTTCGTCCCGACCTTCGATTTCCGCCATGCCGTCGGCGATCTGCTTGATCGGGGCAATCAGTCTGGAGATCGGAGGCAGGTTGTCCACACTCAGGTGCACGGCGAAGCTGTTGGCCTCTTCGCTGGTCTGGAGCCGCACCGTCGTCTTGGCGCTAGCCTGAGCCAGTTGGGCCATCGCTTCGCGCACGCGGTCGGCTACTTGGCCCGAAGGAAGCTCCATATTCTCGACGGCGAACTGCATCGCTCCCGCTACGTTCACCACGGCCAGTTTGCTGGTCGTCTCGGGCAGCGATTTCAGCGTCTCCTGCAATGGGCCGCTCTTGAGGGCGCCGGCGCGCTGCCTGGC
Source organism: uncultured Pirellulales bacterium (assembly GCA_964575615.1). Classification (GTDB taxonomy): domain Bacteria; phylum Planctomycetota; class Phycisphaerae; order Sedimentisphaerales; family Anaerobacaceae; genus Anaerobaca. The sequence goes on along the minus strand of CAZNSM010000062.1, from coordinate 4,345 downwards.
GGCGCGAATGGACGCATCGACCAGATCGGAACTCAACGACAGGACGGTGACCTTGCCGGCCTGGTCCATGCACCCGAAGAGCTTCTGTTGGTTCGGCAGGGTGAAATCAAATCGCCCACCCGTCGGCTGCGTTTCGTCGACGACGATATTGGCCGACCGCAGCGCGGAACGGAGGATCTGATGGGTCTGCTGGGGATCGACGCTGGTGATCGCCAGACCGATGGACTTGATCTGAGGCGGCATGTCCTCGCTCAGTTGCTCGGTCGGCTTGCGGAACGGCACGGCAAACAGCGTGATCTGCTCGATGTTGTCGAACAACTGCGGCCCGATGTCCAGGCCCATCGCATTGCGTATCTGCTCGCTGACGGCTGCCGCCTGCGGCGTGCCCGACTCGCCCACCCCCAGGCAGATCAACGCGATCGCATCCGACGGCACGGCGTCGAGCGCCGCCATGTTGAGCCGCGGCGTGCGGATCAGGTTGTAGGCCAGGCAATTGTGGCCTTCCTTGAGATTGACGTTGGCGTCCAGCGCCAGGCCCGACGGACGAATCGACAGCGAAGCGATGACGTCGTCGATGTTCTTGAGGTCGGCGAAATGCTCCGCCATATGCAGCTCCTCCGGCATCGCATCCGGCGGGAGGATCGCTTTGAGATTCTGGTACGCCTCGTCGGCATTGAACCAGACCGTCAGCATGTTGTCCTGCCGGGCCTTCTTACCGATCTTGCTGAACGACTTGTTGCTGGAGGCCAGCGACGGCTCCTTGACGAGTCCCTTGTACTGCTTGACGGACCATTGGAGCAGCTCGGCGCCCCTGGGGCTCGGACTGGCCACGATGATCACGGTGTCGTCGTAGGCCGCGCCGCCGCCATCGCCGAATAACAGCGTCGTCATCCCCTCGATGGCCTGCGCGGGCTGGCCGACGAAGCCCAGACCCATCTGAATGATCCCGCGCAGCGCATCGCTCTTGCCCGGATACAGGACCGCGATTGCGGGTGGGTTGTCCTGGGCGATCCCGGTAATGCCGATGCCGATGCCGCGAATCTTCTTGAATTCGGCCATCATGCTCGGATTCATCAGCGAACTGACGATCTGCTGCGGGCCCATCGCGTTGCCAGACTGACCGCCACCGATCATGGCCAGCGGGTTCTCGAATGGGGTGTCCTTGAGCATGCTGAGAATGGTCTCGACCTGCTTGCCCGGGCTGCCGATCTCGATGTAGGCCAGGGTGTCGGGAGGCATCAGACTGGCCGGATCGGCGTTGCCCAACTCGTCCAACAACGGCTTGACCTTCTCGATCAACTGCGTCTGATCGCTGTAATCGGCCGCCAGTCTGCGGAACGCCGCCGTGGCCTCGACTTCGTCCTTCCTCTTCATATGACACATGCCCAGACGATACAGGGCCTGTGCCACCTGCTCTCTCGGCGCTGAAGCGTCGGCGATGATCTGCTTGTAGACGCCGATGGCCGCATCGAGGTCGCCTTCCACCTCCTCGGAGTACAGGCCCTCCCGCAACAGGACCGACGCCGACTTGGCCAGGGCGATCGCGCCGACCACGCCGACGAGCACCAATAAGACAATGGTGAACGGCTTTGTCTTTCTCATGGCTCCACTCCTTTCAATAGGACCAAGTTAGCAGTGACGGTTCGATCTACACAAGCGCAATATGGCGACGGCGTGTTACGGATCTGTTACGGGGGCGCGCCTTTTCGGTGACTTTTCGCGAGGGTGAGGAAGGGCGTGCGGGAACGCTTTGCGCAGGCGGCGGAGAGAAAAAAGGGTGGCACCGGAAATCCAGCGATTACCGATGCCACCGGTGATCTCAGCTTCGCAGACGACTACTTCGATTTCTCCGGAGTCTTTCCCGGCTCGGGCGGGGTCTGCTGCACGTTGGACTTGCGGCCATTGTCCGGCTTCTCCGTCGTGTCGCCGAGATACTGCGGCAGCTCCACGCCGGCCATGCCCGCCACCTCGTGCAGCGGCGGAATGGACCGGATCAGGCCCGAGAGGAAGTTGGCCGTCGACGACGTGCCCTTCTCGTTGTTGCCCGAATCCCAGACGGTGACCTTGTCGATCTTGATATTCTTGATGGCCTCCACCTGGCGGGCCACGATATCCTCGATCTTCTCGATCATCAGCAGGGTCGAAGCGGCCCGGGCGTCGCTGTTGCAGCTCTTGACGAGGGCCTGATAGCCGGCGGCCTTGCTGTCGAGCACCTGGCGGATGCCCTTGGCCTCTGCCTCGTACTTCGCCAAGGTGGCGTCGGCCTGCCCCTTGGCCTCCCGGCGGTATTTCTCCGCCTGGGCCTCGGCCGCGATCTCGACCTTTCGTCGCTCGATCTCCTGCCGCACCACCTCCTCGGCGTTCAGACGCTCCTGCTCGGCGAGGTACTGGGCCTTCTGGATGGCCACCTCGGCCTTGCGCTTCGCGACCTCGCCTTTTTCGAAGGCCTCGGCCTGCCGGGTCGCCAACTCCGCGTTGTACTCGGCGATCTCCGCTAAGGCCTTATTCTCACCGTCGACGGCCAGCGACTCCTGCTGCTTCACGAAGATACGCTGATTGGCTTCGGCTTGCTTCTCGCCCTTGACTGCCTCGGCCTCCTGCTGCTGCACAAAGATGCGCTGGTCGGCTTCTGCCTTCTTGCGGCCCTTCTCCGCCTGGGCCAGATTCTCCGCGACCCGGATCGACCGCTCCCGGTTCGCTTCCGCCTCGCCGACCGTGGCGACCGTTTCCTGCTGCTGAACGAAAATGCGCCGGTCGGCCTCGGCCTTCTTCTGGCCCTTCTCGGACTCGGCGGTGTGCTCGGCCACGCGGATCGACCGCTCGCGATTGGCCTGGGCCTCGCCGATGGCGCCGAGCTTGGCCTGCTCGGCGACGTCGACCTTGGCCTTGTTGATCGCCTCGGCGGCCGCCTTCTTGCCGATGGACTCGATGTAGTCCGACTCATCGGTGATGTCGGTGATGTTGACGTTGATCAGGTACAGGCCGATCTTATTCAGCTCGGGCTCGACGTTCTTGCGGATGGAATCCAGGAAACTCTCGCGGTCCTGGTTGATCTGCTCGATCGTCAGCGACGCGACCGTCAAACGCAGTTGGCCGAAGATGATTTCCTTGGCCATGTCCTCGATCTCGCGCGGCTGGAGACGCAGCAGACGCTCGGCCGCGTTGTTCATGATCGCCTTGTCCGTGCTGACGCCGACCGTGAACGTGCTCGGGACGTTGATGCGGATGTTCTGAAGGGACAGGGCCCCCTGGAGCGGGATGCTGATCGTCATGGGCGTCAGGCTCATGTACGAATAGTCCTGAATCAGCGGCCAGACGAACGCGCCGCCCCCGTGGATGCACCGCGAGGACTGATCCTGCCCGACCTTTCCGTAGATCACCAGGATGCGGTCCGATGGGCAGCGTTTGTACCGCGACGCGAGAAACAGCACGGTCGAGACCAACAGCAGGACGAACGCGATCAGCGTAATCAGCCATAGACTGAGTCCCAGCGTGTTCTGAGCCAACACTTCCGAAAGCATCATCTCCATATCTCCGCTCCTGTCATAAGAGTCTGACTTGGCCTATGCATTACGATCTATCCGCCCTGGGGCCCTTGCGGCATCTTCTCCACGACCAGCACATCCTGGGGCGTGACATCGACGACGCGGACCCGCTGCCCCGTGTGAATCTCCTCGCTGCCGTTCGAGACGGCGTCGTAGATGCGCAGCCGCTCCTGGACGGTGATCTTCGCCTTGCCGGTCCCGGCAGTCGGGATCGTCAGGTAGACCTCGCCCTGCTGGCCGATGGCGTTGCGCAGGTTGATATTGCCGCTGGCCTGCAACGTGCCGGCCTTGCGGAAGATCAGTCCGATAACCCAGACCGTCCCGAACCCTGCCAGCGACGCGGCGATCAGCGCCGCCACCGGCCCCTGCTGCGTCTGCCGCATCATCGCCAGACCCACCAGACCGAACATCATGAAGAACGCCGTCAGGCCCTGGAACGACAGGACTTTGAAGCTCAGGTACGTATCGTGCGCGTCGAGATGGGCGTCGCCGGTGAAGTCCCCATGGACGTCGGCCCCGCCGGCATCCACGTCGCCCACATCGGAAACACCCCCTACGTCGTGGTCGCCTCCGCTGTCGCCGCCGAGGAATTGCAGGGCCAGACGAACTACGAACAGAACCCCTCCGAGGATGGCGCAGACGAGAAAGAGCATCTCAATGCCACTGAACTGGACAGCCAACGCACCCATCTATCGGTCCTTTCAAATCCGCTTCGCGCGCCATTATACCGGTCCCCCGGCCGATGGCCAGTCCGCAGGATCAGAAATCTCTCGTCTGATCCATAGACGCCCGAAACAGCA
>CAZNSM010000061.1:0-26453 GCA_964575615.1 uncultured Pirellulales bacterium | reverse complement strand
ACCGTCGCGGCCCTGGCGTGGTTGCCCACCATGCAGTCGGCCATCAGCGGCTTGTCGATCGCGAACGTGTGACCCTTCTGTCCCGTGATGCGGGCCACGGTGGTGTGGAACCCGCCGGCGTGGTCGTCCCAGATCGCCACGCCATAGCCCGCCGCAAAGCCCGCAGTGTCCTCCACGGTGATCTGCTGCTCGCCGAAGTCGCCGTCGAGGGCCAGCGCCGAAACGGCGCTCGGCACCTTTCGCAGGATGGTCTGTCCCTTGACGCCGCGAACGGTGACGTTGGGACGCAAGTGCAGCGAATCGCGCATGAGGTACTCGCCGGCGCCGATCTCGACGAGCCCGCCTCCCAGGCCCGCGATGTAGTCGACGGCCGCCTGGAGAACGCGATTGTCGGCGCCGATCAGGTCGGCGTTCTGTCGGCCGACCGTGACGCGGGGCAACTGGTCCATCGCCGAGTGCATGGCCGTTGGAAGCTGCTGCTCCTCGGGTCGCGGCGAGAAATCCGGCGTCGCTTCCGCCGCCGTCAGTGGCACGGATGTGCCCAGAGTGATGTTGAGGAACACGAGGAACGAGATGAGTTCGTGAGCCATCGTCGATCTCCTTGCCGTCGCCGGCGTCTGTGAGGAGAGGGCTCCGAAGAGTGGACCCTCTGCCGGAGATTATCAAATGCCCGGCCGCGTCTGTCAACAACGCCTTGACTTCGCAGGCCATCACGGGTAAAGGATGCGTGTTTGTCTTGTTCGCAGTGTGCCCGTAAGGGCATACTCTCTCTTCGAATACAGGTAGCGTCTTGCGACGCCACTACGAACGAACGCCTCATCCCGATGTCATCGGGATCACTACAAACGGGGAGCTGTGCGATGATTTCAGATGAGCGGACGTTGGAGGACATGCTCAGCGAGCCTGGCGAGGGCACGTGCCGGGTGCTTGCTGAAACGGAGGGAGATTTCCTGGTCCTCGGCGCCGGCGGCAAGATGGGCCCGACGCTGGCGATAATGCTTCGCAAGGCGGCGCCCGGCCGGAAGGTCCTGGCGGTTTCTCGCTACAGCGATCGCGACGTCAAGGCCCGCATCGAGGAGCGCGGCGTCGAGACGATCGAGGCCGACCTGCTCGACGAGTCGGCCTATGTCGATCTGCCCGATGCGCCGAACGTCTTCTTCCTGGCGGGCATGAAATTCGGCGCCACCGGCAACCAGCCCCTGACGTGGGCGATGAACGTGTACGTCCCGGCGCTGGTGGCCCGGCGATATGCCCGCTCGCGGATCGTCGCCCTGTCGACGGGCAACGTCTATCGGTTCACCGACGTGAACTCCGCCAGCTCGCGTGAAGAGGATATGCCCGGTCCCGTCGGCGAGTACGCCCAGTCATGCCTCGGTCGCGAGCGGATGTTCCAGTACTTCTCGCAGGTCCATGGCACGGCCGTGACGCTCATCCGGCTCAACTACGCCAACGAGCCTCGCTATGGGATCCTCGTCGACCTGACGAGCAAGATCCTTCGCGACCAGCCCATCGACGTGACGATGGGCTTCGTCAACGTGATCTGGCAGGGCGACGCGAACAACTACATCGCCCAATCGCTGAGCCTTGCGGCCGGCCCGCCGGCGATTCTCAACGTGGCCGGACCGGAGGTGATTCGCGTTCGCGATCTGGCGGAGCGAATCGGAAAGCATCTGGGCAAACAGCCGCGATTTGTTTCGCGCGAGGCCGAGACGGCGCTGCTGAGCGATTCGTCCTCGTGCATCGAGCGGTTCGGCCCGCCCGCCACATCGCTCGATGAGATGATTGAGCACATCGTCGACTGGGTGGCCTCGGGCAAGGCGGTTCTCAACAAGCCGACGAAATACGATGTTCGCGATGGGAAATTCTGAAAGCTCCGGCTCATGATCGAATCGGCGATTCTGGAGAAGCTTCGCTTGGGTTGCGTGATTCCCGCCCATCCGCTGGCGCTGGATGCGCGGAACCGATTGGACGCGCGCCGCCAGCGTGCGCTGACGCGGTACTATCTCGCCGCCGGAGCAGGAGGGCTGGCCGTGGGCGTCCACACCACCCAGTTTGCTATCCACGATCCGAAGGTCGGACTGTATCGACCGGTCCTCGAACTGGCCGCCGAGACCGCCAGGCAGGTCGGTGGCGGACCCATTCTGATTGCCGGCGTTCTCGGGCCGACCGAGCAGGCGCTTCGAGAGGCGCAGGTCGCCGTTGACCTTGGCTACCATATCGGCCTGCTCTCCCTGACGGCGCTCAAGGGCAGGTCCATCGGCGAATTGATCGATCACGCCCGGCGTGTTTCCGGAGTGATTCCGGTCATGGGGTTCTATCTCCAGTCGACGATCAGTGGCATGACGCTGCCCGGCGAATTCTGGAAAGGCTTCGTCGAGCTGCCGAACGTGGTGGGCATCAAGATCGCTCCGTTCCACCGATACCAGACGCTCGATGTGCTCGAAGCGGTCGCGTTCTCGGGCCGGGCCGGTGACATCGCCCTCTATACCGGCAACGACGACAACATCCTCGTCGATCTGCTGACGCGTCACGTGTTCCGCGATGGACAGCGCGAGGCGCCGCTGCGCATCGTCGGTGGGCTGCTCGGCCAGTGGGCTTGCTGGACGCGGCGGGCGGTCGAACATCTGGAGATGGTCCGGCGAATCCGTGAGACGAACGCTTCGATTGAGCCGGGGCTGCTCACGCTGGCCAGCCAATTGACGCTGGCCAACAAGGCGATCTTCGACGCCGACAATGGCTTTGTCGGCTGTATTCCGGGGATATCGTACGTCCTGATGCGACAGGGACTGTTGGCGAACACCGCGTCGCTCGATGCTTCGGAGCGGCTCTCGCCGGGACAGGCCGAGCGCATCGATGAGATCGTTCGTCGATACCCGCATCTGACCGATGATGAATTCGTACGGGCCAACGCCGACCAATGGTTGGCGTGAACATGGGAGGACACGAAATGAGACTGTATCGTCGAATCGCCTTGGTTCTTCTGTTCGTCTGTTCGTTCGTCGGTTCTGTAGCCTGGTGCGCCGACGAGCCGGCTGCGCTGAGAGTCGGGACCGCGCGCGTGGAGATCACGCCGGAAAAGCCTGTGCAGATGTCGGGCTACTCCAGCCGCAAGGACCTGTCCACGGGTGTGCACGATCCGCTGTCCGCCCGTGTCCTGGCCTTCGAGGCGGGCGGCAAGCGCCTCGTGCTGGTCTCCGTGGACATCATCGAATTCTATGAGGGCACGGCAGACTACTTCCGCGAAGCGCTGCTGGCCGAGTACGGTCTGGCGCCTTCCGAGTTGTTCCTCTGCGCGATCCATACCCACAGCGCGCCGACGCCGACCATCGACAAGGAGAAAGGCCATCCGAACAACGTCGAGTACACCGAGAAGCTGCGTGGTGATCTTGTCAAGGTGGTCGGCCAGGCGCTTGGTCGAATGCAACCGGCCGAGGTCGGCATCGGGGTCGGCTCATGTCCCGTTGGTTCGAACCGGCGCGAACTCAGGATCAACAAAGAGGGCGAAAGTTCGATTGTCCTGGGCCGCAACCCCAACGGCCCGACGGACAAAGAAGTCCTCGTGATGAAGGTCAGCCGGCCCGACGGCGCGCCGCTGGCGGTGGCGTTCGACTACGCCACTCACGCCACCAGCCTCGGGCCGGGCAACTACGTGATCAGTGGCGACGTGATCGGCCTGGCCGAGCAGTTCGTCGAGAAGATCGTCGGCGCCGACGCGATCGCGCCGGCCTTCGTGGGTGCTTCGGGCAACATCGATCCGTGGTTCCGCGTCCTGCCGGAGTTCAATGCTGAGCCGGGCTGGGTGCCGGAGCCCGTGCTGCTCGGGACCTTCCTGGGCGAGGAGGTCGTTCACGTCTGCCGGGCGATTGATTCGAACGTCGCGATGTCCCGGATCGCCAGCAATCTCGCGATCCTCGATCTTCCCGCCAAGGCCTCGGGTGTCCTTTCCGGAGGCGGCGCATCCACAGCTCCGTTCGTCGTCACGGTCGCGCGGCTGGGCGATGTCGCCTTCGTCGGCCTCGGTGGCGAGGTGCTGACCGAGATCGGCATGGCGATCAAGGCGGGCTCGCCGTGCCGGCACACGTTCGTCATCACGCACTGCAACGGCGCCGCCGGCTACCTTGCCCCGGGCGAGCTCCACGTCGAGGGCGGCTACGAAGTGCGCAGCAGCCGCTTCGCGCCACAAGCCGCCGACGTCGTAGTCCGCGAATCCATCCGCCTGCTTCACGATCTGTGATCACGGCGACCACGCTGGCGCGTGGATCATTCTGCCGAACTCGCGCCCGCGGCGATGTGCTCGATGGCCAGGGCCACGGGGGAAGGGGCCTCTTCGCCTCGCTGGGCGATGGAGGCGACGTCTTCGATGGTCTGGTGCAGGACCTCGCAGGCGTGCTCGTAGCTGCACCCGGTCACCTGCGAGATCAGGCGCGTGCCGCGATCGATGAGCTTCTTGTTGCTGGGCGACAGCCAGACCATGGCGTTGCCGATAACGCGGCCCATTCGCACCATCGTCGCGGTCGAGATCATGTTGAGCACGAGCTTGATTGCCAGGTGCTCCCACAGCCGCAGGGGTGAGGTCGGCAGCTCGCAGGCGAAATGGAAGTGCTCGTCCACGTCGGTCGGGCCCTGGTTCGGGCCGATCGTGATCGCTCCGGTCTTGTGGTAACCCGCCTGGCGGGATAGGGAGGTGATCTCGTCGCAAAGGCCGACGGCTACCATCGCCGAATCCGGCGCCTCCGTGCGCGATGCGTCCGGCTCGTTGCCGATGCGGAAGCGGTCGATTTCCTCATTGTCGAGCTTCGGCGGATTGGCCTGGATTCGCGGCGGGGCGTTCAGTTGCTGGTACGTCTGCGGTCCCCATCGCAGGCCCCGTGGGGGGCGCTGGAGCATCTGCTCCCAGGCCTCCTCGGTCGGGCGGTGCGGGTCCTTCACGAACGCCCACGACACAGGCAGATGCGTGTCGCCATCTTTGCGGAAGGGCGGCACCATGAACGTCGGCGACCGTTCCGTCGTGTCGGTCAGGACATCCAGCAGGAGGCTGTCGGCGACGTAAGTCACCAGGCCGTGTTTTCGATAGATGGCCTCTTCGAACTGCGTGACGCGACAGAGGGTGTCCACCGCAGGCGGAGTAGACAGGTCGCTCAGCAGCTTTTGAAAGAGCCGCGCGTATTCGGCAGGACTTCGCAACGGGCGCGCGAGCTGCGGGCGGCGGTCCTGAAGCCATCGAATGATCGCTGTTTCCAGCGCGGCGCCAACCACCAGCAGCTCGGCGGTCGTCGCCTGCATGCGGGTCGAGCCCATCACGGCCATCGGCCCGGTGGTCAGGTCGAGCTTTACGATGCGAGGCTCCTCGATGACCTGCCGGGATCGCTCGACATGCTCGCGCAGCAGGGCGGTCGGGTTGTTGTAGACGAAGAAGACCTCCGCCCCCCGGTCGAGGCCCTCCCAGGCGGTGCCGATGACGAAGGGGGTCTCGCCGCCTTCGGTGATCGCGACGACCACATCGCCGGCCTGCACGCCCGCCTCGCGGAGCTGATGTCGGCCGAAGTCGGGGAAGTCCTCAAAGCCCTCCACCGCCTTGATCAGCGCGAAGTCCCCGCCGGCCATGACGCTGATGCACAGGGGCCACAGCTTGGCCGCCTCAGGCGCCAGCGGTTTCATCTCGTCCCAGAATCTTCGCCAGGCAGCCTCCAGCAGGATGCTCAGCCGCCCGGTCGCGCCGCAGCCGGTGAAGAAGATCCGCCGGCCGGCATTCATGGCGCTGAGAAACGCGTCGATCAGCCGGTTGTAGCCGGCCTGAGCGAAGAGCCGGTCGGCCGCATCTGCGATGTCCTCGTCCACCGAAAGCAGTTGCCGGATGCCTGCGGCGACATCCGCCTGGATCGTTTGCGAAAGCCGGCGCGTCTTGGGATGCGACGACTCGGTCAACAGCGGACCGAGGCGAAACGCCCTCTCTTCTCGCAGAAACGCTCTGGCTCTCTCCACGGCATCCGACATAGATCACTCCTCGCATCAGCGGGCTGCTTGCATCTACACACGAACCTCGGCGTATTCATAGCACCTCGCTCATGCGGTGTAAACCGCAATGTCATCGTGCTGCAAACACTCGATTCCCGGCGACGGTTCTGGTACGCTATGAGGTATGAAGGCCGGTGATAGGGACAAGTCGGTTGGGTGCTGTTGGCTTGGGAGTGTGCGGTTCGCCCTCGTGGTGCTGGCGTGTGGGGCGGGGCTTGTCTGTGCGGCACACGGTCGGGCGGACAGCAATCCGCGGACGGAGGATGTGCTTGGCGTGCTGCGAACAATCTCGGAGACGCCGCGTGCGATTCTCTGCGATTCCGGCGGCTTTGACGTCCCTCGCGGCGGGCATCTCCAGGGGATTCAGCAGGCGGTGATTGGCGGGCGGCCGTTTCTCGTGCTCAGCGGCAGTGCGAGCGCCGAATCCTATCTCGCGCTGGTCGCCCTTGAAGGCTCGACGGGACGCGTCGTCGCGATCAAGCCTCTGCTGCCGCGCCCGTTCAAGCACGCCGGCGGCTTCCAGGTCTGCGGCGATTTCCTGGCCGTTGGGATCGAGGACGACAACACCAAGATGACTTCTCGCGTGTGGATTCTCCGGCTGGCGGAACTGTTGCAGGCCGCCGGACCGAAGCCCCTCGTTGAGATCGAGCGAACCGGCGCCTACCAGCGCGCCACCGCAGGCGCCGTCGCCATGGCCAGGGTGCGAGACCGGCACCTGCTGTGCGTGGGCACGTGGGATTCGACCACGATCGATGTCTACGTTTCCAACGCGAGAGCATTGGACGACCCGGCGTGTGCCTTCGCCTTCCACGAAACCTGGGACGCCGGGAGTGCCGACCGATCCGACTGGTCGGACCGCGACTACGCGTCGTATCAGAACCTCAATCTCGTGGTCGACACGAACGACGCCGTGTTCCTGATCGGGTTCGCCCGCGCCGGCGCTGCGGACGTGATGGACGTTTTCGAGTTGCGAATGGAGGCCTCCGTGCCCGTCGAGAGGCGGCTTCGAAAGGTCATGCGACGCGCTCTGCACGGGCGCGAAACCAGCTTTCGTCATGGCTCCGGCCTGGTCATCGCCGATGCGAACACCGTGGCCGTCCTGGCCTGTGGCTATCAGGAGTTCGTCATCGAGCGGTTCGAGCCCGAGGTGGACTGAGGGGGCGGCCACATGATGCGCAGGAGAAAGACGATACGCGTGGCTGGCCTGATGTCGGGTACATCGGTGGACGGCGTCGACGTGGCTATCGTGGATATCCGCGATGCAAAGGTCCGGCTCGTGGCGTTCGAGGTCTTTCCGTACAAGCCGGCGCTGCGCGCCGAGATTCTTGCACTGTGCCATCCCGACTCGGCGAGGCTGGATCGCGTCTGCCATCTCAATCACGTGCTGGGCGAAGTGTTCGCGGAGGCGGTTCTTAAGCTGTGCCGCAGGCACGGCATCGCGGCGGACTCGATCGATCTGATCGGCTCGCACGGCCAGACGATCTGGCACGAGCCCGAGGGCGGTCGCTATGGAGGCAGGATGATCCGCTCGACCTTGCAGATCGGCGAGCCTTCCGTGATCGCCCAGCGCACCGGAATCACGACGGTGGCGGACTTTCGGCCTCGTGACATGGCGGCCGGTGGACAGGGCGCGCCGCTGGTGCCTTACGGCGATTACGTTCTCTTTCGTGACGCGAAGGTCAGCCGGGCCGTTCAGAATATCGGCGGGATCGCCAACGTGACCTTCCTGCCGCGCGCATGCAAGCGGGACAACATAATGGCCTTCGACACGGGACCGGGCAACATGGTGATCGACGGCATGGTGCGTCTGGCAACCGGCGGAAGGCGTGACTACGATCGCGGCGGGGCCATGGCAGCCAGAGGCATAGTCGACGAGACCCTGCTGCGCGAGATGCTGAAGCATCCTTTCCTGCGCCGTAAGCCGCCGAAGTCGACCGGACGCGAGGAGTTTGGGCAGGCCTATTGCGGATGGGTCAACCAAAGGTCGCGGAAGAGAAGGCTGGTTCCGGAAGACATGGTTGCGACCGTCACGGCGTTCACGGCCCGCACGATCGCCGACGCGTACCGCCGGTTCCTGCCTGCGATGCCCGACGAGACGGTCCTGGCCGGCGGGGGCGCCCACAACCGGACGCTCGTGCGGATGTTGCAGCGAGAACTGACAGCCGTTAAGATTCGCACGACGGATGAATTCGGGATCGACGTCGATGCCCGAGAGGCGGTTGCCTTCGCGATCCTGGCGTGGGCCACGATCTGCGGGACCGCCAACAACGTGCCCAGCGCCACCGGAGCGGCCGAGTCGGTTGTGCTGGGCAAGATCGTGCCGGGAAGATGATCAGAGCTGGGAAACTGCCGACGACGGAGAAGCGCAATCCGAAGAGCGCATCGGTCGACACCTTGTCCACGCAGGAGATCGTCGACCTGATCGGCGCGGAGGACACGATCGTGCCTCAGGCGGTGGCGACGCAGCGCAGGCAGATCGCCGCCGCGGTTGATATGATCGTGGAGCGATTCCGCGCGGGCGGTCGGCTGTTCTACGTCGGCGCCGGCACCAGCGGCCGGCTCGGCGTGCTCGACGCCTCCGAGTGCCCTCCGACGTTTGGGGTCACCCCGTCCTTGGTGCAGGGCATCATCGCCGGCGGCAGGCGGGCGCTGGTGCGGTCCATAGAAGGGGCCGAAGACCATCCCGAGGACGGCGCCGCGGCCATCGACGCCAGAAAAGTTGGCGCGAAGGACGTCGTCGTGGGTCTGGCCGCCTGCGGCATGACGCCTTTCGTGCACGGCGCTCTCCATCGCGCCCGGCAAATCGGGGCCGGAACCATCTTCGTCACCTGCTCGCCGGAAGCGGTCAAATCGATTCCCGCCGAGATCGTCATCAACCCGGTGGTCGGGCCCGAGGTCATTACCGGCTCGACCCGGATGAAGGCGGGCACCGCCACCAAGCTCGTGCTCAACACCCTCACCACCACTGCCATGATCAAGCTGGGCAAGGTCTACGGCAACCTCATGGTGGACCTCAAGGCCGTCAACAACAAGCTGCGCGACCGCTCCGTCCGCATCGTCGTAGATGTCACCGGCCTGTCCAGACCCAGGGCCAAGGCCTTGCTCGCTCGCGCCGAAGGCCGCGTCAAGGCGGCGCTGGTCATGCATTTTCGCGGCGTTCCATTGGCCAAGGCCCTCGAGATTCTCAAGGAGAACGACGAACTGTTGCGTCCGGCTATTACACCGTCCATAGAATCGGCATAATGCCCAGACCCAGACGATCTCTGTTCCTTGTCGTGCTGCTGCTGTTCGTCTTTGCGCCCGTTGCCATGGCACAGGACCAGGACGCTCGTGTCCCGTCGGTTGACGCGGCGCTGCGTCAGATCGCGCGGAATTTCACTGCGTGGGACTGGGCGGTCATCGTGGTCTATCTCCTCTTCACCACCCTCCTGGGGGGCCTGCTGGCGGGCAAGCAGGCGTCGATGAAGGATTTCTTCCTCGGCGGCCGCAAGCTGCCCTGGCCGGCGGTTTGCGGCTCGATCATCGCGACGGAACTGTCGGCCGCGACGTTCCTCATCGCGCCGGCCATCGTCTTCGCGCAGGGCGGCGACATGACCTATATCCAACTGGCCTTCGGCACCATCCTCGCCCGCTTTGTCATCGGTTACTTCTTCATCCCCGTCTACTACCAGCGGGAGATCTATTCCCCTTACGATTACATGGGCAATCAACTCGGGCCTCGCGTGCGCAACATCACCACCGGCCTGTTCATGATCGGCGGCATCCTCGCCCAGGGCGCCCGCGTCTACATCGCGGCCAAGGCCCTTCAGGTCATCACGGGCGCCGACGTGACCAGCTCGATCATCATCATCGGCGCTGTCTCGATCGTCTGGACCATCATGGGCGGGATCACGACAGTCATCTGGACCGACGCGATTCAGTGCCTGCTGTTCACACTGGGCGCGGTGGCGGCGTTGCTCTTTGCGGCGACGACCATTGACGGCGGTTTCCCGGCCATCGTCTCGGAGGCGTACCACGCCGGCAAGCTGCGGACGATCAATCCCAGCTTCGACCCCAAGCAGGTGTACACGCTCTGGTGCGGCCTGATCGGCTTCGGCGTCCTGACCCTGGCCTCGCACGGCACCGACCAACTGAACGTCCAGCGCATGTTCACCTGCTGCAGCGCGAGCGATGCCCGCAAAGCGATCATCTGTTCGGGGCTTTCCCAGGTGCTGACCTATCTGTTGCTGTTCGTCGGCGCTGCGGTCTTCGTCTACTATCAGCACTTCCCGCTCAGCGACGCCGAACGGGTGGTCGTTGACGACGATTCGATGAAGATCTTTGCCATCTACATCGTCGATGTCATGCCTCGGGGTCTGTCAGGTTTGTTGATGGCCGCCATCTTTGCCGCCGCCATTTCCACGCTCGATTCGCTCCTGGCGGCGCTGTCGCAGTCGACCATTGCGCTGCTCTACAAGCCCTACCTCAGGCCCAGTGCCTCCGATCGCCATTATGTCCGTGCGTCGCGCGTGATCGTGCTGGTCTGGGGTGTCCTGCTGACGGCCTTTGCCATCTACTGCGACGTGATCGCGCGGTCGTACGCCGACCTGCTCCAGTTCGCGCTGGCCATGGCGGCGTACACCTACGGCGCCCTGCTGGGCGTGTTTCTGATGGCCTTCCTGCCTACCCGACGCGACGACCTGGGCCTGATGTGGGGCGTGCCCCTGTCGATGCTCACCGTCTTCGCTCTGAACTGGCATCAGACGATCCCGCAGGGCATCGTGGTGGTCTGCTCCGTTGTGCTGCTCGTCCAGGCCGTCCGGCATCTCCGCTCGCAGCCCGTCAAAATCGTATACATAGCCTTGGCCGTGGCCTTGCTGCTGACGATCAGCCTGGCCGCGTGGCAGCCTCCAACGCCACCTGGGGATGGCCTGGTCGCCAAGCCCGTCCACATCACCCTCGCCTGGCCCTGGCATTTTCCCATCGGGACCGCCATCACGCTGGCCTTGGGCTGGCTTGTCGGCAACAAGCGGCCCTGCGTTTCTGCGTGAGCCGCATTTTTGAGCCAGAAACATGGGAAAGTGGCTCTGTTTTGCACGAATGAGTATGCACGGGATGTGGTATAATGGGGGGCATGGACAAACACGAACTCAAAGCGATTCAGGGTTTTCTGTCCACCGTCGGTGAGAGTCTGGAGGGGGGCCGCAACGGGGTGGCGCTTCCGGACCGGCTGTCGGAGCTGTACCGGATCATTCAACGGCTGATGCATGCACGGCTCGGAACCGGCAGCCTGAAAGTCAAAGTCTACATGGCGACTCTGGAGCGGGAAGCGAGGCGCTACCGGCGGCGGATTGAGGCGGGCCTGAGTGACGGCCATCCCGCGCGATAGCGCGTCAAAGCCGGCGAGGCGATGCCCGATGGCAAACGGACAGGGAGGTGCGATTGTGCTGAAACGGATGTTGGTCATCGGGACGCTGGCGGCGGTCGCGAACGCCGCGGCGGGGCAGACGTTGCTGGAAGGGGCGCGCCGGCGGGTGGAGGACCTGCGACTGAGTTCGTATGCGACGTCGCACCAGGTCGAGCGGATGGCGACGGACGAGGGCTTCCGTGCGGCCGTCTGGGACGCGGTCGAGCGGATGGGGATCACCAAGCTCTATCTGGAGGTCTATCGCGGCGGGCACACGGCGCCGCCCGAACAGCTTGTCGAAGTTCGTGACTGGCTCACGGAGCGTGACATCGAGGTGGTCGGCGGGATCGCTACCGTTCCCGGCGGCGACGTGGGCGTCCGGCAGCAGGGCCCTCTCGGCTGGTTCAACTGGCAGAACGAAAAGACGCAACGAGACCTGGAGCGGATCATTCGGGCCAGCGCGCCGCTGTTCGACACGTTCATCGTCGACGATTTTCTCTGCACGGGCGACGTCAGCGCCGAATCGGAACGGGCCAAGGGCGATCGTTCCTGGGGCCAATACCGGCGCGAGCTGCTCACCGAGCTGGCGCAGTCGATCTTCCTCGGCCCCGCCAAACAGGCCAACCCCGACATCACCATGATCGTCAAGTTCCCCCAGTGGCACGATCGGTTCTTTCTGTTCGGCTACGACTCCGCGACTCTTCCGCGTCTGTTCGATCGCGTGTGGGTCGGCACGGAGACGCGGGGCCGCAACACGCAGCGGTTCGGCTTCGTGCAGCCCTACGAGGGATTCATCAACTACCGCTGGCTGGCGGACATCGCGGGCGACAAGATCGGCGGCGCGTGGTTCGATCACGGCGACTGCGCCGAACACGATTTCCTCGATCAGGCGTACACGAGCGTGCTGGCCGGAGCGCCGGAACTGGTCTTCTTCAACTTGGGCGACGTCGTATCGGGCCATCCGGACCACGCGAAGATCACGAACCAGTTCGCGCAACTGGCGGACCTGGCGGCATGCGTGCGGAAGCACCCTGTCGTGGGCGTGCCCGCGTACAGGCCGCCGAACAGCGATCCGGCCGGTGACATGTATCTGATGGATTTCCTCGGCATGCTGGGCATTCCGCTGGTCCCCGTGCACGAATTCCCGAGCGAAGCGCCGGTCATCTTCCTGCCCGCCCAGGCGGCGGCCGATCCCGACCTGTACGAGCGTGTCCAGAAGGCGCGGGCGCGAGGTGCGCACCTGATCGTAACGACCAATCTGCTGCTTGCATGGCCGCCAGCCAGGGAGTTGACCTCCGTTGTTGGTATCGATTTTGACTTTGCCTCTGCGCCTCTGCGTGCGACGTATCGCACGGAAGGTGGGGACATTGAAATTGACCTCGAAGCGCCTATCGAGGTTACGCCACGGACGGGTGATGTCGTTTGCGCTGATGGTGCTCGGCAACTGCTTTTGCTGCGCACGGCAGGCAACGTGTCGCTGCTCAACACGCACACGTATGACCAGGCGGATTTCGACGCCGTGGGCGAGGTGCTGCTGTGTCCCCGCCCGCTTGGGCTGCTCTCTCTGGGCGAGCCGGCCTTGACAGCGTTTCGTACTGCGTTTGCCGGTGGGAAACCGCCGGCCTTCGAAGGTCCGGCGTCCGTCACGTACCATCCGTTTGCGGATGCGAGCCGGGGCGATTGTGTGCTCCAGAACTTCAACGATCGAGCCGTCAAGGTCAGCCTGACATTGCCGCAGGACAGAGTCCGGCGGACCTTCACGATCCCGCCGCGCGATCGGGTCTGGATCGCATCCGGAAAGGCGAGATAACAGCTTTCCCTGCCGATCAGAAGATGCGCCGATAGATGTGGCAGTAGGGCGTCTTCTGCGTCTTGTTGTAGTAGTCCTGGTGATAGTCCTCGGCGGGCCAGAAGGTGCTGGCGGCGGTGATCTCGGTCTTGACGTCGTAGCCCTTCTGTCGCAACACCTGGACCAGGTTCTCGGCGATCTGCTTCTGCTCGTCGTTCAGGTAGAAGATGCCCGAGCGGTACTGCCTTCCGATGTCCGGGCCCTGGCGGTTCAATTGCGTGAAATCGTGCGTTTCGAAGAAGAGCCTGGCCAACGTTTCGTAGCTGGTCTGGTTCGGATCGTAGATGACCTCCACCGCCTCGGCGTGGCCGGTGCGGTCGGTGCAGACCTGTTTGTAGGTCGGCCGGTCCACGTGACCGCCGATGTAGCCGACCGTCGTGGCGAGCACGCCGGGGGCCCGCTGCATGTGATACTCCGTCCCCCAGAAGCAGCCGGAGGCGAAGATCGCTCGCTCGGCCTTCGGCTTGGCGGCGGCCCTCGCGTTGCGCTGGTCGGCCGAGACGAAGTCCATCGAGATCGAGTTGACGCAGTAGCGCGTGTTCTTCGGCGTCAGTTGCTCGCCCTGGAATACGTGCCCGAGGTGCCCGCCGCAGTTGGCGCAGAGGATCTCGATCCGCATCCCGTCGGCGTCGGGCTGCCGCTTGACCGCGCCGGGAATCTGGTCGTCGAAGCTGGGCCAGCCGCATTCCGAGCGGAACTTCGACGACGATTCGAACAGCTCGGCCCCGCATCGCTTGCAGGTGTAGACGCCGGTTTCGAAGAAGTTGTTGTACTTGCCGGTGAAGGGCCGCTCGGTCCCCTTGTAGAGAATCACGCGTTCTTCCTCGGGTGTCAGTTCGTTGTACATGGCTTGCTCTCGATAAAGGGACAGGTTGGCGACCGAGACATCGACTTCGATGTTCTTCTTCGCCGCGACGATGGCGACCGTTCGCAGGCCGGCCAGGTCCAGCGGCGCCTGCACCAGCACAGGGGCAAACTGCATGAACGGCAGCTTGATCTCCTGCCATTGCCCGTTCGTCTGGAACGCCGCTTCATAATACTGGGTGGCGAACCGCGTGTCTTTGGTCCGCAGGCGGATCGTGTAGGATTCGCCGTTGCCCTTGACCCGCAGTCTCAGCCCCGCAAAACCGTGGGCGGCGAAGTTCCGACCTCGCGGGTGCAGGGCGAGTTGGGCCGCGATGAATCCGCCTCGGTCGGCGGATGTGACGGACCCGGTCAGGTGCAGGCAGGTTTGGCCATCCTGCTGTACGAACTCCAGCTTCGTGGCGAGGACATCTTGCCCTTGCGCTTTCTCTTCGGCACGAGGGCGGGACGCCCTCGCCACAGCGCCGCCTGAAGTCTGGTCCGTTCGCAAGGCCCACTTGGTTCCGAGCGCGCTGACCTGATCCTTGCCGGAGAAGTCATCGATCAATCTGTCTGGCATTGCAGTTGATCGGCTCCGGGTGTCCGTTGAACCGGCTTGCTGCCCCCAAGCTACGACGAATACAGTGCTTATGAGAATCATGAGTGCCGCGAATCCGGCTGCTGTCAAACGCTTGTTCCGGCTCATAGCTGCTCCTTTCATAGCGGACTACTATGTATACCGGAATTCGCGGCCGATTGTTTTCTGCATTTGTGGCAGCGGCAAGCGTGCTTGCCGATGGCGGCAGACGGTCTCCTGCCCTCGCGCGGGCCAGGCCAGCTCCTGACCGGAGCGATCCGTCCGGATATGGAGCGAGGGGCCGGGATCATCGATCCCAGCCCCTCGGGTACTGCTGTTGTTGATCTGCGTCTTCGGGTCAGAACGGCTTGGCCACCGGTGTGGTCACGCCGGCCAGCCACAGGATTTCCCCTTCGGACAGGGCCTTGTCGTAGACCCGGACGTCGTCGAGCAGACCGATGTACAGCTTGTACAGGCCGCCCGCCGTATGGTTGGTGATCGCGCCGATATAGGCGTTGTGCTGCGACGTGCCGGCGAGATTGTACTGCTCGGTGGCGACGGCGGTTCCTTCCAGCACCCCGTCGATGAAGATCCGCAGGTCGACGCCCTCTCTCTGGCCGGCCACCGAGTGCCACTCATCATCGTTGGTCACGCTCGTGGAGTTGATCACGTACTTGGTGACGTCGTCGTCGGTGACCAGAGTGAGCACGCCTTCGGTGGTCTCGCTCATGATCAGACAGTAGCGATGCCCGCCGCCGGTGTCGCCGCCCTTGCCGTAGATCGTCCCCTTGTTGTCGTCGCCGGTGCCGGTCATGCCGGTCTTGTACCAGGCGGTCACGGTCCAGTCCGTGGTGCTGAAATCGAGCAGGGCCGGATTGCCGAGGTCGGCGTAGCCGGCGTCGTTGACCTGGAGGGCCATGCCGTTGCCGGACCGGCCGGAAGCGACGAACTGACCGTCTACGACGGCGCCGTTCAGTCCGTTGCCCGAACTGTCGTTGGCGTTGCCCTCGAACTCATAGCGGGCCAGCAGATTCGCGGCGTCAGGCTCCGTCGGCGTGATGAACTCAGGGGCCTTCGGATACAGCCGGATGTCGTCGATGTACAGGATGCCCTTGGACCCCGAACCCTCGATGCCGATCGTCAGCTTGGTCACGTTCCTCACGTTGCCGGCCGCAGACAGATCGATGTTCCAGGGCAGCCAGGCGGTCTTTGCGATGTCGGCCGGATCGCCGCTGTAGGCGATCTTGGTGTTGTTGATCTTCACGTACATCTGTCCGGTGTTGTCGGCCGCGCCTCGGAAGTAGAGCGACAGGCTCTTGATGCCGTTGGCGGTCCAGTCCTGCGGCTCCTCGAACTGACGTTCGGCTTCCGAATAAGACGACGACCCGCTGTTGTCGTACTGAAGAGGCATCGACTGTACGCCGCTGTGGACGATGGTCCGCTCGGCAAACGGCGCGTTGAGGTAGCCGACCGTCGAGCCGGTCTCGTTGACCCAGCCGTCGAGCCATGTGTCGAAGATCGTCGTGCCGGCCTCGATGTCGTCGTTGTAATCCTCAAACCCGTCGACCAGTGCGTACTCCTGCGTCGAGAAGCTCCAGACCTCGCCGGCCCAGAGGGAATCAGTTCCTACCTCATCCACCTTCCAGTAGTACGTGGTTCCATAGTTCAGCGTGTCCGGAGTCCAGACGCTTTGTGCGACGGTGCCGGCCAGAGACAGATTCTCCGGGTCCGTGCTGAAGTACACGTTGTGCGAAGTCGCCTCGCGGCCGGCACGCCAGCTCAGAGCGGCGTCGGGAGCGATATCCGTTGCGGCATCGTCCGGCTGAGGCTCGCGGGCCTGCACGGGGACGTACAAGAAGCGGACCTCACTCAGGCCGTATTGAGCGAGCATGCCCCAGTTGCTGTTGACCGTCAGCCGGATGTACCTGGCCGCCACGCCCTGGAGGTCCACGACGCTGTTATGGGCGTAGCCGGCCTGTGCGCTGGCCCGGGCCAACTCGGCGTCGCCGAGCGCGGTCCAGTCGGCTCCATCGGCGGAGT
Source organism: uncultured Pirellulales bacterium (assembly GCA_964575615.1). Classification (GTDB taxonomy): domain Bacteria; phylum Planctomycetota; class Phycisphaerae; order Sedimentisphaerales; family Anaerobacaceae; genus Anaerobaca. The sequence continues at coordinate 9,743 of CAZNSM010000061.1, read as the reverse complement.
ATTCGATTGTCACACTCTTGAGCCCGAACCCGAGCACTGGCTCGAATTGGACGTTGTAGTTCCAGACCCACATCTCGTAGAGCTTGTAGACCTTGTCGAACTCGTACTGGATGTAGACGGGATCGTCCCCGGCAGGCAGGCCCAGCCACATGTCTGAGGCTTCGGTGGAATGCCCATCCGCAGCATCAAGGCCGGAACCGTCGATGGTCCTCTCGGGGCCCACGCCTGCGTTGGAAACCGCGTTGCTCGTCGCGATGATGCCGGCAATCGGATACGCATACGGCTCCGTTGTGAAGCTCCAGACCTCGCCCCTGAAGATGGTGCTGTCCGGCGGGGCGTTGACTTCGTCGATCCGCCAATAGTAGGTTGTGCCGAATTCGAGAAGGCCATCCGGATCGTAGCTGGCGTCGCTCTGGCCCTGGCTGACCAGGACCCCCAGCGGGTTGGCCCGGCTGGCGGCGTTCACGTCGTCGAAAACGGTCCCGAGGTAGACGTCGTGGGTCACCGCCGTTTCTCCCGGCGTCCATTGCAGCACGATCTCGCGCACCACATCCGTCGCCGCGCTTGCCGGCACGGGGTTGGTCGCTGTCTCGCTCGTCGGCGCCGGCAAGACCGCGACACCCAGCATGTTGCCCCCGTGGCCCTCGGTGCAGCCGCCGATCGTGACGACACCCGCCTTGACCTCCAGGGCAAAGATGGAGGAGTACTGGTCAATGTCCCCGTCGGCGCTTTCATCGATGCCGATGTCTTCACCGGTGTCGACGAAACCCATGTCGGTCAGCCAGGGCATGCCGGTGATGATGGGGTCCACACCCAGACCGCCGGCGGCGCCGCCCATGCGGTTGTCCACGAACACGTAGACGATAGCGCTCTTCGCCAACGTGATGTCCACCTCATAAGCCGACATGTTCTTGTTGTCGTTGGCCAGCAGGATGTACTCGGCGCCGACCAGGAACTGCGGCACCTCGTTGTACTGGTGGGTCCGGTCCACGAAGACGAGCGCGTCCTCGCCCAGCGGACTGGTTGCGATCTGCGGATCCTCGGTGGCATCGGTGTCGGTGTTCCGGTGCGCCACAGCCGTGATCAACTGGGCCTGGGCAGCCGGAGCGGCCGCCGACAGGGCGGCCAACAGCAGAATCAGAACCATCAGTCTCTTGAACATGGCGATCCTCCTTCAGAATCGATCACTGGAACTGTACAGGCGTCGAGTGCCGACGCGCTACAGACATGTCGTACGGGCACGCCTCCGAAATGCGGCGGGAATCACGCCGTGTACGTCGCCCTGCACCATGTATCGGCCACCACACATCGGCTCAGGTCCTCCGTCCCGTCTATGTTGAACTCGGGGGTCCACAATCCATTGGACCGACCCTGAACCTCCCGCAACCGCCAGCTCTCTTATATCACATCCCGGCTTGTCATGCAACGGAATCTGTCCGGACCTGGCCCGCGTTTGGAGTTTTATGGCTGGTCTGTCGGGGCGGTGACCGGCGCCGGCTGAGGAACGCCTCGCGTGGCCTTGCCGTGCAGAACGCCCGCGTCGTCGAACCACAGCGGGTCGATGCAGATGAACCGGTTCCAGGGCTCGGAATCGTCTTTCTGCTGGTGGTAGATTGACCACAGCTTGTCGGCGCGGTCTTTGACGACGCAGCCGTGGCCCGGCCCGAGGGCCTGGTCGGTCCGGTGGACGATGGGGTTGCCGCTGTATTTGGTGAAGGGGCCCGTCGGCGCTGTCGCGGTCGCGTAACCGATGGCGTAGTCCAGTGTGTTGGCCGCCGTGCCCGAGTAGAGCAGGTAGTAGGTACCCCGGTGTTTGAGCATCCAAGGGCCTTCCGTGACCGCGCCGCGAATCTTCTCCCACGGTTCGGTCGGATGGAGCAGCTCGATGGGCTCGCCATCCTTCTCCAGGGGGGTCCTCATCGGCTGGACGTGGATTCGGAAACCGGGGAATTGCACGTAGTAGAGGTAGTACCTGCCGTCGTCGTCACAGAACATGTGAGCGTCGATGGCGTTGTCGAACAGCCTGGCGCGGTCGACGAACTTCCCCTCGGGCCGGTCGGCGACCGCCACGCCGATGGACTCGCTGACCGTGTAGTAGAGGTAGAACTTGCCATCCTTCGGATCGCGGAAGACGTCGGGCGCCCAGACGTTCCTTTGGCCCGGCTCGAACACCCGCGGGCCCTTGGTCCAATGGACCAGGTCCCTCGAAGTGTAGACGTGGTAGCTGACGTTGTCCCCGGTCGGATAGAGGTAATACGTGCCCTCGAAGAGGATTACGGTTGGGTCCGCCGGTCCGATCTCGTCGATGATTGGATTCGTGTAGGTCCTTTCCGCCGCTGTTGCCAGCGACGCCAGCACGACCAGACTTAATATAGCGTTCAGCATTTCAACGACCTCCCAGGAAGGTTTCACCGTCCCGTCCATGCTACCCGAGGATCGCAGCGACGCCAAGAAGTCCGTCGAGAGCTTGCCTGAAGGGAAGGGCGTCTGTTAAGATCGGATGCTTCGCCCACGCGGCGTGCGGCGAGCGAACGTCAACCGAGGTGGAGGCCGGCCCATGCGTACGGTTCGATTTGGCATCATCGGTTGCGGGATGATCGGGCGGGAGTTCGCCAGTGCGGCGGCCCGCTGGCTGCACCTGCCTGAAATGACGGTGCGGCCGGAGATCGTTGCCGTCTGCAACCGCACCCTCGCGACGCCCAAGGTCGACTGGTTCCGCGACAGCATCCCGACCCTCAGGCAGGTCACCAGCGACTACCGCGAGCTTCTGGCCAATCCCGACGTCGAGGCGGTCTACATCGCGCTGCCGCACCACCTGCACGCGGAAACCTATCTGAGGGCTCTCGAAGCCGGCAAGCACCTGATGGGCGAAAAGCCGTTCGGCATCGACCGCCAGGCGAACGAGGCGATCCTCGCAGGGGCCCGCAAGCACCCGGAACTGTGCGTCCGGTGTGCCTCGCAGTTCTTCTTCTTCCCGGCGGCCCAGAGAATTGGGCGGATGCTCGAAGCAGGGGCCTTCGGCAAGATCATCGAGGTCAACGTGGGATTCCTCCATAGCAGCGACCTGAATCCGGACAAGCCGATCAACTGGAAGCGGACGCGCCAGCTTAACGGCGACTATGGCTGCCTCGGTGACCTCGGGCCCCACGTCTGCACGCTGCCCTTCCGGGCGGGCTGGGTGCCGCGCAGTGTGCGGGCGGTGCTGTCGAATATCATCCCGTCGCGCCCGGACGGGCAGGGCGGCGTCGTCCCGTGCGAGACCTGGGACAACGCGACGCTGCTGTGCGAGATGGAAGCCGCCGACTCGGGCGAGCGGTTTCCGCTGACGCTGCGGGCCCATCGCATCTCGCCGGGCCAACGGAACAACTGGTACATCGAGATTCTCGGCACGGCCGCTTCCGCTCGATACAGCCTCAGACAGGCCAACACGCTTGAGGTGCTGGAGTACCACGGCGGCGCCGAGCAGCAGTGGCGATGGATCGAGATGGGGCAGGAGACCGCGTTTCGGTCGATCACGCAGGAACTGGCTCAGTTCGGCGTCTGCGATGCGATCCTGCAGATGTGGGCGGCGTACCTTTATGAACTGGAGGCCGGCCGGCCCGTCAGCCGCTTCGCCGGTTGCACCCGGCCGGAAGAAACCGCCCTGTGGCACAGGCTGTTCACCGCCGCCCTCGAATCCCACGCCAGCGGCAGGACAGTCCTCGTCCCACGCTGAGCGGGGCGCCGGCGTATAAGGGAGAGTCGATCCTTGAGAAGGGTAGTCGAGACTTGGGAGGTTGCGGACGTCGGTCCGGTGGCCGTGGCGGTCTCGGACCGGGCGCGCCATGCGCGGATTACGATCAAGCGGAACGGCGCGGTCACGCTGACCCTGCCCAGGCGGATGTCGCTGGAGCAGGGCAGGCAACTTCTTCAGAAGAGCAGAGGCTGGATCCAGAAGCATCTACGGCGGGTTCACGCAGAGAAGGCCGATCCCCGGCTCGACCGCACCCAGGCGCGCAGGCAGCTTCTTGAACGCCTCGAACACCTGGCCAGGCAGCATGGATTCGCGTACAACAAGGTCTTCATCAAGAACCAGAAGACTCTGTGGGGCAGTTGCTCGTCCCACAACAACATCAACCTGAACGTGCATCTGGTCCGTCTGCCCGAGGAGCTTCGCGACTACGTTCTCGTTCACGAGCTGGTCCACACCCGGCACAACAACCACAGTCGGCAGTTCTGGGAGACGCTGAACTCGATTGTAGGCGACGGCCGGAAGCTCCAGCGCCAACTTCGCCGCTATCAGCCGCGACCGTGAGCGGACCGAAGGTTGAACGCCGGTCCAATGTCCTCGCATGACACGCAGACCTGGTGTGCTCTCAGAACTCCCCTTCCACATAGTCGTCGAAATGGTACATCTCCGCGTTTTCGAGAAATGTCTCCGGCCTGGCCACGAAGTCGCAGAGGCGCTGGACCAGAACCAGGTGTTTGTTCTCCTCCTCGGCCAGTTGTTTGAGGATGGTTCTGTGGTTCGAGTCCTTGGCCTCGCCGGCCTTCTGAAGGTAAAAGTCGCGGCTCTTCTTCTCGATCTCACAGGCTTTGCGATACAGATCCACCTCGCTGATGTCGAAGTCGAAGTGTTGGGCGCCGTCCCGCATCTTGGCGAAGGTTCTCTCGGCGTGCTTCAGGACGTCCGTCGCAGCCGGTTTTCCGCCGGCCTCATGCTGCATGGCCTTCACCGTCTCATAGTGCTTGACCTCCTCGCCGGCCAGCATGTTCAGGATATTCTTCAGTCCCGTGTTGTCGGTCCTGTCCGCCAGTTCCCGGTAGAAATGCTCGGCGTACTTCTCTTTCTCCATCGCGAACTCAAATATGTCCATCGATTCTCCTTTCCATGATCGGCTCCAACGCCTGCGCCCTGCGAGGTTGCCATGCAACCTTTGTCCTGCGGTCCGGCTCATGGCACGAATAGTCCTACTGCCGGACAGGCCATTTGTTCTGAGAAACTGGAATGTTTCGACCGCGGGCTTGACTTGCGTCGATCCTGAACAACAATAGCACGGACAACGAGTACGTTTTGCGTGGCTTGGTCGGCGCGTGCGGCGTACTGTTGTCCCCGCAACGACGTAGAGGAATGCTCGCAAGGGCGCTAGCTAAGGAGGTATGCAATGGGAACCAGGGGTATCGAAATCGTCGGAATGGACGTCAAGGAGCTGCTCGAACTGTTGAATCGGGCCTACTGTGACGAGTGGCTGGCCTACTACCAATACTGGCTGGGGGCCAAAGTCGTCAAAGGACCGATGAAGGACGCCGTGATCGTGGAGCTTGAGCAGCACGCCACCGAGGAGTTGAGCCACGCGTTGATGCTGACCAACCGGATCATTCAGTTGGGCGGAACGCCGATTACCACGCCCCAGGCCTGGTACAAGTGGACCAACTGCGGTTACGACGCCCCGGATGATCCCTATGTCCAGACGATTCTGGAGCAGAATATCAAGGGCGAGCAGTGCGCCATCAGCACGTACCAGAAGCTCATGCAGAAGACCCAGACGGCCGACCCGGTCACGTACAACATCGCCCTGCAGATCATCGAGCAGGAAGTCGAGCATGAGGAGGACCTCCAGGCGTTGCAGGAGGATCTTGAACTGATGCTCAAGAGGTCGTAGTCTTTGGATAACGGCATATCCTTTGGCGTGACGGAACGCATAGGAGTGTATTTTTCTCTCATGTTTTGAGGCCGTGGCAGCCGATTTTCAAGAAATGCGGAAGAATTCGGCTTGACAGTCGCCGAGAGGCCGCATATACTGTAATTGCTTCTTCAATGGGTGGGTAAGACGTCCAAGATGGACCTCCGTTGGCCGAAGGAACCCGGGGGAGTCTACAGAAGCAGAGCGGTCGTCTATGGGCAGGCCTTCGGGGCATGCCGGGAGTATGCGGTCGCACAAAAAACGGATTTGCACGAGATTCTTGAACACTCGGTTTTGGCGGGCCGTACATCAATCTCGGACGCGTTAAGCATGGGAGTCCTGAAACCGGGCTCCGAAAATATAGTTGAGCATCTTAAAGCCCCTGCGTAGTCTCGCTTCCTCTCCCTCCGCACCGCAGGGGCTTTCCTTTTGGATCTCCCCAAATCCCTGCAAGGACTGAGGGGTTTTTGATCGGGGGGTGAAACAAGTCTCTTGGTGTTCTGCGTGCGGGGCGCCGAACGATCCACACATCTGTTCTTGCGACTCCGGCCGGATCGCGCCAAGGCACGACTTCGGGCACGCAAACGCCCTCTTGCCGGCACGAGTCAGCCCTCGATTGGACCTGCGGCACTTGCTCGCACGGGAACGGGGCCCAAGTCCTCAATTGGGGCGGGAGATCCGGTTTGAGGAACCCGGGGTAGGCGACTGAGACCGCACCCGTCAGATGGATCAGATTGAGCCACAATTCCCATGCAGGCGCGCCTGCAGGGTGAAGAGGCGGACCTTGGGAAGGTTGTGGCGGACGGATTTCGTGGTTGGCTAAAAAACACCACTGACTTAAATTGCTATTATAGAAGTACTTAGGACATAGTAGTGCTGGGCCGGCAAGAAACGTGAATCTGGGCACAACAAATCGCTTGACTCGGTAGCTAATTCTGATGATAATGCTCCCTGTTGTTTCCTTATGGGGACAATATGATTCGCATACCTCGGTCACGTGCTTGGGGGTAACGCAGAACTCTTTGGATGTACGGTAATGGCCAACAGAAGCTGTATCATCAGGCTGTCCAGGTACAAGAACGCACTGAATCGTTTGAAGGCGCTGAACTTCGTGCGGGTGTTCTCCGACAACCTCGCGGATGCGGCCGGGGTGACCGCGGCACAAGTCCGGAAGGATTTCTCGCTTTTTGGCATTACCGGGAACCGGCGAGGCGGGTATAAGGTGGACGAGTTGAGCGACCAGCTCAACAGAATCCTCGGCAAGGACCAGCTTCAGGAGGTCGTTGTCATCGGGATGGGCAATATCGGCAAGGCCCTTTTTCACTATGGGGGACTCGAAAAGAGCGGCATCAGAATCGCGGCCGGATTCGACATCGATCCGGTCAAGTTCGACAGACAGTCACCCCAGCCTGTGCTGCCTCTGGAGGATCTGGTCAGTTTCGTAAAGGAGCGTGGCATTACTCTGGGGGTCATTGCGGTGCCCGATTACGCGGCCCAGCAGGTGCTGGAATTGATGCTGTCGGCCGGAATCAGAGGCGTGCTGAACTTCGCGCCGATCTGTCTGAAGGCCCCCGAAGGCTGTATCGTCAACAACATCAATCTCGAAAGCGAACTTGAGAACCTGATCTATTTCATCAACGCCTCGGAAAAATGACCAATAGCCAGATACTGCCGGCGGTATCCATCAAGACGAGGATCCTCTTCTCGTTTCTGGTGGTCATCCTCACGCTCTCGGTCTCGATTGCGTTGCTGGGGTATTACGTGACCAAGCGTGACATCTTCGAGCGGGCCGAACGAAAGGTCCTCAGTGACTTGAAGGTGGCTCACATGGTCTATACGGCCGAGATCGAGCGAATCGGCCAGGGGCTGCGTCTGGTGTCGCCGGACGGAGACATCGATGAGCTGCGGCGCAAGCTCGATCTGCATTACCTGCAATACGTTCCCGCGTCGGAGTTTGCGAATCTGCACAGCAGCCTGGCGCGAGCCGCGGCGACGGAAGGACGCGCCCTGGGCGGGACCCGCCTGGTCTCATCGGAGGAGCTGGACTCCATGCCCGGCGACCTTGCGGGCAAACGTTCCATCCCGGTCAAGGCGACTCCCATGGCCGGACCGACCGACCGCGAAGTGCTCAATCGCGCCATGGCCAAGGAGTATGCCGTCCCGAGAGTGAACGACGCGGGCGCCGTGGAAGGGGTCTTCTATGGCGGACGCCTCATCAATCGGGACTACACTTTTGTCGACCGCATCCGAGACACGGTGTATGGCAGGGAACTGTACCGCGGCAAGCCCGTCGGCACGGTGACTATCTTCCAGGACGACGTCAGGATCTCCACGAACGTGCTCGACGAGAACGGCCAGCGAGCCATCGGAACCCGGGTCTCCGAGCAGGTCTACAAGAAGGTGGTCGAGGAAGGTCAGGTCTGGCACGACCGGGCGTTTGTGGTCACCGACTGGTACAAGACCGCCTACGAACCGATCCGGAACATCGAAGGCTCGGTCATCGGGGTTCTGTACGTGGGGACCCTCGAAGCGCCGTTCCACGACATGGCCCGGCAGATTCTGCTGATCTTCCTGGCGGCGGTGGGCGCGGTGACGCTCATCGCGGTGCTGTTTTCGTTTGTCCTGGCCGGCGCGATCTCGAAGCCGCTGACCCAGGTGGTCTATGCCAGTGAGTGCCTGGCCTCGGGCGACTGGGGCTGCCAGGTGAACACGAAAACGTCCATCAAGGACATCAACAGCATGGCCGAGGCGTTCAACGCGATGGCGGTCGGTCTGAAGGAACGCCAGGAGAGCCTGCGGGTCTCCAACGAGAAGCTCGCCGCCATGAACAAGAGCTACGTGGACCTGATCGGGTTCGTCGCCCACGAGCTCAAGGGCATCCTGGCCTCGGCGGTGATGAACGCCTACGCGGTACGGGACGGGTATCTGGGCATGATCAACTTCAAGCAGCGCAAGGCCCTCGACTCGGTCACGCGAAACCTGGACTATCTCGACGCGACCGTCAAGAAGTTCCTGAACCTCGGGCGCGTCGAGCGGGGCGAGCTCGACGTGCACAAGTCCAAGCTGAGTCTGAAGAAGGACGTCTTTGACGTTTCGATCAATTCGCTGGCGGCGATCTCGATCCGCAAGAAGTTGAACATTTCGAACGAGATCGACCCGGCGCTGGATGTCCAGGCCGATCCCGATCTGATGCAGATCGTCGCCAACAATCTGGTGAGCAATGCGATCAAGTACAGCCCGGACGCCGGGCAGATCAGCGTCACCGCCCGGCCGGTCAACGGCAAAGTCGAAATCGACGTGTACAACGATTCGACGCCGATCAGCGCCGAGCAGCGGGCCCGCCTGTTCCAGAAGTTCTCCCGTCTGGACAGTCCCGAGACGAAAAAGGTCAAAGGCACCGGACTGGGCCTGTATATCACCAAGCAGATCATCGAGCGCCACGGTGGCAGCATCCGGGTCGAACCCCGAGAACACGGCAATTCGTTCGTATTCCAGATAGAAAGGAACTGACACAATGCCGACTCCATTGGACCTCATCAAGAAGAAAAGGGCCGAGGCGGTCAGCCGGATCATCGGAAAGGGCTATCTCTCGACCAAACGCGTATACGTCGGGATGGCTACCTGTGAGATCGCGGCCGGATCCAAGGACGTCATGGAGGTCTTTCAGAAAGCGATCAGCCGAGGTCTGACCGACGTCTACCTCAGCCAGAAGGGCTGTGCCGGGCGATGCAACCTCGAACCGACCGTCGAGGTGATCGAAGCGGGCAAGACGCCCGTCAAGTACGGCAAGGTGGACAAGGACCGGGCGATGCAGATCATCGAGCGACACCTCAAGAACGGCCAGGTCATTCAAGAGTGGGTCATTGACTAAGCAGAAAGGGAACTGGCGGTGGCTACAACCTACAGAATCATTGTTTGTGACGGCACCACGTGCATCAACCGCGGGTCTCGCAATCTCATCTCGCGGCTGCGGGAGCAACTGGAGCGGCACGGTCTGGCGGACCGTGCGACCATCAGCCTTTCCGGCTGCCTCGGCATGTGCGACAAGGGCCCGATCCTGGTGGTCAATCCCGGCTATAC
>CAZNSM010000060.1:15712-27291 GCA_964575615.1 uncultured Pirellulales bacterium | reverse complement strand
GTCCGGGCGGCGCCGCGCAGATCCGCAATGGTCAGGATGGAGGCCACGATGCGCTGCACCAGCAACGCGATCACGGGACAGGCGGCAAGAGCGGCGATGGGGATGAATCGTCGCGAGCGTATGGCCATGTAGACGGTCACCGCGGCCACGATGATGAAGACGACATCGATTTGCGGCCCGGCGGGCGCCTCGGCCTTCCCGGCGCGCTTCTTCGGAGACGGTTCCGCGAGCGTCGCACGCACCGACAGAATCGACCAGACAATCAGAGCGAGCCAGGCGAGGATGTACATCGTCAGAAACGGGATGGCAGTGCCAACCGGGTTGGTCCAGTCCAGCGCCCGATGCCACTCGTGAACGTCGCGCCAGCGTTCGGCGTGCTTGCTGACCGAGATGACAAAGGTGTGCGTCAGGTTGGTCAGGTGGAACGGATTGAAAACGACCATCGCGACGAACGCGACCGCTCCGGCGCCGACCGTGTGCAAAAGGGTCCGGCGATCCAGCACGCGAAGGGCCTTGTCTCTGAGCGACAGAACCGCCGCCCCAAACGCCATGGACAGCACGAACATGCCCACGCACGTCCAGCGTCCACCGGCCGCGTGATCGGCAAAGATCCTCAGGATACGATCGTTCATCGTGTTGGGTGGCGCGGGGAAGTACCGCGCCAGCACCAGAAGGAACACGATGCACGTTGCGACGACGTGCAGGGCCGTCAGAGCGCTGTCGCTGATCTGCCGGTGCAGAACGGCCGCGATGCTGCCCCCGACGGCCAGCAGCAGGAGCACGACCATCCAGTCGCCGATGCCGGAAGCGCCGGCGTTGCTCTGCGAGAAATACTCGTTCATCAATTCGGCCCGGCGACCGAGGAACTGGTGGGTCAGGCCCGAGAGGACCAGCCAGGTCAAAATGCTGTAGACCGCCACCAGCCAGCGCTTCGGAAGGTGCATGATCAGATGCCAGCCGAGAAACGGGACCAGGATGATGAAGGCGTAGATATAGCCACCGTGGACGTTGGACCAAAAGATGATCACCGGCACGATCAGCCAGATGTAGAGCGCGTGCCTGTAGCTGGTCAGGACCAGGATCAGGATGAAGACCGCCACCAGCAGGTTCGAGAAGCCAGCCGGACGGATGTCGAAGAAGGACCGCCCGATGAACAACGCAAAGCCGGAGGCGGTAGCGGCCAGGACAGAATTCACGCCCAGCAGTCGGGCGGTGAAGTAGATCGCGGCAACCGCCAGGAGGTACACAGCAAATTTCCAGAACACCAGCGCATCGAAGTAAGGCTCCTGCTCCGAACCGAACATGGTGGTCAGGCGGTAGAAGATGACGTGTGTCAGCCAGTTCTGGTTGATCCAACCGGTCGGGTGCCACTTGCGAACCGTTTCGAGGCCCACTCTCTCGGTGATCCAGCGGGCCCAGCCCGGCCAGGTCGCGACCTCGGCTTCCGTCGGGCCGGCGCGGTGGCTGTTGGCGCTGAAAGGTTCGACGGTGTCCACGCCGTGGTGGACGAAGTGCCGTCCGCACGCCATCGCCACCCAAGTGTCGCCGGCGGCCACCATGTGCGTGCAGGCGTGAAAGGCGAAGATCAGCATCGCCAGCCAACCGGCGGCCACCAGCCAGCCGGACCATGCCGACCGTCCTTCGGTCGTTAACAGTGTGCCCCCCTCGCCGGTCTCATTTGCCGCCATTCGCGCACTTTCCAACAGGTTTCGGCTAATAGTATCGTAGAAGGATACTGCTTCTTCCGTATATCGTCAAGAACGCCCCCTGCCCTGTTGCTCTTTGTGGAAAAGCGCCCACAGAACAGGCCCGGCCCGCCGACGTGTCGAGCCATAGGAAGCTGCCTCTTGCTCATGGGATCGCGTTGTGGTCGCTGATGTTGATGTCCCCCGGCAGCGAGTTGTTGTGGTCAACCAGGGCCGTGGCGGAGCGATCGTTGATATCGGCGACGAGGCGGGGTGATCCGGTCTGCGGAACGAAAGACCGCACCACTACAAAAACCATCCCAACAACAGCGGCCGCAGCGACATAGCGCAGGGCCCTGAGCCAACGGGGAACGTCGACTCCTCCAGCCTGACGTGCGGACGCCGGAGGAATGGCCGCCACCAGCTTCTCTCTCAACCCATCGGGGGGCTCGACGCCTCTCAGCTCCTTCAGCCGGGCCTTGAGCTGTAGCATGGGGATACCATCTCCGCCTTCTTGCCATCGCTTATTCATGGTTATGTCCTTCCCGTCAACCGCTGCCGCAATCTGTCGAGGGCGCGCCCGGTCAGCCACTTGATCGTCCCGCTGGGCCGATCCAGCACGCCCGCCATCTCGCGGTAGCTCAGCCCTTCCACATAGTGCAGCACCAGCACGGTGCGGTCGTCGGCGTCCAGCGCCTCCAGGGTCTTCCGGATGCGCGCAAGCTCTTCGGCCGCCATCAACTCGGACACCGGATCGCAGGTGTCATCCGCGCAATGTTGCCCCAACGCTTCGGCACACACTGCCTGGCGAACCCGTCGGCGCTGCGCGTCGATAAAGGCATTGTAGGCGATCCGATACAGCCACGTCCTGATCGAGGCCCGGCCGTCAAAGCCGCCGAGAGCCCGCCATGCCGCCGTGAAGACCTCCTGTGTCAGATCCTCGGCCAGACTCGCCTCGCGCGTCAGAAACACCAGGAACCGGTACACCGAGCCGTAGTGGGCGTCGATCACGGCCTTATACGCCTCGCGACGACCCTCACGAAGGGCAGAAAGAACCCGTCGCCCAGCCTTGTCCCGCACATGCGCCTCCAGATCCTGAAACCGACGTCGCCAGCCCTGCCGAGCCCTGTTTCCAGATTAGACGTTCCGCTGGCGCCACGTGTTGGCGCCTGACAGCAGAATTCTGCGAATCATGTGTGGCAAGCCCCCTGGCGCGCACGCCAAATGCCCGGCCGACCGGCTCCGCCCAAGCGTGGCCGATCCATCGCAAGGCCGCCAGCCACGCCCTGTCATCCTGGACCGCTTCTCGGTCCTACTGGCTCAGCCACTGCTCCAGCCGGTCGAGACCTTTCTTGATGTGCTCCATCGAGCAGGCGAAACTCAAACGCACGTTGTCGCCGCAGCCGAACGGCAGACCCGGGACCAGGGCCACGTTGGCCTGCTCCAGCAGGGCCGAGGCAAATTGCATGCTGTCGCCGATCTTGGCCCCGCCAATGGTCCGGCCGAAGTGCGAGGAAACGTCCGGGAAGCAGTAAAACGCCCCCGCCGGCTCGGCACACCGGACGCCCTTGATGGCGTTGAGCCGCTCGGCCATGTACTTGCCGCGTTTGGCAAACTCAACCCGCATCTTCTCGATCGTCTCATCGGCCTGCGGCCCGAAGGCGGCAATAGCCGCGTATTGGGCAAACGTCACCGGGTTCGAGGTCATGTGGTCCTGGAGGCGGGACATCGCCTTGATGACGTCCAGCGGTCCGGCGGTGTAGCCCAGTCGCCAGCCGGTCATGGAGAACGCCTTGCTCAGGCCATTGAGGGTCAGCGTCCTTTGGAAGGCGTCGTCGCTCAGGGCCGCGAAGCTGATGAACTTCGAGTCGCCGTAGATGAGCTTTTCGTAGATTTCGTCCGACATCACGCAGACGTTGGTGCCTTCGAGCACCTTGGCCAGCGCCTGCAGCTCGTCCGGCGTGTACATGAACCCGCCGGGATTGCTGGGCGAGTTGAGGATGAGCATCGCGGTCTTGGGCGTGATGGCCTTCTTGAGCTGCGGCGGCGTGATCTTGTAGCTGTTGGCCTTGTCCGTCTCGACGATCTTCGTCACCGCGCCGGCCAGCTTGATCGCCTCGGGATACGTCACCCAGTAGGGCCGGGGCAGCAGCACCTCGTCGCCCGGATCGAGCACCGCCTGCATCGCCTCGTAGACCGAGTGTTTGCCGCCGATGTTCACCACGATCTGCTCGGGCGTGTACTTGAGCCCGTTCTCGCGTTCGAGCTTCCTGGCGATCGTGGTCCGCAACTCGATGATGCCCGCGGCGGGCGTGTACTTGGTCTTGCCCTCTTTCAGCGCCTTGATCGCGGCTTCTTTGATATACTCCGGCGTATCGAAATCCGGCTCGCCCGCCCCAAAGCCGACCACATCAACCCCCTGGGCCTTCAGCTCCTTGGCCCGGGCCGTCACGGCGATCGTCGCCGAAGGGGGAACGCTCTTGGCTCTCTGGCTGATCTTCATCGTCAAAACACCCTTTCTCGTGGAATCCCATTCTGACAACCGGCGGCTCATTAAACCCAAAACCGCCCGCCAGTCAAGCGAATTCGCATTCTGGTGATTCGCCGGCGCAGGGCTGCCACGGCTGGCACCCAACGCGACGAAAAGACGCATGGGCAGACACTCCCCCCATGCCTGCCCGATGGAAGGCACGGCCCCTCTCTGCTGGGGTGGAGAGGGGCCACGGGATTCTGCCGTCAATCGGCCGGTGTCGGCTCGACCTTCAACACGCCGAGGTAGGTGAAATGGTTGGAGTTGACGTTGTTGGCGGTCGGGGCCAGATCGATTCGGATTTCGCCGGTGTCGTCCGGCTCAATCCCGGTCACCGTCACGGACGCATTCTCGTTGCCCGACGGGTCCAGGGCGGCAAAGCCTGCGTTGGCTCCGGCGACCGTGTAACCCGTCTCGCGGTTGTCACGGACGCCCATTCGCGAGGCGTAGAAGGTAAAGTCGTACGTCAGCAGCGGGTCCAGTCCCGTCAGTTTGAAGCTCGGGAAGACATCGGCCAGGCCGCTGAATGTCTCGGTGTTGCCGAACAGCGAGTCGCGCGTGGCATTCGCGGGGAAGACCGGCGAAGCGAGCGTCCCGTTGGTGTTGGCGCCGTTGAACCGCCGGATCGTGATCAGACTGACCTTCGTCGCAGTGCCCTCGACGGTCACCAGAGCGGCCAGGCGACCGCCATCGACGCACCCGATGCTCTGCGTCACGTTGTTCCATGCGTTGGCCGGATCGTCGTTCGTCGGAGTCTCCGAAGCGCCGAAATCGATGAGAAGAACCTCCAGACGCACGTGCCCCGCTACGGCCGAGCCGGCGGCGATCTGATTGCCCGCCAGATCCTGCAACGCGCTGACACTCACCGTGAAGCTGCCCAGAACGCGCTGGCCCAGCGTGAGGAAAACGGTGCGACCGTCGGCGCCCGGCTCGGCGGCGGCGACCTCGACAGCTCCCTCGTTGACGCTGTAGTTGGCCGCCACGGCAGCGGTCTCCTGGGCCAGACGCTCATCGAACAACAGCATGATCGTGTAGCCGTTGGTGCTCTGGGCCGACAGCAGCACCGGCGCGTTGACGTCGGGGACCACGTGGAGGACCGCCCCTTCGCTCAGGGCGCTGTAGACCATGTTGCTGACGCCCACCGCAAAGACCGCGCCGTCCATATCCGGCGTCACAACGTCGATCGTATACGCGAATTCGTTGGCGTCGGCGATCGCGCCGCCGTTCTTGTACCACTGGACAACATACGGAGGCGTGCTCTGAACCTGGGCCTGGAACGTGACGGACTGGTAGGCGACCACCGTCTGGCTGGCAGGCTGCCGCACGAAGACGATCGGCTGCTGCTCGGGGATCTCTTCGACCTTCATCGCGCCGAGATAGATGAAGTGATATCCATTGCTGTTGTTCGCCGTCGGGGCCAGATGGATCGTGATCTCATTCATCGCGTCCGGCACGATGCCCAGCGCCGTCGCAACGTTGTCAACGTTGTTGGCGGGATCGAGCGTCACATACGTGGTCCCCTCGCCCGCGACCGTGTAGCTCGTCTCGCGGACGTCGGTGGCGCCCAGCCGCGATCCGTAGAAGGTGAAGTTGTACACCCGTTCCGGATTGAGGCCGGTCAACTTGAAGCTGGGCGTCACATTGGCCAGTCCGCCCCAGATTTCGGTGTTGCCGTAGAGGGAATCCCGCGTGGCGTTCCCGGGAAACACCGTCGATTCGAGAGTCCCGTTGGTGTTTGGACCGCTGCCGTTGAACGGACTGAGAATCTCCAGACCGATCGAAGTCGGCACGTTCAGAGTGTTGACCAGGCCGGAAAGCTGCCCTCCCGCCACACCACCGACGGCTTCGGTCACGTTGTTCCAGAAATTCACCGGGTCGTCCGGCGCCGGGCCGTTCTGCGTGGGCGTGCCCGAAGTGCCGAAGTCCAGCAGCAGAGTCTGCACCTTGGGCATGGCCCATGCCGCCAGCACCGGTTCGACGATCGAGCGCCACAGTTCGTAGCCGGCAGCGTTCATGTGGAGCATGTCGCTGCCGAACAGTTCGGGACGAGGCTGGCCGCTCTCGTTGAGCATCGGGGTGAACACGTCGATGAACCACAGGTGCGCATCGGTCGCGGCCAGGGCCTCCAGACGCTCGTTCAACTGCCGCGTGACCTCCACGTATTGGGCCCGGCTCGGGCTGGGCTTGGTGGCGATGAAGGCGATATCCGCCTCGGGCAACTGCTCGTCGACCAGCGCGACGAATTGCAGGTACTCGGCGTAGACCTGGTCCACGGATTTTCCGCCGGACAGGTCGTTGTCGCCCTCGTAGACCAGAACCAGCGCCGGATCGTACACAGCCACGACGCGATCGAAATAGTACAGCAGGTCGCTCATGTACGAACCGCCGAAGCCGCGATTCATCACGGGATAGTCCGGGAAGTCCGTCGCCAGCGTGGTCCACATCCGAATGCTCGACGAGCCGACGAACAGCACAGGGTTCCTGGGAGGAGGCGTGGTCAGGTCCGTACGCTCGAACGCCTGGATGTCGGCTTCGAAGCGGGTCGGGTCCTGCGCCCGGGCCGGAGCGAGCGGCAGCACCAGGAGCGATGCCGCGAGCCATACCACCAATCGCGATGTGACGCCGAGCCTGCTGTGGGTCTTCACACAATGTGCCTGTCTGGACATGACCGAACCTCCTCATGGTGCGCTGGAATCTGCTGCCTGCATCCGGCGGTGACGTCTGCCACATGCTCGCATAGCATCATACAATGGCCGGCGCCGAGGGTCAATCGAAATCGTGGCGACATTGACAAGGAGGACTCGCACAGGTAGGCTGGCATGGATGCGTGTCCTGCGAGCCATCCTGCTGGTGATTCTGTCCGGGCTGAGCCTGAGCGGCTGCGAGCCGGCGTCCGAGCCGGTGGTGCCGATCTGGGAACAAGTCAAGATCGGCGAACTCGCACCGCCGTCGCCCGATTCCTCGCGGCAGGCGAAGTTCCTGGCGACCGTCAACCTCGACGTCTACACCCTGGACGTGCCGGCCGAGAACATCCGCCAGCTCGACGATCTCTGGCAGACGCTGTCGGCCAAGCCGATCCAGACCAACAGCTACAGCGCCTTCGCGGGCAACTCCTTTCGCGTGCGGCTGGGACGCACGACGATGTGGGAGCAGGTTCGGGACCTGCTGGCCGCGGCCGGGGCCCAGGATGCAGGAACCACCTCCCTGGTGATCGGCAACGACGAACCAGCGAACCTCCCTGTTGCCAACGTCCCTCAGAACAGCGAAATCTCCTTTGTCGGCACGGACCTGTCGTCGCAAACCGTGAAAGCTGGCCCCGGACTGCTGGTGTTGCGGCTTCGCGAGCAGGCGATTCCCGGCGCTCGCGGCGTGCGCAAGATCATCGCCTATCCCGTGTATACATTGGCCTTGACCAGCGCGATTCCAGAACTGGACGAGCAGAATCGCCGGCGGGAGTTCTATTTCGACTCGGCGGCGTTCGCCGCCCAGATGACGCCGGGCGACCTGCTGGTGCTGGCGCCCGACAGCTACTCGGGCGAGACCCTCACTCTGGGCGGGCGGTTCTTCAATCGGCCGGAACCGGTGTTGTTCTTCGACACGGAAACGAAGGAGCCGCCGAAGCGCCGCCCGGCCTTTCGCGTGCTCGTCGTGGTCTGCACGCGCATCAATGACTGAGCAACCATGGCTGAGAGAACTACCGTTTCGCTGATTCGATGTCACGACTATCAACCCGAAAGGGTGGCAAAGGCCGTGGAACGTCAACTCCAACTGCTCGGGGGTATCGAACGATTCGTCAAGCCCGGTGACAGGGTTCTGCTCAAACCGAACTTCATCACGCCACGGTCGCATCGACAAGACGCGACACAGACTCATCCCGAGGTGATTCTCGCAGTCGCCCGACTTCTGAAGAACTTCGGGGCCAGGCCGTTCGTGGGGGATTCGCCCGGCTGGGGAGACGTGCAGAGCTGTGCCGAGGCGCTGGAGCTGATCGAGCCATTGAAGAGACTGGGTGTCCCTCTGCGACAACTGGACAGGCCCAGGACGCGCCGTGTCGGGAGGCATGGTCCGCGAGTCGGGCTCAGCACCGCGGCGCTGGAGGCCGACGCGATCATCAATCTGCCCAAGCTCAAGGCGCACGGCCAGCTTCTGGTGACCCTGGCGGTCAAGAACATGTTCGGGTGCGTCAGCGGCAAGCGCAAGGCTCTGTGGCATTATCGATACGGCGGCGACCCGGCGAGATTCTGCCGCCTGCTGATCGACATCTGCTACTTCCTCCGTCCGGCGCTGACCCTCATCGACGGCATTGTCGCGATGGAACGAAGGGGTCCGTCGGGGGGCGTCAGCAGGCCCCTCGGCTGGCTGATCGGAGGCGCCGATCCGCTTTCGTGCGAGAGGGTGTGCTGTCGGTTGCTCGGCATCGATCCGGGGCAGGTTCCCCTGCTCCGCACGGCAACGAGCATGCAGCGCAACGGCCTGGAGTTCGACCGGATCGAGCTGGTGGGGGATTCACCGGGCGAGCCGCTCTCGGACTTCGAGCTGCCGACGCTGGCTCCGATCCGCTTCTCTCTGTGTCGGGTTCTGCGAAGCAAGCTGCGACAGATGTGGCTTCTGGCGCGCAAGCCCAAGCCCGCACCATCCACATGACGGACCGACGGGGACCGTCTATCTCGGCGTGTCGTTGCGCCAGTAGTCGGCGTGGTAGGTGGCGCCGTCCTTGTTCCAGATCTTCGTGACGATGTCGATGTCCCCGTCCCCATCGACGTCGCCGAGAGTGGCGTCATGCCAGCCGGGATTGTCGATTTGCAGGACAACGGGCGTGAACGTCGGACTCGATCCGCCGGAGCTGAGCCAAATGACGCCGCGCTCCTTGAGCCCCTTGGGCTTCATCGCCAGCTTGCCGCTGGATTCCATGTAGGCGTCGGGGTCTTCCTGCTCGCCCGCGAAGATGTCGAGATCGCCGTCGCTGTCGAAGTCTGCGACGCCGAGGGAATGAAACGAGCCGGTCCCCGGCACATCCCCCGGCCGTGTGGGCGGGTCTTCAAGAAGATGGCGTTTCCAGCGGGGCCGTTTGCCGGTGTCCTCGACCCAGTAGACGTGCGACCAGCCGGTGTCGCAGTCGCTGTAGACGATGTCGTTGCGCCCGTCGCCATTGAGATCGACGATCCAGGAGCGCATGCTGGTCCCGTACGACGCGTTCGGCACCGCCAGATGGGGCCATTCGTATCGCCGCCAGGGGCGGGACGCGTTGCCGGGATTCTCGAACCAGTAGGCCGGAATAACGATATCGAGGTCACCGTCGCCGTCGAGATCGCCGATGCCGTTGGGGGCGATGCCGCCGTGGTTCTCCTCGCCCTGGCCTACGTCGGTCTGCCTCATGCCGTCGGCCGGGTCGTACCACGAGACGACCGTGCCGTGATACGTTACGATGTCAAGCCGGCCGTCGCCGTTGATGTCGGCGGCGACGATGTCGTGTCCCCCGCCGGCAAAATCATGGGCGGGCCAGGGGGCATCGGGGTTCTCCAGCAGGCCACCGGGGTTCTCGAACCACACCTTCGTGAGGACCACGTCGGGCCAACCATCGTCATTAATGTCCAGCGCCGCCGCCCCCAGCGTGTTGGCCAGACCCTCGGCCGAGCCCATGACGTGACGGACCCAGGTGGCGTCGTCCTTTCGCTCGAACCAGTAGGCGGTCTTCGGCTCACGCCGCGAGATGACCACGTCCAGATCACCGTCGCCGTCGTAGTCGGCCAGCGGGCTGCCGCCCGTCCCCCAAGCCGAGCCGGGCAACGGATCGGCAATCGTAAGATGCGTGAACGCCAGATCCCCAGCGCACACCACCGCCGTGGGTACGACACAGATCACAAAGGCGCACGCACACGCCACGACCCTGTATCGACTCAGAATACGAACCTGTCTGTCACGGCAACGGCTTGACATCCTCACACCTCGCTTTCACCTCACATCCTGATCCATGCCTGCGGTCGCAGCGATCCATCGGACCTCACAAGTATACACTCCGGACACCACGTGGGCCAGGACGATTGCGATCGATTCAGTTCCGCCTGCTTGCGGGCCACTCGATTACCCCGCCTTTCACCTGCGGCGGCGCGATGCGGAAGAACAGCTCCGTCGGCCAGGCGCCCAGACGCTCGAAGCCGGCAGGGGCAGTCTGCTCGAACTGCAAATACGCCTGGACGCGACCCTCGGTCGTGTAGGAGATCTTCTCGTCGTGGCCGCCGTCGCCGAAAACATGATATCCGGCGAGAATGCAGTCCTTCAGATCGACGTGCAGCAGTTGCGGGGCCCTCTCGGAGCAGATGATGCCGGTCGAAGGGCTGATCGTCGGCTGGGAGAAGTTCAGCACGATCATCCGGCAGTCTTCGAACCGGGCCCGCACACACTTGCTCGCGTAGGAAGCCTGGACCGCGTTGTCGGGGTGCACGAGCGTGCAGTCTTGGAAGACAACGTGCGGGGCCTGCGGCATCTTCGTCTCCCAGCCCCCGATGAGGACGGCCGCCGTGTCACCTCGCCAGTCCAGGGCCAGGAAGTAACAGCGTCGAAAGACGCTCGGCTCCTCCGGCCGCACGGTCGGATAGCACAGCCCGCCGCCGAACGCCCGTCCGACGCCGACACAGTCCTCGACCAGGACGGTGAAGCCCCCGCCACTCTCGTGCGTCAGGTCCCAGAACAGGCCCGCATCGCCTCCGGTGGCGTAGAGGTTCCGCAGCGCCCAGCGGTCCCAGACGATGCAGGAGAAACTCGTCTGGTTGTTGCCGCGAGACCATTCGGTGGTCGAAGCCCGCATGTTGGACCACCAGTCCCAGCTCTTGAATCCCGTATTCGGATCGCCCGCGTCGATCACGACCCAACCCTGCACGCCCGAGCCGAGACGCCCATCGACGTCACCGATCAGGAGATTGTAGGCGCCCGGCGCGCCTTTGTGCGGCGTTTCGAGGTTGGGCTCCATGTAGTGATCCGGTCGGACGATCACCCGGTGGCCCCCGCCGTCGTCGGGCACCGCGTTCAACGCCCCCTGGATCGTGTGGAACGCACGAGTCCAGCTCAGCCCATCGGAGTTGTCCCCCACTTTCGAGACATACAGAGTCACCCCCTCCCGGCCGGCATAACCAACGTCACCCGGCACAGGTGAAGCCGACACGATTCCACCAGCAAACAGAGTCCAGATAAGACACAGCTGCACCCGATCCATAGACCACTCCTTCGTGCTCGATCACGCCTGTATCATACAGGCGGCACACACCACGTGTACAGCATCTGCCGGCGAAGACTCAGCCGAGAAGCCTCTCGCCGTAGGCCAGGTACGCCGTCACCAGGAATGCAGCCACATAGGTCAGCAGCAACGA